>SVGC01000015.1 GCA_015056495.1 Butyrivibrio sp.
GGGGAAGCTCTTAGAAGGATCAATGAAGGTGCTTCTATGATAAGGACCAAGGGTGAACCTGGTACCGGTGATGTAGTTCAGGCCGTAAGACATATCAGAAAGATGAATTCAGAAATAAACAGGATTTCTTCCATGCGTGAAGATGAACTGTTTGAAGCAGCCAAGAGTCTTCAGGTTCCCTATGACCTTGTAAAATATGTTCACGATAATAAAAAGCTTCCTGTAGTTAATTTTGCCGCAGGCGGTGTTGCAACTCCTGCTGATGCTGCGCTGATGATGCAGCTGGGTGCAGAAGGCGTCTTCGTAGGATCTGGAATATTTAAATCAGGTAATCCGGCAAAAAGAGCTGCTGCTATCGTACAGGCTGTCACCAACTATCAGGATGCTGCTCTTATTGCAAGTCTCTCTGAGGATCTTGGTGAAGCAATGGTCGGTATCAACGAAGATGAGATCCAGCTCATCATGGAGGCTAGAGGTCAGTGATGAAGAAAATCGGTATCCTTGCAGTTCAAGGAGCATTTATTGAACATGAAAAGATGATAAGTGACCTTGGATACTCAGTTGTAGAACTCAGGCAAAAAAGTGATATCAAGTCCCTCGACGGACTTGTACTTCCAGGCGGTGAGAGCACTGTTCAAGGAAAGCTCCTAAACGACCTTGATATGCTCGAGCCGCTAAAAGAACTAATATCATCCAATATACCTGTTCTTGGAACCTGTGCCGGTCTCATCCTCCTGGCACAAAAAATAAGCAATGACCCAAATGTCTATTTTGGATCATTGCCTGTTACTGTTAAAAGAAACGCCTATGGAAGACAGCTTGGAAGTTTTAACTGTCAGTCTGATTTCGGTGCTCATAGAGATGTGGACATGACTTTCATCAGAGCTCCATTCATAGAATCTGCCTCAGATGATGTGGAAATCTTGTCAGTTGTAGATGAAAAAATAGTTGCCGCAAGATACAAAAATCAGATTGGCATCTCCTTCCACCCCGAACTTGGCACTGACACCAGAGTACATGAGTATTTTCTCTCACTTGCATAATTATTTATATGCTTTTATAACCTCAACCGTTTTCTGTATATCTTCTTCACTGTGGGCATCACTTACAAACATAGCTTCAAACTGTGAAGGAGCTATATAGATTCCATTTTCCAGCATGTAGCCAAAATATTGTGCGTAGGCTGCGGTGTCTGATGTGGCAGCGGTGTCATAGTCAACTACTTCATTGTCAGTGAAAAACGCTGACAGGAGTGAACCTACACGGTTGACTACTACTTTTCCTGTACTCTTAAGGGCTGTTTCAATTTTGGCAGCCTTTTTATCTATTCGATCATAGATGCTTTCGTCTTCAAGGAGTGCATGTAATGTTTCAAGGCCTGCGGTTACAGCAATAGGATTACCTGAGAGGGTTCCTGCCTGGTATACGCTACCAATAGGAGATACGGTCTTCATGATATCCTTTTTGCCACCGTAGGCTGCAAGAGGCATGCCTCCGCCTATGATCTTGCCCATAGTGACCATGTCAGGCATGATATTATAATAGCCTGCTGCCCCGGAGATGCCCAGCCTGAAGCCGGTTATGACTTCATCAAATATCAGCACAGTTCCATTATCCTGAGTGATCTGTCTGAGGAATTCCAGAAATCCTTCCTTTGGCGGAACAACGCCCATATTGGCAGCAACGGGTTCTACTACCAGCGCTGCAATCCTGTCAGGATATCTCTCAAATAATTCTCTTACTGAATCAGCATCATTGTATCTGGCTACAAGAGTACAATCTGTATATGCCTTAGGCACACCTGCACTGTCAGGAATAGCATTAGTTATAAGGCCCGAACCTGACTTCACCAGTAATCCGTCAGAGTGTCCATGATAGCAACCTGTAAACTTGATTATCAGGTCTCTTCCTGTATAGCCCCTTGCTGCTCTTACCGCGCTCATAACAGCCTCTGTTCCACTATTAACAAGTCTTACCATCTCTACTCCGGGAACCTTACTGATGATTATCTCTGCAAGTTGTGATTCCTTGGCTGTAGGTGCACCGTAGGTCAGTCCATCTGTGCAAGCTCTCTGAACAGCTTCTATTACTCTTGGATATGCGTGTCCAAGTATTCCCGGTCCCCATGAGCATACGTAATCTATAAACTCATTACCATCAACATCTGTTATCCTGTCGCCCTTGGCATGATCTATAAATAGTGGATTTCTTCCAACAGCGTTGAATGCTCTGACTGGAGAATTAACTCCGCCAGGCATTAGTGTACATGCATGATTAAATAGTTCCTGTGATCTTGTTATATTCATTTTTTTATTCCTTTATCCATTTAGCCGCATCAAGGGCGTGATATGTGATGATTATTGAAGCTCCTGCTCTCTTCATTGCAATGAGATTTTCAAGAACGATCCTTTTCTCATCTATCCATCCATTTTGCGCAGCTGCTTTTACCATAGAATACTCACCGCTGACATTATAGACTGCTATCGGATAGTCAAAAGTCTGAGTTGCTTCTTTGACAACATCCAGGTAGGCAAGAGCCGGCTTGACCATGACTATATCAGCTCCCTGCTCAATATCATTTTCTACTTCTCTTATAGCTTCTCTGCCGTTTCTGATATCCATCTGATAGGACTTGCGATCACCAAAGCCCGGAGCCGAACCTGCAGCATCTCTAAATGGGCTGTAATATCCTGAAGCAAATTTGGCACTATATCCCATGATAGGAGTATTCTCATAGCCGTTGGCATCAAGGGCGTCCCTTATGGCTTCTACATCTCCATCCATCATATCTGATGGTGCTACCATGTCGGCACCTGCCTCTACACAGGTAACTGCCATCTGCGCAAGGAGAGGAAGCGTATCATCATTTAAGATAGTGTGTCCGCTTATAAGTCCGCAGTGTCCATGATCTGTATACTCACAGAGGCATATATCAGCTATGACCAACAGCCTTGGGCAACGCTTTTTGATATATCTGATGGCATTTTGCACTATTCCATCAGGGTTATATGCTTCACTACCTCTGGCATCTTTTTTTGCCGGAACACCAAATAATAAGAGGCCTGACACTCCGCTTTCCTCTACTTCCGGCAGGATATCATCCAATCTGTCTATAGAATATCTGTAGATACCAGGCATTGAATCAACCGCCTCTTTGATATTTTCGCCCTCTACTACAAAAAGAGGATATATAAAATCTTTAACATTAAGAACGTTCTCAGCGACCATATCTCTGAGCACATCATTAGTACGTAATCTTCTAAATCTGTACATCTTATTTCTTTTCCTTTTCTATTCTGATAATTTCTTCTATAAGACCATCGGCCGTTGCCACGCCGGCTGTATGATAGTCCTGCACTCCATTGTCTTCAAGGGCTCTGGCAGTATACTCACCGATACATACTACCTCTATATCCCCATCTATCACAGCACCGGTTTTAAAAAAGTTCTCGACTCCCTGTGCACTTGCAAATGTTATGTAAGTATTTCTGTCAGGGACTTTTCTGATAGTTGTATCAATATCTTCTGCACAGATAGTGTCATATACGCTTATCTCAGTAAATTCAGCTCCAGCCCGCGTCAACTTGTCAGCTATGACATTACTGCCCTTTACTGCTCTTGGGATCAGTATTCTGCTGCCATGACTTTCCTGAACAAGCAGGTCTCCCAGACTATCCGAGTTATATTTTTCCGGAATAATATCTGAGATAAGTCCGTATTCCTCGTAGAGGTAGTCTGCTGTTGACTTACCTATAGAGGCTATCCTGATACCGCTCAGCTTTCTTATATCAAGCCTTGAAGCTTTATATTCATGAAAAAAAGCTTGTATTGCATTTCTTCCGGTAAAGGCTACAATGCCATACTCTTCAATATGTTCTATTGCATCAGCAAGCTCACTCGACTGAAGCTCAACTACCTTCAAAAGTGGTATCTCAACAACCTCTGCGCCTTTTTCAGAAGCTCTCGCTTTGATCTTATGACATATCTCATTTGTGCCGCAGCTATATATAAGTGCGTTACTAAGTTCCCTGTCTGAATGGCTCCTGTAATCAAGAGCTGCATCATCTCCTACTATGATTATGGCAGGGGTTACAACTCTCGGATCACTCTCAGCTGCCTCTGCTAGAGTTGACAGGCTGCCCCTGAGTACATACTGATCTACTCTTGTTCCATTGGAGATAACTGCTGCCGGAGTATCCTTATCAAGCCCGTATTTCATAAGCTCATCTGCTATAGTACCCAGAGCTCCCAGTCCCATCAAAAAAATGAGACTTCCTCCGACTTTGGACAGCGCCTCGAAATTGATTTCATCTGATATCTCTCCCTTGGCTGTATGTCCGGTTACTACTGTAAAAGACCTTGCCATCTCTCTATTAGTCACAGGTATGCCTGCAGACATAGGCACCGATATGGCAGAAGTCACTCCGGGAACCAGTTCGTAGGCTATCCCTGCATCTATCAGAGCCTGGCACTCCTCAGGCCCTCTTCCAAATACAAAAGGGTCTCCTCCCTTAAGTCTCAGAACCTTGTTACCTTCAAGCGCCTTGGCTACTATCAGGTCATTTATCTCTTCCTGTTTCATGGAATGATGACCTGCTCTTTTACCTGCATAGATTTTTTCACAGGCATCCTTACTGGCAGACAGAACCGACTTATCTACCAGCTGGTCATATATTATTACATCTACGCTCTTTATAAGTTCACTTGTCCTAAGAGTCATATACTCAGGCTTTCCCGGGCCTGCTCCTGCTATATATACAAATGGTTCTGACATATTTATCCCCGCTATATCACAATATTTTTTCTATATGCTGTTTAAGCTCCTCGTCACTTTCATCATGATCATAATCAAAATGTATGATCTCAGAGTCGCCAAAAAATGCTGAAACTTTTATTTCTTTTTCTTCCGGATTGGTATATCTTGCATATACTCCGGCTGCATCATGACAATCTGCATTCATGAGGCACATGGTCCTTCTCTGCAGATCAAACAGTTTCATAGTAGGTTCATGATCGATCTGTGAGATAAGCTGCTCTGCTTCAGTTCCTTCCAGGGTCTCAATAGCTATGATTCCCTGACAGGCGCCAGGTATCATGATATCTGTATCAAGCTCTAACATATTTAAGCCCGTTAGATCTACCGCATCGCCAAGCCTTTTAAGACCAGCAGCAGCAAGAAGCGTTGCATCACAATCTCCTGCTCTTAGCTTATTCAGTCTTGTATTGACATTTCCCCTTAACAATACTACTTCGCACCCCGGCAAAAGCCTTTTGATAAGGTTTTCACGCCTTGGAGAAGATGTGCCTATCCGTAACCCGGAGTAATTACCCTCATGGTATATTCCAGCCTGCAGGGCTTTAAATGCCTTATTTGCCAAGCTGTCTTTTTCTTCAGATAGAGCTATATAAACATCTTTTGGATCTTCACGTTCAAGAACAGCAGGAATCACAAAGGGCTTATCTGTTCTGGATGGCAGGTCTTTTGCGCTGTGTACAGCTATGTCAATCCTTCCATCTGCCAGTTCTTTTTCTATTTCTGAAATGAATAATCCTTTTCCACCAATAGTTGCCAGTGACTTACTTGTATTCTTATCTCCTGATGTAGTGATTATCACCCTCTCCAGCTTTATCTCAGGAAATTTTTCTGATAACACTTTTTCAACTATTTCTGTCTGTCTAAGTGCCAATGCACTTCCTCTGGTTCCTATCCTGATCTTATTCATTATTTCTCCCGCCTTCTCTTATCTCTTTTTCAAGGATTTCTTTTAATACCTTTTTTCTTTCTGACATATCAGGTATCTCATCCTTTAAGCGCCTCCTTACTCTTCCCATATATTCATTGATCTCTCCGATATTGTCGGGGAGCTGCTTTTTCAATACATCCTTGACGTACTGTGTCAGGACAGGGCTCTCACCTGAACTTGATATGGCACATACGAGATCTTTATTTTTATATATTGAGGAAAAAATAAAACTGCATAGCTCAGGATCATCAACCACATTAACAGGTATCCTGTGCCTGTTGCATATATCTGAAATATGACTGTTTAGCTGGCGGTCATTAGTAGCTGCTACGACCATGCAATAGTAATCAGGATTTGCAAGGATATCATCTTCAACAAATGCTCTTCTGACTATTTTGATCTGGTCAGGGTGGTTGCCGCTAATATCCTCCACTTCCTTACTTACGTCCTGAGCAATTACGTGTATTATGGCTCCAAACTCCAATACCGCTTTTATCTTCTGAAGAGCAGTATGGCCGCCGCCTACTATGAGTACATGCTTATCTGTTATATCTATATAAATTGGAAAAAATGCCACTACTTCCTCCCTGTCTGCTCACAGCCTTTAGTTAACTGAACCCACGTAATCAGTGAGCCACTTGGAAATACCATCTACCTGCTCTTTATCTGCCATCTTACGAAGGGAATATATGAGCTTGCCTATTCCCTTCTCATTTACAGCCTTCTCAATAACAGGAATCTGTTCTATAAGGTCGTGTATCTTCAATTCTTTTTCAATATTCCTTGCCCATTCTTCAGCAGATTTTTCAGCTATCTGAGCCTTGGTCTGTTTGAGCTGATTATTGTTTCTGGCAAGAGTATTGAAATAATCTATATCGTACAGCTCTACTCCTTCAATATCTGCCAGAGACCTGTCTATATCCGGAGGAACTGCAAGATCAATAAATACCTTTGGAGTCTTAATGTCTTTGCGGGCTATAAGGTCATTTCTGGTGATTGTATAATGCGGGCTTGTCGTAGCGCTGATGACTACATCAACGTCACTTATATACTCATATCTTTTAGAGTAATCAATAAGTTTCACATTAGGATCAACCAGCAGATTGGACAGTTTGACTGAGCTCTTTTCTGATATCTCTGATGCCTCAGCTGTCTTTACGCCATGCAATCTGGAAGTCCCTATGATCTCTACATTTCCTTTATAGGCTATGTTCATGGCGGTTATAGAGCCTATTTTACCAGTGATGCCTATTATCATTACTTTCTTGTGCTCTCCCGGAAGGGATGCTACCAGGTTGGCTGTCAGAGTGCCTACAGACACAGGGGTTTCAGATAGGCCTGTACTGGTTTTGATGTCTTTGGCAGCTGCAATCACCATCTGAAATATGGTATTAAATTCATAACCTGTTGCTCCCGCTTCAAGAGAGTCCTGATATGCATCCTTTAGCTGCCTTAATATCTCATCCTCTCCAAGTATCATGGAATCTATTCCACAGGCAACTCTAGTAAGATGCCTTATGGCCTTTTCTTCCAGAAATACGTTGAAATATTTGATTGCATTGTCATAATCTATATTTTTATATTCACATATGAAATGCTGTAAGAAATCTACATCCTTAAGATCACCATCTATACATATCTCACATCTGTTACAGGTGGATATCACTACGCATTGATTTATTTTATCAGCCTTAGAAAAGAGTTCTTCTCTAAAGGTCTGTATATCTTCTCTGTTAAAAGCAAATTTAGATCTCACATCTAAAGGTGCCTGTTTGAAATTGATGCCAATTATATTCATAGCTTGACCTACCCAGCATGTTAAAAATTTCATGAACAGTTTCATTCTATATAAGTTCTTTTTTACTGTAAACTACTAACGTAAAATAAAATCCTGCTATCACGTAACAAGCCGGGGAACTGTTTTCTTAAGTCCCCCGGCTTTAGGAAAGAAGATTATTTATGATTTCTTATCAAGCCATACCCAGGCTTTGTACATGATCGCACCCCATATAAGAAATAGTACGATCAAAACCCACATAGGCGTTGAAGAAGAATATGCATCCCCATTTACATATTTTTCAAATCCCGGTATATCCGCATAATAATATGCACCTGCTCCAAAATCCAGACTATCAACGAGTCCAAGTCCGTTCACCATGATGTATATTGCTGATAATACTGTTATTACTGATATTATACCGATTATTATTTTAGAATACTTGCGCATATGCGTTCACCTCTACCAGAATGTCTTATCTATCAACCTACTACCAGATTTGGAAGTGGGAAAAACTTACCTGATAACAGCAGGTATACTGCTAAAAATGTCAGGATGATGTTGAATAGCTGACCTACGATATAGAGTACAAGTGGCTTTCCACCCTGGAACTGCTCTTTGATCTCTCTAAAGTTGGTGTCAAGTCCGATACTTGTAAATGCAAGAACAAATGCCCAGTTCTTGTACTGATCAAGGACCTTGTTGATGCTGCTGACTGTATCTGCTCCTACAAGTGGCTGGAATACAAATGAAGCAATGATAGATGCTACAAAGAATCCGATGATGAACTTAGGAAGTCTGTACCAGATTTCTGCTGCACTTACCTTGTTTTCGCTTGCTGACTTTTTCTCAACTCTTGTGGTAAAAAAGATTGCTACTGCAAAAGCAATGAAACCAATCAGGATGTTCTGAATAGATTTTACTAATACTGCTACTGTCTGAGCTGTCTCACCAAGTGCAGTTCCGGCTACTGTTACAGCACCTGTTGAATCCACTGTACCGCCGATAAGAGCACCACCCATTACTTCTCCAAGGCCTACAGCCTTGATGATGATAGGTTCAAATACCATCATGAGAACTGTAAAGATGATAGATATTGATACTGCAAGTGAAAGATCTGTCTTTTTAGCTTTGCTGGCTGCGCCTGATGCGATTGCTGCGCTGGTACCGCATACAGATGTTGCTGTAGCAAGTGTGATAACCAGTGGCTTATTATCAATCTTTAATACCTTAGTACCAAATACCCACATAAAGATGATAACTACAGGTGTTACAATCCATGCAATTCCAAGTCCATATAATCCAAAGTTAACAATGTTGGAAAATAATACTGAGAATCCCATGATAACGAGTCCTGCTTTGATATAGAACTCAGTCTGAACTGCCGGCTTTAACCAGTTTGGAACTTTGACTGTATTGGCTATCAGTAATCCAACAGCAAGTGCGAAAAATGCCCATTCAAGATATCTGTTAAATGTATATTCTGCACTTATAAGTCTTACGATTACTGCCAGTACAAATAGTCCTGCAAAGGCCGGTACATATTTTTTAACACTGACTCCCCTTAGTGCATTACCAACTGTAAATAGTATGCCGAGTACTACAGCTGTAAGTGCAAGCTTTCCCCAAAAACCTGCTGTCAGCTGCTCAATTAAACTATTTCCATTGCCCCATGTAGAGAACTTGGCTGCACTAAAATCAAAACTTCCGGATATCACTCCCAGAGCACCTATTGCTATGATGATGAATCCAATCCATACTGCCTGCCAATCTTCTGTCTTCCATAGATCACTTAATTTTGTTTTGGATGTAGCTGCTACAAGATCTCCATCACGATCCGGTGCTACATTTGCATGTATAACTGCCATACTCTTATCCTCCCTTTTTCCCTTGCTCGATTTTGATAGTTCATATCATACTATACCTCTAGGAATAGTGGTTAATACTTTATAATAATAGCCGGTTATAATTTCAATCTATAACCGGCTACTTGATAGTTAGTCTTCAACTTTTCTTACAACAAGATCAAAGGTTCCATCCTCATTGTCTATGAGTTTCAGTATCTGATGTCCTTCATCCTTGATGCTGCGAGGTACGTTCTGTACAGGCTCGCCATCGTTCATATGAACTTTTAATATCTGTCCGTCATCAAGCTCTTCAAGTGCAACCTTGGCTTTAACAAAAGTTACAGGGCAGACAACGTCTGTAATATCTACAACATCATCAATCTCAAAATCAAGATCGGCCATATCAGTTCCTCCTAATCTATATCTACACTGACTTTTTATCATTCTAATTATTTATGCTTCATAAGCATCCAGAATAGCCTTGTTGAACTTATCTTCTCCAACTCTTTCAATAGTAAACTTAAATCTTTCACTTGGGTTGGCATTGTCATCAAACCACTGGATGGCAGCATCGCAGACCTTCAAGAGCTTATCGTGATCTTCGATAAATGGGATGATAGGCTCACCCTTAGAGATACGGTTACCAAATAATCCACCAAAGCTCACAATATATCCTGGAGTTGTCTCATAGGCATCTGTCGGGCAGCCAAAGGCACATCTGCCGCAGTAGTTACACTTTGAACGGTCAATTTCTATTTTGCCGTTTTCAAGAGTAATCGCACCGCTTCTGCAGGCCTTGACGCATACTCCACACTGGATGCACTTCTCAGACTGCCACTGTACCTGTACTCCGCCTTTGATACCTACATCATTCTCTTCAGCCTTCAGACAGTTATTCTGGCAACCTGTGATACCAAATTTGAACTTATGAGGTAGATCTCTTCCAAAGTATCTCTGATCAAGCTCTACAGCTAGATTCTCTGTATCTATACATCCATTAGGGCAAGTCTCTGCACCCTGGCAGGCTGTGATAGTCCTTACTCTTGGACCGCACACACCAGGCTGTACTTCGCCTTCAGCAAGGGCTGCCTTAACTGCATCTATGTCATCCAGCTTGATGAAAGGTATCTCTACACCCTGTCTTGATGTAAAGTGCACATATCCGTGTCCGAACTGATCTGCCACTTCAGCAACTTTTGCCAGCTGCTTGGCTGTCATCTGACCACCTACAACACGGAGTCTTAGAGAAAAATTATTTTTTTGCTTCTGTCTCATGAAGCCACCCTTTTTCAGGGTTGCGTAATCTGTAGCCATATTTACAATCTCCTTAATTTATGAATGGATGACTATCATCCTACTATTCTATAATTTTCAGATCTTCCTTAGAGGATATGCCGCCTTCAACATGAAATGAATTAAGTACAGGATTGGCACTATCCATAAGTGAAAGTATCATATAGCTTGCCGAGCTATCATATGCCAATCGCTTATCCTCTTCTGATGGTCTTGATGGTGACTCAGGATGAGAGTGCCAATTGCCTAATGGTCTAAGTCCATTTGCACGCATATCTTTTACTGCCTGCAGCTGTTCCTTTGGATCAAGACTAAAATGCTCATTGGAATGATCTATATTGGTAAGAAGATATACTTTCTTTACAACCCTTACTCCATTCTCATCATCTATTCCTGCGATCAGGCCACATGCCTCATTAGGAAGTTCTTTTCTAGCATGATCCAACATTTTTTCATAATCAGCTCTACTTAGCTTTACTTCCATATATATTCCTTTCCATAAAACACGTTATCAGGCGCGGATCTTATCTCCCGGATGCCATTCGCATACAGCCTGCTCGTAGTCAATCAGTTCTGTTATAGATGGCTCATCAGAACATACTGCACAGCCTTTTCCTCTTGCAGGAAGTTTGATCTTATGAAACTCCATAGTAAGCGCATCGTATGTCAGCAGATAACCTACCAGCAGTTCACCTACTCCGGTTATATATTTCACTGCTTCCATTGCCTGCAGTGAACCGATAACTCCGCCCATGGCTCCTATAACTCCTGCCTGTTTGCAGGTAGGAACTGCGTCCTTTGGCGGTGGGTTCTTAAATACACATCTGTAGCATGGTCCTTCTCCTGGAACAACGGTCATAAGCTGTCCTTTGAACCTGATGATACCTGCATGTGAAAAAGGCTTTTTAGCCATAACACAGGCATCATTGATCAGAAACTTGGCAGGGAAATTATCTGTTCCATCTATGATAAAGTCATAGTCTTTGATAAGATCCATTACATTTTCGCTGGTTACAAACTGGTGATATGTATTAACTGTAATATCAGGGTTGATTGCAAGCATAGACTCTTTAGCAGACTCAACTTTGAGCTTGCCTATATCATTGGTACTATGGATGACCTGTCTCTGAAGATTGGACAGATCTACAACATCGGCATCCACAATACCGATAGTCCCAACACCTGCTGCCGCAAGGTACATAGCTGCAGGTGCACCAAGTCCTCCTGCACCGATGATCAGTACTTTACTGTTTAACAGCTTCTTCTGTCCTTTTACACCTATCTCTTTTAAAATAATATGCCTGGAATATCTTTCCAGTTGTTCATTAGTAAATCCCACTTTTTTATCTCCTCCAAACTATTACTTGCAACCGCCACCCATGAAGTACAGAAACTCTACTTCATCGCCATCTTTCAGGACAGTGGTATCGAAATCATCTCTCTGTGCAAACTCTTCATTTACTGAAACAGTTACATACTCAGGTGTTTCAACATTTTCAAGCTCAATCAGCTTGCTGATTGTAAGTCCCTCTTCAAAATCTTTTTTAGTTCCTGCTACTGTGATCTTCATAATATTTTTTCTTCCTCCTAATATATATCAATTTTGAGACTGCTTAATTGCCTGTCTGAAATCTTCTATCAAATCTTCACTGTCTTCTATGCCAACACTTACTCTTATAGTGTCATCATATACGCCTGCGGCTGCTGCCTCTTCATCGCTTGATTTAATGTAGAGTGTAGATCTTGGATGAATAGCCAGAGTTCTTACATCGCCGATATTGCTGGCTATAGTCACATACTTAAGAGCATTGAGCGTCTTGTATGCTTTCTCTTTAGAGCCCACTCTAAAAGTCAGTATTCCGCCTCCATATCCTCCCAGCTGCTTCTGACACAACTCGTAGTATGGATGATCTTCAAGAGACAGGTGACTTACCTTTACTCCATCAATCTCTGATAATGCTTTTGCAAGAGCTTTGGCATTTTTATTGATCTGCTCTACTCTGAGTCCCATGGTCTCCAGACCGATTACATTAAGATATGCATTAAACGGTGCAAGACATGAGCCAAAGTTTTCCCAGAGATCTGTCTTTAGTCTTACAAGATATGCCATATTTCCATATCGCTTGAAGTCAGCAAGTGCAGGGAATTTCTCAAAATCCCATTTAAACCTGCCACCGTCAAGTATGATGCCGCTGATTGAATTGCCACTTCCATTTATATATTTGGAAGATGAATGAACAACAATGTCTGCTCCATGATCGATAGGTCTTATGACATATGGCGTTACTGTTGTTGCATCCACTATCAGCGGTATAGACCTTTCATGGGCATACCTTGCTACTGTCTCAATATCCAGTACCTGCAGAGCCGGGTTACTTACTACTTCGCCAAATATGACTTTGGTCTTTTCATTAAAATACTTATCCAGCTGCTCAGGATTTAACTCTGAAACAAAATTGGTTTTAATCCCAAATTTTTCAAGGTCTTTGAAAAGATCCAGTGTACCTCCATAGAGATTGGATGTTGTAATGATCTCATCTCCTGTCGTCAGTACATTAAGAAGTGATATTGTAACTGCTGCCATACCGGAACTACAGGCTACACCTCCCGTGGCATGTTCAATGTCACTAATTCTCTGTTCAAATGCTGTTAGTGTCGGATTACCAATTCTTGTATACGCATAACCAAAAGCTTTATGCTGAAATACCTTTTCCTGCTCCTGTGCACTCTCATATCCAAATGCACTGACTTGAGCAATTGGTGGTAATGTTGAATGGTCTGCATAGCTCTTGGTAGACTTGCCATGCAATAAACTTGTATTAAACTTCATAGTTGCCTCGATTCCAGCAAACAGTGCTATTTGCGATTGTGTTCTAGATTTATGGTCTATATCATACCACTTTAGTAGGAATTGTAGTTATATGTTTTTCATTTGACTCGATATAACTATTGCCTATAACTTGATATGAGTTCTTTCTAATGGCTTGTAAACCATGAATATGTCAATAGTATTAGCCATGTTTTTTCTGTATTTTTGCAGTTAGATAAAGTATAATGAGGATATATCCTTGATCTAGAGGATAACCAAAAGATTGCTTATATATTTTTTAAAATATTATACTCGGAGGATTTTCACATGGAAAATAAAAAAGCTGTTGTATCTCTGGGACATGAGGCTCTCGGCGTAACGACTGGTGCCCAAAAAGAAGCTGTTAAAAAGACTGCTGCCGCCCTTGCAGATCTTGTTCAGGCTGGCTATCAGCTGACGATCACACACAGTAACGGACCACAGGTCAGCATGATCCACAAAGCTATGACTGAGCTGCACCGTATATACATTGATTACACTCCTGCTCCTATGAGCGTCTGTAATGCAATGAGTCAGGGATATGTAGGATATGATATCCAGAATGCATTGAAAAGCGAGCTTACAAGTCGCGGTATCTCAAGAACTGTCAGCACTATCCTCACTCAGGTTACTGTTGATCCTTATGATGAAGCTTTTTATTCACCAACTAAGAAAATCGGCCGTTTCATGTCAAAAGAAGATGCAGACAATGAAATCAAGAAGGGTAATTTTGTAAAAGAAATCCCTGGTCAGGGGTATTTGAGAATAATTGCTGCTCCAAAGCCTATTGATATCGTTGAGATAGATGCTATAAGAGCCCTTGCTGATGCAGGTCAAGAGGTAATTGCCTGTGGCGGTGGCGGTATTCCTGTTATTGAGCAGAACCACAACTTAAAGGGTGCATCTGCTGTCATCGAAAAAGATGCCATTGCAGGCAAACTTGCTGCAGACCTTAAGGCTGACAGACTCGTAATATTTACTTCTGTTCCATATGTCTACACAAACTACGGCAAAGAAAACCAGGCTCCTATTGAAAAAATGACTATAGCAGAAGCTAAGAAATTCATAGAAAATAGTGAATTCGGCGAAACAGACATGCTTCCTAAGATAGAAGCTGCCATTGAATTTCTTGAAACCAACCCTGACGGAAGCGTACTTATCACTTCCCTCGATAGCATAAGTGATGCTCTAAAGGGCAAGGCAGGAACTTTTATTACTGCATAAACCAATCAGAGTCAGAGGGGACGTATCAAGTGATACGTCCCCTCTGACTCTGTTCAATTACAACCAATAACTACGAGCA
The DNA here is from genome assembly GCA_015056495.1 of Butyrivibrio sp. Lineage (GTDB taxonomy): Bacteria > Bacillota > Clostridia > Lachnospirales > Lachnospiraceae > Butyrivibrio. The sequence continues at coordinate 14,813 of SVGC01000015.1, forward strand.
ATGCACCTATCATAATTGCAAAATCTCCTAAGTTATAGACAACATTTTTCATAAAGTTGTTTCCCTTATTGATGCTAATGTAATCCACAACATATCCTCTCTTGATCCGGTCATAAGTATTACTGTATGCACCTCCAAGAAGTGCTACAAGTCCAGCCTTTAAGAGGTACTTGCCTTTCGTTCCAAGAGTCAGTAGGAATATTGCTGTGACTGCTATAGCGAAAATGATAGATATAGCCTTGGTCAGTGCAGGAGTTTTACTTCCCACACTGAGCATGGCACCTTCGTTATGTGAATTTTTAAATGTAATTAAGTGAGCGGAACTGTCTTCCTGATGATCCATACCAGGTAACATTCTGCTCTCTGATAACTCTTTTAAATGCTCATCCGTTAGGAATATTGAGCCTATAACCGCAAGCGAAATATTCGCACGCCTTAATACCTTAGACCGTTTCTGCATTATCAGTGTTTATCTCTTTCTTTTCCTCAATGGCTGCAACAGGCATCTCGCTTCTGATCTCAATCTTAGGTCCGCCGTTGCCTTCGATATATTCACGAGTTATTGTTACCTTGCCAATATTATCATCCTTTGGAATCTCATACATGATATCCAGCATGAATTCCTCAATGATTGCCCTAAGGGCTCTGGCACCTGTATCCTTTTCAAGAGCCTTTTCTGCAATAGCTTCTAAAGCTCCCTGATCAAACTGAAGATCCACTTCATCCAGAGCAAGGAGTTTCTGATACTGCTTAAGGATAGCATTCTTAGGCTCCTTTAATATCTTTATAAGCATATCTTTAGTAAGTGCCTGAAGTGAGCATATGATAGGCAGTCTTCCCAAAAATTCAGGGATCATACCGAACTTTTTAAGGTCCTCTGTTGTTACTTTCTGAAGGAGATTTTCGTCTTTATCATATTTGTCCTTAAGGTCTGCGTTATATCCTATGGAGCTGGATTTATTAAGTCTCTGCTTGATGATCTCTTCAAGGTCAGGAAATGCTCCACCACAGATAAACAGGATATTTCTTGTATTGATAGTTGTGAGAGGAACCATGGCATTTTTGCTGTTGGCACCTACCGGCACTTCTACATCAGCACCTTCAAGAAGTTTGAGCATGCCCTGCTGAACGGACTCTCCGCTGACATCTCTTGCTGTTGTATTCTTTTTCTTGGCAATCTTATCTATCTCATCTATGAAGATGATTCCATGCTCTGTTTTTTCTATATCATTATTAGCAGCTGCAAGGAGCTTGGATACTACGCTCTCAATATCATCACCGATATAGCCTGCTTCTGTAAGAGATGTGGCATCAGTTATAGCAAGCGGTACATCAAGAAGACGAGCTAATGTTTTGACCAGATATGTCTTACCACTTCCTGTTGGTCCAAGCATCAGGATGTTGGATTTCTCAATCTCTATATCATCCATTGTTCCTGTGGTTACTCTCTTGTAGTGATTGTATACTGCAACAGATATGATTTTTTTAGCCTGTTCCTGACCTATTATATAGTCATCCAGTTTTGCCTTGATCTTATGAGGTGCAGGAATGTTATTAATATCAAATTCAGGTTTTACCTTAGCTTCCTTTTCCTTCTTTTTCTTGATCTTCTGAGAATTTGGTATTCCTCCAAGATTACCACCCAGATTCTTGAGATCGTCCATATTTACAAAACTGATATTTGGAAATCCGCTTGTATTCTTATTAAGCTCATTCATGAGAGTAGGATTGTTGAGCAGGTTCTGATAATCAAACTGGCTCACTGCATCCATAGTCTTGTGCATACAATCATCGCATACACATATATTGTTAGGCAGATGGAACATCTTTCCAGCCTTACTCTCAGGTCTTCTGCAGACAAAACATACATCCTCGTACTGGTTATCCTTATCTTCTGAGGAATTGTCCTTATTATCTGTATCAGTAGAGTCTGTTTTGTTCTCTTCAGTTTCTTTATTATCTGTATCTACAACTTCTCCATCGACTACTTCTCTAAAGTCCATGTCGTTGTCGTTATTTTTATTATCACCCATAGTAAATACATCCTTTCCAAGCATTTCATATACAGCCAAGTAAATGGCTTTTTTTCAGCGTTTTTTGAACCCGCGATTCAAAAATGCACGCAATTAAATTATATTCCACTCATAATATGCACACAAGTAAACAATCTATTAATTCATTGCTGCGGCGAGCTTTTAGCAAGTATATAACGAAAAAGGTTGGGAGCTTATATTACAAAGCTCTCAACCTTATATATAAATGTGCTGTGGAAATTGTTATTAGTGTCTGCCACCATTTCCGCCCTGCTGCTCACCCTGCTCTGATTCTGACTGATCTCCCTGGGCTGGAGCCTGTCCGTCATACTGCTCGCCATTGCTACCAGCAGTTGAATCATCAGTAGATGTTGTTGCTGCAGATGTAAGAGTTACTTCAAAAGTATACTCATCATAGCTGCCTGCGTTATTGGCTCTCTCTACTGTAAGTGTAACTGTTGTACCTGCTGCATAGTACTCAAGTCTAGCTTTAAGATCTTCCATAGAAGATATCTCTTCACCATTAAGAGCTGTGATGATATCTCCCTTCTGGATACCTGCATTAGCAGCACCACCACCTTCTGATACCTGAGCTACATATACACCCTGAGGCATATTGTACACTTCTGAAACATCAGTTGTTACTGTTACACCAGAAATACCAATGTATCCCTGTTCTTCTTCAGAAACCTTGATCTTGGTTTCTTCATTCATAAGTTCGTTGATGATAGGAATAGCTGTTGAAATAGGAATAGCATATCCCATACCTTCAATAGTTGTACCACCAATCTTATTTGAGTTGATTCCGATAACTTCACCATTCATATTAAGAAGCGCACCACCTGAATTACCTGGGTTGATAGCTGCATCTGTCTGTATAAATGTTCCTGTTGTATCATCATCAAGATCGATAACTCTGTTAAGAGCTGAGATAACACCTGTTGTAACTGACTGGCCATAGCCAAGTGCATTACCGATTGCAATTGCAGGCTCACCAACTGTAAGACTATCAGAATCACCAAGAGTTGCAATTGAGATCATTGATAACTGATCTGATGTCATATCTTCAAGCTGAACAGCTATTACAGCAAGGTCCATGTCTGAATCAGTTCCCTTTACAGCTGCTTCTACATATGTATTGTTAGACTCATCTGAATCACCATCATAGAAACTTACTTCAAGAGTATCGGCGCCTTCTATAACGTGATAGTTTGTAACTATAAGTAGCTCTGTATCGTTCTGACCAACAATAATACCTGAGCCTGATGCTGTCTGTTCTTCTGAATATACCTGTCCAAAGTATGTTGCTGTTGAAGTATATGTATTATTGATTGATACGATTGAAGGCATTGCATTCTGTACTACCTCAGTAACGTCTGTTACTACAGTTGTAGCTGTACCGGATGTTGTTGTTGAAGCCTTAACCTGTGAATCTGTATTTGATTCAGTAGTTGTAGTGCTCTGAGTTGTTTCTGCAATCTGTGAAATCTCATTTGCTGTATTAGCTGTAGTTCTTGTAAGTCCATAATATCCTACTCCAAGTCCTCCAGCAAAAACTGCTGCTACGCATACGCCTGCAACAACTTTCTTAAATGCTCCGCCTTTCTTTTTCTTCTTCACAGGTGCTGACTGCTGATACTGGTAATTGCCATTCTGTGTTGAATAATTAGCTCCTGAATAGTTATAAGAACCATTAGAATAGTTAGGATTGGAATTCTGTGAATTGTAGCTATACTGACTGTTCTGATTGTTCTGGCTTGAATAATCATATGAACCATAGCTGTTTGTGTTAGAAGCTTGTCCATAATTGTAATTGCTATAAGAATTGCTTCCATAAGAGGTGTTTTGCTGTCCACTTCCATAAGTAGTTCCTGTAGCATTGTTGGCACTATTAGTAGTACCTGTGCTTGTCTGTGAACTTTGATAGTTTTGATTTAACTCATTATTGTCTTCGTACATTTTTTCGTCCTTTCCAACAACAATGTCCCCCTGCTGTTGAATGATATTTTCTTTTCCTCTATGATTTTTAGTATATGCACAGTCTGTGTCTAAATTGTGTTTATTTTATAATTAAAATATGATATTTATCTTTTTAGTTTCGTTTAAGGTAAGGGTTTGGGCGATATCCAATCAGTAATCCTCTTCTAAAATCTGGATCTCCAGATAGTCGAAATCTATTTCTTCAATAAAACTGTCCTTTGTAAACCTGCATTTTGAATGAAGCTGGAAGTCTCTAATAGTAGAAGAAAGCCACTGAGGTTTTTCCAGATCAAACTCATAACAGGCTTTTTCCAAAGCATTCATGACTTTATGTGTTCTGGTATCTACTGTATCATCTTCAATTACCATATCTCTTTGTAGTCTATTATCTTTAATCTGTCTTACCCAAAGTTTGAACATATATCATCTCCTAATAAAAAAGGTGTATATACTATCGTACTTCAAAATGATAGCATATACACCTGATATTATAAATACTCGAACCAGCCTAAATAAAGCCTTGTAAAACTCTTAATCTTCATATCCGTTAGGATTGTTTTTCTGCCAGTTCCAAGAATCAGCACACATTTCTTTGATACCGTTGACAGCTTTCCAGCCAAGTTCTTTTTCTGCCTTGTCAGCACTTGAATAGCATGTTGCAATGTCTCCAGGGCGTCTGCCTCTGATGACATATGGAATCTTAACACCGTTAGCTTCTTCGAAGTTCTTAACAATGTCCAGTACACTGTAGCCTACGCCTGTTCCAAGGTTGTAGATGCTCAGTCCTGAACCAGGAGCAAGTTTCTTAAGAGCCTTAACGTGACCAACTGCAAGGTCAACTACGTGGATATAATCTCTTACACCTGTTCCATCAGGAGTATCGTAATCATCACCAAATACATTAAGCTCAGGAAGCTTACCAACTGCAACCTGTGTAATATAAGGCATCAGATTGTTAGGGATTCCATTTGGATTCTCACCAATTGTTCCACTCTTGTGAGCACCGATTGGGTTGAAGTAACGGAGAAGTACTACATTCCATTCATTATCAGCCTTCTGGATGTCAGTAAGGATCTGCTCAAGCATTGACTTGGTCCATCCATATGGGTTAGTGCACTGTCCCTTAGGGCATTCCTCTGTGATAGGTACAAATGCAGGGTTACCATAAACAGTTGCTGATGAAGAGAAGATGATGTTCTTAACTCCATGCTGTCTCATAACATCTACAAGTGTAAGTGTTCCTGTAATATTGTTGTCATAGTATTCCCAAGGCTTCTGAACTGATTCACCTACTGCCTTGAGTCCTGCGAAATGGATGACGCTCTCAATCTTCTCTGCTTCAAAGATCTTGTTAAGAGCTTCTCTATCTCTGATATCTGCTTTATAGAAAGGCACCTTCTTACCTGTAATGGCTTCTACTCTGCCAATGACCTTTTCATTTGCATTAGAAAGGTTATCCATTACTACTACGTCATATCCTGCATTCTGAAGTTCAACAACAGTATGACTTCCAATATATCCAGCACCACCAGTAACAAGTATTGCCATAGTTTCCTTCTTTCTGCGACAATTCCTCTGCCGCCAACAAATCTTTTGTTTTGCTATACATCATATTCTATAAGCGAATGCTATCTATTTCAAGTACGCAATGTTAAAGCAAGCTGTCAAAATGTTATATAGCAAAAAACTGAGTCACTGGGGACGTATCAAATTGACTCATTGCGCGCAATGAGTCAATTTGATACGTCCCCAGTGACTCAGTTTGACACGCTCCGGTGACTCTCCTTTTTAGTTTGCTGATACCACGCCATCTTCCTGGAAACTCACTCCGTAAGAGGATGACAGTCGATTCATTTTACCTATTATCTTTTGAGCTTTTTGACCTTCAAGTAATGTTGGGCAATAGTCGTTCACACTATCTGTTGACGATATGCTACATGGATATATTCTGGCACTGTCACACACTATTTTGCCCTCTGATAGTCTGAAGGTCTGCTGCCAGATGATCGTACTCTTATCCTTTGGGTTGGTATTGCCGCCAAAGCAGAAATTGCCAAGGCTGTATATAATATATTTTCCATTATAGAGTTCTACCGGCTGGAGCACATGTGGATGATGGCCTATCACAATATCACATCCCTGATCTATGGCGTAATGTCCTAAAGTAGTCTGCTGGCTTGTGATCTTAGAGGTCTTCTCAATGCCCCAGTGGTAATTCATGATCACCATGTCACAGCCTTTTGCTCTGACATCTGCCAGATACTGGTCTGTGAGTCTTATCAGCTCCTCTGTATCATAATACTCTTTGTCCTTGTCCTCATCGCTGGCTCTATAGGCTGCCTGCAGAGATACCAGTCCTACTCTGATGCCATTTATCTTGAGAACAGTCGTATAATTCTCTGAGGAAAAAGGTATTCCATAGCTGTTTAAATTATTGATGGTATCTGTATAGCTGATTTCACCGTAATCCCTGCAATGATTATTGGCAAAGGATACAGCTTCTACAGAAGATGATGTAAGTATCTGCAGATATGAAGGATCTGACCTAAAACACCAGTCCTTGGCAGGTTCTCTTTCACCCAGAGTTGTCATGACACATTCAAGGTTGACTATTGTCAGATCATCCTGCGCAAAAAGTGGTCTCACGTTCTGCAGGAAATACTCTGGTCCCTGGGCATTGTACACATTGTGAAATGCCACAGATCTGCCTTCTACTTTGTCATCATTGGCGAGGGTGCAATCCCCGACTGCTGTAAGTACTATGGTTCCATTTGGAGACGCACTGCCTGCTGCCGCTTTGATACCAGTAATACCTGTATCATCTGCAAGTGCAGATAACACAAATAGCACTAAAGCAGTAATGCATGCCGCATCAGCCCGCATCGTCCAGGACTTTGCTGTTGTATGATATTGAGATGATAGTCTCTCCTTCAAGGACAAACTCCAGGCGCATATCGCCTTTGGTATATATGTAACTGTTGCCATTATTGTCGTAATCAGTTCCATAGGCACTCTCCATATCAGCCTTGCTCTGGCCCACATAAACACCTTCCTTAGTAGTAGTCAGGTCATCCAACAATACAATTGATGATATCTTGTCAACATCACCCTCCGGATATGTATCTATCTCAAAATGGTCATAGGTATATACTTTATCAAGGCCTTCAAAAGCACAGCTGGCAGCTTCAAAATAAGTAACCTCATCACCGAGCGCTTCGTGGACCTGTGCCATATCCATATCAGGTGTCACGTCTATTGTTCCTGAAGGTCCTTCTGCTGTATAGTAATACGCATTCTGAGAAGCACTATCTTCTGTCTCAGTCTCGTTCTGCTGAGACTCCACATTATTATTATCGGCTGTTTGTGTTACTTCTCCAGTAGTACTTTCTTTTTCAATTACCTTGACATCGCTGCTTCCGCAGGCTGTCAATGCAACCACCCCTGCACATATAAGTGACAGATATTTTATTTTTTTCATGATGCTCCTCCTCATAAAATATATTAATTGCTATCCAGCTTTGCCAGCTGCTCTTCTTTTTCTGCATTATAATCAGATAATTTCTTTTCCCAAACCTGTTCCAGATGCTCGTCTCCACGTCTGGACTCTATGCCACATTCATCCTGAAGTATCTCTCCAAAATATCTGGACATCTTCTCTGCTCCGGAGAGATTGAGATGTAGTCCTCCATCATAAGTATCCTGTGTAAAATCAAGTCCTATACCATCTGTCATTTCAAGGAAATTGTAGTACTTTAGGCCATGAGCACTTGCATAGTCTTCCATCTGTACTTCCCACTCGTCATACCAATATGGATAGAGGCTTGGTGCCTTGACCAGTACCAGCTCCACACCTTCTTTTTCACACAGTTCAACCATCTTATCAAGATAATAATAGGCATTATCCCCGAACTGATAGTTACCAAGCGGCTTCCCAGTTGGTACATTTTCTGCTGCCTTGACGTCAACTCTCATGTAATAGCCATTGAATGTCACATTCTCTTTATCAAAAAGGTATGTAATATCATCTTGTTCCAGCTGTGTGATCCTTGAATGATACCTTAATATCGGAAACACATACTCCACAAAGTGCTCTTCCTCTGTCATTGAAGCCTTGATATCATTGACCTTGCTCATGGACCATCTCATACCATCAAGAGTCATCCTGTTATAGGCTTCATTTTGTGGTACATCATATTTCATTGACAGTACATTAAAAACAATCACGTCGGGATGTTCATACTTTAATGTCTCTTCCATTAGGTAATAGGACTGCCATATGAGCTGCTGCGCGCTTCCACGGATATAGCTGTTTATGCCATAATCGGTCCACAATACAGCCGGAGATATATTCTCGTACAACTCGCAATCACCTATAAATATCACATCATGGTCTTTTTCCTCTTCATAATACTCAGCGATCATGGCTCCCTCCACTATGCCATGCATATACTTAGGGACAACCAGCCTCTGCAATACAAAAAGAAGTATCAGGACCATGAACATTGCCATTATGTATTTTTGGTTTCTGCCAAATCTGTTTTTTGCCATCTGACACTGCTCCACATTTAGAATTGATTGTATATGAACTGGCTCTCATTGTAGCCAATGCCATATACACCAAATAATATGATCACTATAAACAATCCCCACCAAAGTATCATACGTCTCACAAACTGCAGATCCCGTATCTGCGCTCTGACGCTTCTGGAGCGTTGCATCAGGCTCACAGCTGTAAGGAGTATGGTTGAGAGTATGAGGATGACGTAATCAGCTACAGTCAGGCCCAAACCTAGAAATGCCTGTGCACTTAGCCTATTCATATTCCAGGAAGTAAACATGCTGCCAAACATCCTGAAGGTAAGTGGCACATCCCTATAACAGTCAAACATGCGCAGGCAGCTCATAATAAGGACTGTGCGGATCACCTGCACAAGTTTCCACAAAAAGGTCCCTTCTACCTTGAACCTGCTATGGAACCAGTCATACAAGGGCTCCAGTTCTTCGGATATCATTATGACTACATAGTTCCCTAGTCCCCATGCTATAAAGTTCCAGCTTGCGCCATGCCATATACCGGTCAACAGCCATACCACAAATGATGACAGGTATACCGGAAGTCTCTTACCTATGCGCTCACCCCAATGTGCCCTGGCATATTTATTTAATTTCCTGAAAGGCTTGCTGACTGATACCGGATAGAATATATAATCCGTGAACCAGCTTCCCATACTGATATGCCATCTCTTCCAGTATTCTTTGATATTTTTGGAAAAAAATGGTCTTTGGAAGTTCTCAGCTACCTTAATTCCAAATATCTGTGCAACACCGATGGTAATATCGATACCTCCGGTAAAATCTGCATAGAGCTCCAAGGCATAGAACATCATTCCAACAAATACAAACACGCCATCATAAGTCTCAGTGTCTGATATCAGGACTTTTACCGCTACAAGTATCCTGTCCGCTATGACCATTTTTTTGAAAAAGCCCCAGAGTATACGTTCAAGTCCCAGACAGATCTCATTTTTGTCAAATCTGTGCTCTGCATACAGACTGGGCGACAGGTCATTGTACCTGCTGATAGGTCCCTGTACCAGTTGCGGAAAAAAGGCTATGAATAAAGCAAATCTTCCAATATGTCTCTGTGCCTCATATTTACCGTGGTATACGTCTAACAGATATGCCACCGACTGGAATGTGTAGAAGGAAATGCCCATAGGCAGAACAAAATTGACAAATGAAAGTGTATTTCCATTGCCAAAAAGTCCCATTACACCATTAATATTGTTGATCATGAAGTTGGTGTATTTGACTACTGCCAAAATGCCTATATTTAGCACCAGACAAGCAAGCAGTATGTGGAACAGGCTCTTTTTGTTCTTTTCCTTTAATTCTTTTTTGGCTTCTTTATCCAGACTTTTTTTATTAGCTTCAAAATATTCTTCAAAAGCTTGTCTCTTATCCTGTATGCCAACTGCTGCGTAGTATGTAGATACTGTCGTCACCAGTATGTATATGAGAAATGTTCTTCCTGCAAAAAAATAAAATACATAACTGGCAAGCAGTAAAACCAGCCACTGCCACTTTGGCGGCAACAGGTAGTATAGACAAAAGACTATAAAGACAAAGAGTATGAATGAATATGAAGTAAACAGCATCCTTTAATCCTCATCTACTTTGCTCTGGATCAGAGAAAGCATAGAATCAAGATCCTTGAAGTTCTCAGGCATCATCTCATCTGCCGTTATCTCTATATCAAATTCATCACATATCTCATTTACAAGAGTTACTACATCAAAAGAATCCAATATCTTTCTGGCTACCAGATCCTTTTCAGTTTCAAAATCGATGTCCTCATGCAGATCATTTAAGATTTCCAACAACTTTTCCTTCATACTTTTTCTCCTTTGAGATTATTATTCTTTTTCATGCATTCAGATACATGTTCTTCAGCTGTTTTCTGTCTATCTTGCCATTGGCTGTAAATGGCATCTCATTAAGCTGTCTTATCTTATTAGGGAGCATGTATCTTGGAAGCATCTCTTTTAACCTGCCTGTGACTTCACCGGCAGAGATATCTCCAACGTAATACAGGACTATCTTGCCCTTCTGGTCATCATAGATGCATCCTGACATCTTGATCTCTTCAAGGAGATTGACGTTACTTTCAATTTCTCCAAGCTCGATCCTGTGTCCCATATGCTTTATCTGATAGTCTTTCCTTGAGACAAAGATCAGATTTCCATCGGCATCTCTTTTGCCTATATCACCTGTTTTGTAGACGATCTCCGGATAAGCAGTGTTCAGCGGATTCTGAACAAATGCTTCTTTTGTTTTTTCAGGATTGTTGTAATAGCCCAGGGTAACGCATGTACCGCGGAGGGTTATCTCACCCTCTTCTCCGTCCCGGGCAAGGGTATTATCTGGTTTTATGAGCATTACTTCTGTGTTTTTAAACGGGCGGCCTATAGGGATAACGTCATGATCTTCAAATACGTGGTCTTTTGCTACCCTGTAGTAACAACTCATGCCGGTACCTTCTGTTGGTCCATAGAGATTAGTAAAGGTCGCATCAGGCAGTGCTGCTCTCCACAGTCTGTACTGCTTTATAGGAAATACTTCACTTCCAAAGGCTATGGTATGTAAGTACTCTGGCTTTATACTATCAAAGGTCTTAAAAGAAGAGATGATAGTAAGGGCAGATACGACCCAGCAGATGGTATTTATTTTTTTATCATTAAGATATTCAACTATCTTTTTGGGGAATGTAAAAAGTTCATGGGGAATCAGATAGGTCGTGGCTCCATATCTGATAGTCGGATACACTTCCTTTAGGCATGCATCAAAATACAAAGGTGACTGGTTGCCAAAAACGGTATCTTCATTGAATCCCAGAACATCAGATAATTGTTCAATATAATCGAGAACAGATCTGTGACATGCACAGACTCCTTTTGGTACACCTGTAGACCCAGATGTAAAGACAATATAGATTGGATCCGTATCAATAGCTTTTTCACGGATCGATGTGAGGGTCTTGAGATTGACACTGGTGCCAAGCATCTCTTCATAGCTGTATATTCTGCCTTCGTAGGCGAGCCTGCCTGCTGCCTCTTTAGTAGACTCATCAATGATCATGGCTCTTGCCTTACAATTCTCGATTATGAGAGATATCCTTGTGACAGGCATCTCCTCATCGATAGGCACATAATAGCACCCTGACCTTATTACGCCAAAAAAGGATGCTATCTCCTCAGGACTTTTTTTCATAAATATCAGGACGGGTTCTTTGTAAAAACCATCCTCTGCAAGTTTTGTGGCTATACTTCCACTGTGCTCATAAATATCTTTAAAGCTGTAGCTGGTGTGATCATCAGCAAATGCAATCTTATCCGGAACCTTTTTTACAATTTCGTCCAGATCTTCAAGTACGTTAGTTCTCATAAGTTTTCCCACTCTTTTTTTAGTTTTCCAAAGTCTTTGACGCATCGCCTTGCCATTATCTCCATTACATCAAGGCACGTTTCAGGGACCTGGTTTTGATGCTTTATTACTGATAATTCAGTACAGCCTAGTAATACTCTGTTCACTCCTTTTTTTAACAGGTGGTCTACCACCTCATTAAAGACATCCATCTCGGCCGGCTTTCCGGCTTTGACATTGTTGTAGATCAGGTACATGACCTTTTTCTGGTATTCCTCATCGGGATATACGCATTCAATGTTACATTTACTAAGTTCCTTATCAAAAAGTCTGCACTGCATGGTTCCGTCAGTGGCCATTATGCCGACTTTCCTTACATGATCCTGGCACAGATACTCACCTGTCTCTTTGATGCCATTGACTATGGGCAGATGGATCTGTTTTTCCACCTCTTTGTGATAATAAGAGGCAGTTATACACGGAATTGCTATCTCGCATACACCATCAGCGGCGAGTCTTTTGCCTATCCTGATGATCTCAACAGAAGGATCATCTTCGCTCAGCCCCAATATATGCCTGGTTCTGTCCGGTATGGTCGGTATATCATAGATGATCATCTTGACATGTTCCTGATCACTATCAGCATCGGTCATCTCAATGACCATCTCCATGAACAAGGCCGTTGCCATTGGCCCCAGGCCTCCTATTACTCCCAATATCCCCATGTTTTTTCCCCCGTAAAAAAACACTTCATCAAGGTATTACAGGATACAGGCTCCTGTCATAGTTATGTGACAGGTTGTTGGCATTGGAATAAGCCATAAGCTCTGCATCTGTCATGTATATACATGTAAGTGGTGTACGACGAGGTGTTGTATCAAAGTGGTGCCAGCCCTCTCCTATATCCACAAGATTCCAGAAATGCTGGGTCTTGGCAGGAATCTTCTGTATTATCATGGTGGTTATGCCGGCTCTTGATAATAGTGCATTGGCTGTAGATGCATAGACAAAACAGTCTCCTTTTCTGTCATGCAAACCTTCGTAAGCACCTCTGTTAAAATCTGTTTTATCTGAATGATTCTCGTATCTGATATTGGCTTTGATCCACCTGTAGATCGCTTCAAGTTTCTGATAGCCTGTCATATCCGGTGTGATGATCTGAGCCAATACCTCATCTGCAAGAGCATTGATAGTTGCTGTATCATAGCTGCGCTCTGCCACTGTTACTGTTGCACTTTCCTGTGTACTATTTCCTGCCCTGTCAGTGGCTGAATATACAACTGTGTAGGTTCCCGGAACCGCCAGTGATACATTGCTGCTGTCTATTTTGAGGGCTATGTCTCTGTCGCAGTTATCAGAAATAGTTATTCCATTTCTGTAAGATATGCTGTCGCCTATAAATACACTTCTATTTCTAACACCTGCAATGACCGGAGCTTCTGTATCTTTTGCAAGGGTCAGGGTGACATCTTTTTTGACCTCATTATTACCACCATCTGTTGCAACGATGGTAAGTTTCTGGGTTCCTATCTTGGAATAATCAGGCTCTGTCTCAAATGCCACCTCTACCTCAGTGACATCTTCAAGCCCTGTTATAAAGTCATCCATTGTAAAATTACTGGTGGTATATCCTGACAGATTCTGAACTTCCAGGACTGGTGGCGTAGTGTCCTGAACATGTATCGTACTTGCGTACATGCCTTTATCCACTCTGAGTACTACTACGTAATCTCCTACCTCATCTGTCTTAACAGAGCCAAATCCCGACCACTTCTGGATCTCTGCATTTTTATCAGTTGAAGGTAATAAAAAATCACTGATGGCGGGAATGTCTTGTCCTGCTTCTATTGTCAGTTCTTCATAGATAGGCTGTATGGTCAGATGAGCTGTTACTGTAGATACGTTTCCTCCTGCATCTGTAACATTGACAGATACTGTCTGCTTGCCGTAATCCGTGTAATCTGGCTCATTGGCATATGCTATATCGATACTTGTAACGTCATCAGCTTCAAGGATAAAATCTTTTGGGCTTGCAGTTTCACCAGCCTCTAATACCACATCCTGTCCTTCCACTGTTGGTGCGATAGTATCTATGACGTTGAGCTTACAGTGATAGGTAAAAAGTCCTGACTTTATCACAATATCTTTTTCGCCAACTATTGTTGTATCTATGATCGTGGTAACCACATCATTGACAGATAGTATCTGTGCAGCTATCGTTTCCTTCTTTTTAAAATCATCTACATTAATAGGGGTCCCCGCCTCAGTCTCTGCCTGCAGGTATATGCGGGATGAATAATCATTATAAAGAAAGGCGCCGGCAGCGCCCACAAGAATAACTATGGCAGCTATGATCAATATTTTTTTCTTCATTTTGCCCCCTCAGACAAATGCTCAAAAGCCACTAATATTACAATATACCGAACATATTTATTCTATCATTTCCTATATCACAGAGCAATATTATGTGTATTTTCTTTTACTCGAAATAACCTACAATAAATGTTATACTATATCTACTATAAACGAGGCAGTTTGCTATGAATTGAAAGGTGGTTACAATATGACATTTGAAGAAGCTAAAAAGAAACTGGCCGATTTTGGACAGGAACATGTCCTTAAATACTATGATGAATTAAGCGAAGATGAGAAAAAGGCTCTTTTAGAGCAGATTGACCAGACTGATTTTGCAGTACTTGAAAACTGCAAGCACAGAGGCGAAGCTGGTAAGCGCGGTAAGTTCGAGCCACTTGCAGCTATGCAGCTCTCTGAAATTGAAGCTAAAAAGGATGAATATACTAAAGTCGGTATCGAGACTATCAAAGCAGGTAAGGTCGCTGCTTGTCTTCTGGCTGGCGGTATGGGAACAAGACTTGGTTCTGACGATCCTAAGGGCATGTACAATATTGGTATTACCAAGGACGTTTACATCTTCCAGAGAATAATCGAGAATCTTCTGGATACTGTAAAGGCCGCTGATAATACTTATATTCACTTATTTATCATGACAAGTGAAAAGAATCATGAGAAGACAACTCAGTTCTTAAAGGAGCACAACTACTTTGGATATCCTGAAGACAAGATCACATTCTTTAAACAGGATATGGCTCCTGCTTCTGATTACAACGGCAAGGTATACATGGAAGAAAAGGGACGCATCTCCACATCTCCTAACGGAAATGCCGGATGGTTCTCATCTATGTTAAAAGCTGGTCTTGGCGATGTTCTCCACAAAGAAGGCATTGAATGGATCGACATTTTTGCAGTTGATAACGTTCTTCAGAGAATCGCTGATCCTTGCTTTGTAGGTGCTACTGTAGTGAACAGTGTATCTGTAGGTGCCAAGGTTGTTAAAAAGGCTGCTCCAAATGAAGGTGTAGGTGTTATGTGTCTTGAAGATGGCAAGCCTTCTATCGTTGAGTATTATGAGTTGTCACAGGAAATGATGGATGCCAAGGATGAGAATGGGGACCCTGCTTATAACTATGGCGTTATCCTCAACTACCTCTTCCATGAGCCTGAACTTGAAGAGATTGCAGCACGTGCTCTTCCTCTCCATGTTGTAGAGAAGAAGATTCCATATCTTGATGAAAACGGCAATCTTGTAAAGCCAGAAGAACCTAATGGTTGCAAATTTGAGCAGCTGGTTCTTGATATGATCCACGAGCTTAAGAGCTGCCTTCCTTACGAAGTTGTTCGTGAACATGAATTTGCACCAATCAAGAACAAGACTGGTAAGGATTCTGTTGAAAGCGCAAGAGAGCTTTGCAAGAAAAACAATATTGAACTGTAATTTATTAAATATTCAGCGCTATGTGCGTTTAAAAAGGCTTCCGGTTGATCGGAAGCCTTTTTTATTGAGTCACTGGGGACGTATCAGATTGACTCATTGTGTACAATGAGTCAGCGGGGACGTATCAAATTGACTCATTGTGTGCAATGAGTCAATTTGATACGTCCCCAGTGACTCTAAATGATGTATAATTTATTAATATACGGGGGATTGTTTATGGTGAGTGTTGAAGCACAGATCAGGAAATATAGGAAAAATCTTACTATAGCAGGCGCTGGTACGATACTGTTTGGCTTATGGCAATGTATGAAGATATGGATCTTGACGCTATGGAACAGACAAAATATGGACTCTTATCTAGCGAATGCAGATACTGATATATCCAGTAAATTTGCAACTATGGCAATCATGATCCTCACATTATTAGTTTATTCAGCTTTTTTGGCTATCAATATTTTTATTGGTATTAAGGCCATCAAATGTGGCAGGGACGGAAAAAGCTCTATTGTTCTTATGATAGCTGCTGCGGTATATTTCGTCGTAAGTGTTATGGGGCTTCCATATTATTTCACATCACAAGATGAAGAATCTTATTTATCTGATACGTCATTTGCAGCGTTTCTCGTAGAGCTTACGTTTACATTGGCGTTATTTGAGATTGTCTTCTCAGCTATAAAAATTTCACTATTAGAAAAAAAGAAGAGGCTGGGCTGATATGCAGGAAGATTTTCACTATTATGCTACATATTGCGCCGCATTTTTAGCAGGTTTCTCTCATGAAGAGTGCATGGATATATGTTATAGCGCTCAGCTGGTGGATCTGTGTTCAAGATCTTTTTTGACAAGGCTACATGCTCCCGGATACGCGGCTACAACGCAATTGCAGTTGGAACTGATGGATGCAAGAACAGATATTATTGGTCTGCAGGATATTACAAGGATCTGGGCATCCTTTCATTTTTTGCCAAAAGATCTCTATGCCAGAAAAAAGTGGCGTACCAAGAGGTATATGAACAAGTACAGGCTCATATGTGGACCTAACAGTGAACTTGTAGTTAAAACAGTAGAACTCGCAAAAGGTAAGTCACTTCAGCATGCAGGTATAGCAATGCATGTGCTGGCAGATACCTGGGCGCATATGTATTTTGCCGGAACGCCTTCTCTTGTGATCAACAATACTGATGGATATTTTTATGAGGTTGATGGGGATAAGGAAAAAAAGATCGTATTTAAGCATAATCCTACGCAGCCTGATGACCTTGAAGCAGGCGCATACACTAATAGTCTCTATCAGAGCAATGAAAACTCTGTTATGAATCTTGGACATGGCAGAGCCGGGCATCTGCCGGATTATAGTTTTATGAAATACAAGTATCTTCCTGCGTGGAATGATTATGAGGAAGTTGTAAAAGACAATCCTTCAGATTACACCAGGGCATTTTGCCAGATGATCTATGCCATGAAATATCTGAAAGGTGATATAGATTCGTTTGAAACAGATAGATATGATACTGATGCCATAGCTCCTTTTGCAGAAAGGATAAATGCTATTCTCAGAAAAAGACAACCCGACGCAAGTGCCGATTGGAAGGCATTTGGAGAAGAATTGTCTGGCGAAAATATTGATAAATTTGATCTGGACCGATATCAGGATGAATATCTCCAAACTGATAAAGGGGCAAAAGAGTCAACGTTTCTTGGCAGATTTATCGAAGGTGCAATAGCGCAAAAAGGAATGGTCACAAATCAGATCTATAGATCAGGTAATATCCTTGCCGGATTTTCCAAAGAGATTAGGCGGGAAGGAGGTATTTTATGACCAGACTTCAAAGGATAAGGGCTTTTGTCACAGGAGCCATAACACTTTATCTCGCCATTTTGATGATGTTAGCACCGGAGGAAGGTTACCCGGTTGTACTGATGTTTATTTCTTTGGGACTTATGTTTTATGGCATCAAGTCTTTGATCTACTATTTTACAATGGCGAGGTTCATGGTGGATGGAAGGATGATACTGTACAGAGCCATCGTCATGTTGGATTTTGGATATCTTACAGCAACATTATCTGATATTCCAAGAGTCTATGTACTTATATACCTGATCGTTATACATGCTTTTTCTGCCCTGGTAGAAATATTAAGAGCAGGTGAGGACAAGCGCTATGGCGCACGATCATGGAAGCTTAAGCTATTCCATGGCATTGTCAATCTGATCATTGCTCTTGTCTGCATTGTTTTTATAGGAAAACACAATACCGCTGTATATATGTACAGTCTTGGACTTATGTATTCAGCAATAGTCAGGATCGTCAGTGCTTTTAGAAAAACGACTTTTATTTATATCCAATAAAGAATCACGGGTGAGTCACCGGGGACGTATCATTTTGACTCATTGTATGCAATGAGTCAATTTGATACGTCCCCAGTGACTCATTGTGCGCAATGAGTCAATTTGATACGTCCCCAGTGACTCATTTTAAGAAAAAAAGAGAAGCGCCTTCAATTTCGAGAGCACTTCTCTTTTTAGTTCTGTTATTTTTTATACTTCATCGACAACAGCTTCTGGTGCTTTGTCTTTGTAGTGGTGAGCATCCTCAAGCATCATATCCTTTACCTTCATCAGCCTTATCTGAGAACTACGTTCATTTTCATCAAGTTTCATTGAGATGTACTTGATGTTCTCCT
Organism: Butyrivibrio sp.; assembly: GCA_015056495.1. Classification (GTDB taxonomy): domain Bacteria; phylum Bacillota; class Clostridia; order Lachnospirales; family Lachnospiraceae; genus Butyrivibrio. Next base: position 33,226 of record SVGC01000015.1, read on the forward strand.
GATAGCTAGGGATCATGACATGTTCAAGGGCGTTTACACGACGTCTTGTTTTTTCGATTTCTGCCGCCATCAGCTGACAGGATTTTTCTACTTCTGCGAGTTTTAGCATGTCCTGCTGCAGCTCTGAGAGAGATGTTACAGCATCATCAAGATCACTTGATGTGAACGCAAAACCGTATGAATAGATATCATTAGCATCTGATGTACGGGTCTTGATCTCGAACTGAGGAATATTAACACTCATGACATTTTTGCTGGAAACATCAATTGATACTTCCTGCTTACTAGCCATAAATGCTACCTCAACAGCCTCTGCAGACATTGTAGATCTGGCCATGACAAAGTTTTTATTTGCCTCTTTAATGCCTTTTTCTACTTTTTCACGCAGAGCTCTGTTTTCTCTAACAAGGTCCAGAAATTCACGCATCAGCTCATCACGTTTATCCTTTAATAACTTATGGCCTCTTGAAGCTGTAGCAAGCTTAGCTTTCTGCCTCTGCAGCTCCATTCGGGTTGGATTAACTGTAGCCATTTACGCTCCTTCCTGACTTATTTCTTGTCGTAGTACTTATCAAGATACTCATCCTTGATACGTTTCAGTTCGCTTCGTGGAAGGATCCTTAAGAGATCCCAACCAATTTCAAGTGTTTCCTCAATACTTCTATCACTACGGTAGCCCTGAGAAATGTACTTTTCTTCGAATTCATCAGCAAACTTAGCATACAGTTTATCAATATCTGACAGCGCTGCTTCACCAAGAATAACCATCAGTTCCTTGGCATCCTTACCACGAGAGTAAGCTGCAAAGAGCTGGTTCATTGTGTTGGCATGATCTTCACGAGTCTTGCCTTCACCGATACCTTTATCCTTCAGACGTGACAGAGATGGAAGTACGTCGATAGGAGGCTGTATACCTTTACGATACAGGTCACGAGAAAGGATGATCTGTCCTTCTGTGATATATCCTGTAAGGTCAGGGATTGGGTGAGTCTTATCATCTTCAGGCATGGAGAGGATAGGAATAAGTGTGATAGATCCTTTCTTGCCTTTCTGACGACCGGCACGCTCATAGAGTGTAGCAAGGTCAGTATACATGTAACCAGGATATCCACGACGTCCTGGAACCTCTTTACGTGCAGCAGATACTTCACGAAGGGCATCAGCGTAGTTGGTGATATCAGTCATGATTACAAGTACGTGCATGTCTTTTTCAAATGCAAGGAACTCGGCAGCTGTAAGTGCCATACGAGGTGTAGCGATACGTTCTACAGCCGGGTCATTAGCCAGGTTCATGAACAGTACTGCTCTGTCGATAGCTCCTGTTTCTTTGAAGGATTCAACGAAGAAATTGGATTCTTCGAATGTGATACCCATAGCAGCAAATACAACGGCGAACGGCTCGTTTGTACCGCGTACCTTAGCCTGACGAGCGATCTGTGCTGCAAGCTGAGCATGTGGAAGACCTGAAGCTGAGAAAATAGGAAGCTTCTGGCCTCTAACCAGTGTGTTCAGTCCATCGATTGCAGATACACCTGTCTGAATGAACTCTGATGGGTACATTCTGGCAGCTGGGTTCATGGCAAGACCATTGATATCTCTTCTTTCTTCTGGAAGAATATCCGGGCCGCCATCTATTGGATGTCCAAGACCGTCAAAGACACGGGAGAGCATATCTTCTGATACGCCCAGCTCAAGGCTTCGGCCAAGGAATCTTACTTTACTACTTTCAAGGTTGATACCGGTAGATGCTTCGTACAACTGTACAAGTGCATTACCATCATCAATCTCAAGAACTTTACAACGACGTTTTTCGCCATTTGAAAGTTCAATCTCGCCGACTTCATCATACGCAACATCTGAAACGCCACGTACAAGCATTAGAGGACCGGCAACCTCTTGTATGGTTCTATACTCTTTTGGCATTTAGAAGTCCTCCTTCTGAGCGGTGATTGTATCAACTTCCTGAACAAGCTTCTGCTCAATTTCTTTGAATCTTGCATCAACATCTTTTTCAGCTGTGTACTTGAAACGTCCGATTGGTTCACGAACATCCATTGCTATCAGCTTGTTGATATCAGCACCCTTTTCAAGTGCCTGTCCGCAGATGTCATAGAATGACATTACAAGCTTCATCAGCATGTACTGCTTATGAAGTGATGTATATGTATCTTCTTCCATGAACGCATTTTGCTGAAGCAGATCTTCACGGATAGATCTTGCAGCTTCCATCTTAAGTCTGTCAGGAGCTGAAAGTGCATCTTCACCGATCAGCTGTACCATTTCCTGAAGTGTTGATTCATCCTGGAGCAGTAACATGATCCTGCTCTTATAATCCATCCAGTCTTCAGCTACATTTTCTGAGAACCACTTATCCATCTGATCATACAGTGAATATGATTCCAGCCAGTTGATAGCCGGGAAGTGACGTTTATATGCAAGGTTGGCATCAAGTCTCCAGAATACCTTAACGATACGGAGTGTAGCCTGTGTTACAGGTTCAGAAATATCACCACCGGCTGGTGATACAGCACCGATAACTGAAAGTGATCCTTCACGATCATCGCTACCAAGGCAGTTAACGCGTCCTGCACGCTCATAGAACTGTGCCAGACGAGATCCAAGGTAAGCAGGGTATCCTTCTTCACCAGGCATCTCTTCAAGTCGTCCTGACATCTCACGAAGAGCTTCTGCCCAACGTGATGTTGAGTCAGCCATGAGGGCTACTGAATAACCCATGTCACGGAAGTACTCAGCAATTGTGATACCTGTATAGATACTAGCTTCTCGAGCTGCAACAGGCATATCAGATGTATTGGCGATAAGAACAGTTCTCTCCATCAGTGAGTGTCCTGTCTTAGGATCGATCAGTTCTGGGAACTCGTTCAGAACGTCGGTCATCTCATTACCACGCTCACCACAACCGATGTATACAACGATATCAGCCTCTGCCCATTTAGCCAGCTGATGCTGTACGACTGTCTTACCGGAACCGAATGGTCCAGGAACAGCTGCTACACCACCCTTAGCAATAGGGAAAAGCATATCGATGATACGCTGACCTGTGATAAGTGGCATATCAGGTGAATGTTTTGCTTTGTAAGGACGTCCCTTACGTACAGGCCATTTCTGCATGAGGCCTATTTCTGTAGTAAATCCGCCTTCACCTTTGATCCTTGCTACATTATCTGTAACAGTGAAATCGCCTTCTGCAATCTGATCGATCGTTCCACTTACTCCCGGTGGAACCATGATCTTCTGAGTTACGATAGGTGTTTCAGCTACTGTACCGATAACATCACCTTCAACAACGCTATCACCTACTTTTACTGTAGGTACGAAGTGCCAAGTCTTGTCTCTCTTAAGAGAAGGAACTTCAACACCACGCTTAAGGAGGTTACCTCCTGTAACCTTCATGATGTCATCCAGAGGTCTCTGGATACCATCGTAAATACTACCGATCAAACCAGGTCCAAGTTCTACACTCATAGGCTGGCCTGTTGATTCAACTGGAGAGCCCGGAGCAAGACCGGATGTCTCCTCATATACCTGAATGGAAGCTTCATCGCCATGCATTTCGATGATCTCACCAATCAGTCGCTGTTCACTAACACGAACAACGTCGAACATATTTGCATCGCCCATACCTCTGGCAATAACAAGAGGTCCGGCAATTTTTTTAATTGTTCCTGTACTCATTTTATTGTGCTCCATTTCTGCGATCATTACCGCAAGATAATATGTGCTACATAACAGTATTGGTTTCTTTTATGAGCCAAATATGATGTCCGAGCCAACAGCCTGTTCAACTGATTTCTTGACAGCCTGTATACCCTTTCCTGTATTGCCGGAAACGCCCGGGATCAGGATGATAGCTGGTAACATCATTTCTCTGTAGTGATCTATTTCGGCAGTTAATTTATCTGCAAGAGCTTCTGTGATATAGATGACAGCGTAATCGCCTTCAGCCAGTTCACGGAGCTTTTTGCTTGCTGCAACAGGGTCTGTGACAGGGTATGTATCAAGGCCTAGAGCAGCAAATCCGTAGATACTGTCTGTATCACCCATGACTGCTATTCTATACATACATTTCCCTTACCCTTTCCCTGACAGATTCTTCTGCCAGATCATTTATCTTTCCGGATAAAATAATTCTTACTGTCTTGATTTCATTCTCTCGTGCCAGTATATATGCTGCAAGAGGTCCGATTGTAAACGGGTTATGAATCTGTGGTCTGATACTCTCTATGATGCGGTTGTCACACCAACGCTCAAATGCAGAAGGCGATTTCTTGATCTCAGGAATCGCGTCTGAATAGCTTGTGCGCTCAAGATATTCGTAAATAGAGTCCAGACTATCCACAGCCGCGTCTGCCAGACGGCTTATATCCAGAGATTCGCACTTTACAAGTGCCCTCTCAAGAAACTGTTTGTCCTTGCCTGTTCTGCAGGCACGGATTGCAGTTTTGATATCTGCGGATGCAACAGTCAGCTCACCATATAGCTTCATGATATCGCTTTTTGATTTTTTGCCAGATTCATAAATCTTTTCAAGTGCAGCCTTATCTATAATCACATCGCATAGCTGTCCATCACCGGTGTGCAACAGCACATCCAGGGCTTCTTTGGCAACTGCTTGCATATCTTCAGGTAACAGCTGGTAGTCTCTATCCTGAATAGCTTTCTGTATCTGCTTAGGATCAATTGTGCACTGATCTTTTTCTGCGTAGATACCTGTGTGTTCAGAAGTATCAACTACCTGTTTTACTGCAGCCTTAAGATTGTGGTAATCATTGGCATACAGAAACACATCGAAAACAGACATATCCGGAACTAGCTCTGAGATGAACTGCCATGTTTTATCACGTTCCTTTTTAAGGAGCACCTCAGGAGCATCACCTTCGCCTGCATCCCAGCCATGATCGGAAAGGAGACGAAGACATTCCTGGTAATTTTTGGCTGCGATCAAAGAGTCCATGAACTGACCATTTAACAGGGATAGTTCTTTTCCTCTTATTCTCGCTACCGCGTAAATATATTCTTCAGACATATCTATCCTTTCACTGACATGTTACTGCTTGAACAGCAGGGTCTGTATTTTGTCCTGTAGTTCTTCAACATTAGTTTCGAATAAAGCGGAGATTGAACAATTTTCTTCAATTCCGTTATAAGCTAGTACAAATCCGCCATCAATTGGTCTTGTCTCGTTAGATACCTTTAAAGTACCTTTACGTTCTGCAGCTGCAGCTTGGACCTTTGATGAGAAATCCGAAGGGAGTCTCTTTAAATCTTTTTCATTAAAGATTATCTCGCCATCCTGAGGAAGTGCATTGTTTTTAACAAGCTTTATCAGTGTGTCAAAATATTCTTTATCTGACAGATTTAAGAGGCTTTCCTTTGCTTTATCAATCACTTCACCGATGAGCTTTTGCTTTTCTCCAAGGAGCATCTGTCTCTTGGCAAGAGCTGCAGCTGACTCAGCTCTGGATTTCTGATCTGACAGGCGACTAGCAGATTCGCGGTTGATCTTCTCTACCGCTTCATTGGCCTCTTTTTCGGCCTGAGCTTTGATATCAGCAGCTTCTTTTTCAGCCTTTGAGAGTATCTCATTAATGGCTGCATCAGATTCAGCTGTTATCTGGCTAAGTATTTTATCAAGTCCTGCCATTACGATTCCTCCTGTATTTTTTCCCTATTTATTAGAATGTTAATGAACTTACACCATTCAGTGCCAGGAAAGAAATCAGAAGAGCAAGGATAGCATATGTCTCAACCATTGATGGGAAAATCATTGATTTACCAAACTGGTCAGGACGCTTAGCTGCAAGTGCGATTGATGCAACAGCTGTTTTAGCCTGGTTGATAGCTGAGATATAGCCTACGATAGCGATTGGCAGGCAAGCTGCAAGATATGAAAGTCCCTTAAGAAGAGAGATATCCTGAATGTTACCTGAGATAACGCCGAGGTTCTGAAGAGCGATGAATGCAACAAGCAGACCGTAAATACCCTGTGTACCTGGAAGAAGCTGAAGTACGAGTACGTGACCAAACTGTGATGGATCATCTGTAACTACACCAGCTGCTGCCTGACCAGTCATACCTGTTCCTTTTGCTGATCCTGCGCCAGCAAGTAATGCTGCAAGTGCTGCACCAAGAATTGCGAAGAATAATCCTAAGTTTTCCATAAAATGTGTCCTCCATAAACTTAATAGTTTTTGTTTGATATGGTTAACATCTCATAGATGTTATTCCTGAACGTTGTAATAATTTGTATTTTCCTTGAATGGTGTAAATTCTTTACCGCCGCCGTTGTAGAACTTACCAAAGAATTCTACGTATTCAAGACGGTTGGTATGAACGTATGCACCAAGGGCATTTATCAGCAGGTTCAAGGTATGTCCTAAAAGGAATACTACGATGAAAAGCACTATTCCTACAGGTCCGTTGCCTGCCATGGTTCCCATCTGGTTAAATACCTGAGAGATAACTGCTGTAGCAAGTCCAAGAGCAAGAAGTCTTGAATATGAAAGCACGTCACTTAAGTAACTACTGATTCCATACAGTGCATACAGACCTTTCAAGATACGTTTGAATGGGTTCCTTGATTCTCTTCCACCAAACAGGATGATTCCTACTGCACCTATAAGAGCCATGACCATCATGACTGTTCCAAATACAGGTGGCAGATTGAGGTTAAGTCCAAACATTGAAGCTATCATATCAGTTGTAAGAAGAAGTCCTACACATCCGATAAGGAGCATGTACCAGAACAGTACATCATATATAGCATCAAGTATCTTGCCCTGTTTGATATCCATGTATGCCAGAACTCCAAGTCCTGTAAACATGTGGATGAGTCCGATTATGAATGCAAATCCAAGCATTCTGATTGGTTCTTTGATGGTATCAAACCATACAGGTGCAAATGGGAAGTAATTAGGAACTTCAGTCACACCAAAGAATGTGGTAGCAATCTTGGTAGCCGCATCTCCAAAGAAACTTCCGAACATAACACCCCAGAACAGTGTTCCGATACCGCATCCAAGCAGCATCCTGATGAAATCAGCTGTTCCTTTTTCCATGTTCTTGTTTTTAGCAAGGACAACGGCACAGAATATGATCATGATCAGACCGTATCCCGCATCAGATAACATCAGACCAAATAAGCAATAGTAGAAAAGTGAAGCTACAAATGTAGGATCGATCTCAAACTTATTTGGAAGTGAATATCCTGCTACAACGCCTTCTACAGGGGTTGCATACCAGTTGTTCTTAAGTTTTACCGGCGGATCTTCACTTGGGTCCGGATCTTTTAATTCAATACAGCAGTCAAATCTTGATTCAAGAAGTGACTGTAAAGCGTTTGCATCTTTTGCTGGAATATATCCGTCAATAAGGAATACACGCTTGGTTTGAGATAGACCACTGATGATCTCGTATTTATCAGATCTCATCTTGAAGTAATCAATAATGAACTTCAGGTCATCTCTTCTTGAAGCATAGGAAGCTATCTTATCTTTTGTGCTTTCTTCAGCCTCATGAAGTTTACTTAATCTGTTCTGCAATTCGGCTGACATGGTGGTTGGAACACCTCCAGATACTACCGGTCTTGCAAAATTCATTCGACGCAGTGCTTCTTCAAGAGTAGCAGCGTCATTTTTGTGACATACGATGAGTACGCATGTCTGCTCAGATGATGCACTTACTATCGACACATCAACGCCTTCAACTGTTGGAGCATTTTTATGTATGTCCTCCAGTATCTGCTGCATTGACTGTTCATTTGGCAGTGTACCTACAAAGGCTTTTGTAGTCTTGGTTCCCGCAAATTCCAGTGGCAGTTCAAACTGCATCCATGGAGAAAGTGCTTCCAGCTGTGCTTCATATTTAGGTATATCAGCCTGGATCTCTGCACGCTTTTTAGCAAGTGCATTGATGTCATATACCATTTCCATGATCTTTTCACGCTGGGCTGTGTGGGTCTGATAGTCCGTCAGAGACATCTTTTCTCTTCCGGCAAACATTCCACCGCCGCCCTGTGGTGGCACAACTGCATCCACTACTCCGAGAGCCTGTGTGGCAAGGACAACGTTCTTGTCAAAAGTTGTCTTGGCACTGGACATGTCGATATGTTTAAAAACGTCATTCTCTTCATCTTCGTCAGCTTTTGTTGTTGTGATCTGCAATGCGCCCTTGCGCTGCAGAAGTTCCAGCATCTGCTTTCTGTCTTTTCTAAGACCGATGATAAGAACTCGTTTCATTGGCAATACAGACATGAATTACCCTCCTTTCTTATCTTTATAGTATTTAATTAAAAAACGGATCAAATCAGAGCATCTACAATTGCTTTAACAGCGTCATTCTCCTTCTGGGATACAGCTTCTTTAAGCTTGGCAATCTCAGCAGTAGCTTCTTCCTTTGCTTTTGTGATGATCGATTCATTTTGTGCACTGGCGTTTTCTAATGAAGCTGCACCTTCTTTTCTGGCAGCATCAATGCGAGCTTTGATCATTTCCTCAGCTTCTTTTTTAGCTGTGTCAACAATTTCAATCGCTTTTGCCTTTGCTTCTTTTTCTTTAACAGAAGCGGTGTTTTCAGCTTCACGAATAGCCTGAATTGATTCCTGTGCCAATGAGTTTACCTCCTTTTCCGTTATTTTATGTGTGATTATTTGATAACGCACTATAACATATTAATTTTATCGCACAAAGTAGCCAAAAACAATAAATTTGTATGTACAAAAGGCGCAAAACGCTCAAATTTAATAATTTATTTATACTATTTTTACCGAACTATCAAATTAAAGCATGGAATCTAGTAATCTTATGAACTAATTTGAACTGTATTTTGTATTTTTTTACTAATTAGACTTTTTGGGATTTAATATTCAAAGCTATTATGGGAAGTGAAATAAGAAAGAGACTTCCGAATTATTCGAAAGTCTCTGAAAACTTAGATCAATTTTTAATTAATCAAGATTGATATTTTTGGATGTGGAGTATTTAAGTCTTGTCAAAGCTCTTGCCATTGCTGCCTGTGACATTTGATGCTCACGTATGGACTGTTCCTGACGCAGGTGTTCCTGTGCAAGCTCGAGGGCTTCTGTTGCTCTCCTCTTATCGATTTCTTCAGGCAACTCGCAGGTGTCAACAAAAATGGTGCATCTGTTGTTGGCATACTGAGCTGATCCAAGGCTTACAATAGCTTCAATCCAGCTTCCATCTTCTTTTTGTATCCTTATCTGTCCATCATATATAGCTAGGAACATCTCTTCATGGTGAGCAAGGAATGCCATTTCACCGTCGATACAAGGAAGTACGACAGCTCTGCATTTTCCGTCGTAAAATACACCATTTACAGACACTACTTTCAGATGAAACAGATGAGCATCTACATTTGATTCCTGCATAGTTCTTACTCCATATATTAAATGTCGGACAATGTCTTTGCCTTGGCTATAACATCATCAACTGTTCCTACATTGAAGAATGCTGCTTCAGGATATTTGTCAAGATCACCATTGATGATCGCCTGGAAGCCTTCAATAGTATCCTTAAGTGCCACATATTTACCAGGAATACTTGTGAACTGTTCAGCCACATGGAATGGCTGAGACAGGAAACGCTGGATCCTACGAGCTCTGGCTACAGTAAGCTTATCTTCATCACTGAGTTCTTCCATACCAAGAATTGCGATGATGTCCTGCAGTTCCTTATATTTCTGCAATATTTCCTGAACCTTGGTTGCTGTCTGATAATGGTCTTCGCCAACTACAGATGCTTCAAGGATACGGCTTGTTGATGCAAGTGGGTCAACAGCCGGATAGATACCTTGTTCTACTATCTTACGGGAAAGAACAGTTGTGGCATCCAGATGTGCAAATGTGGTTGCAGGAGCAGGGTCTGTAAGGTCATCGGCAGGCACGTATACAGCCTGTACTGATGTTACTGATCCGTTCTTGGTAGATGCAATCCTCTCCTGAAGTTCACCAAGATCTGTTGCCAGAGTTGGCTGATATCCAACAGCAGATGGCATACGTCCAAGAAGTGATGATACTTCTGAACCAGCCTGGATAAATCTAAATATGTTATCGATGAATAAAAGCACATCCTGGTGTCTGACATCTCTGAAATACTCAGCCATTGTCAGTCCTGTTTCAGCAACTCTCATACGAGCTCCCGGTGGCTCATTCATCTGTCCAAATACTAATCCTGTTTTGGAAATAACTCCGGACTCTTTCATTTCTGTCCAGAGGTCGTTTCCTTCTCTGGATCTTTCTCCAACACCGGTAAATATTGAATATCCACCGTGTTCTGTTGCAATGTTCTGGATAAGTTCCTGTATAAGTACTGTTTTACCTACACCGGCACCGCCAAAAAGACCTATTTTTCCACCCTTAGCGTATGGTTCCAAAAGGTCAATTACTTTGATACCTGTTTCCAGAACTTCTACTACAGGGCTCTGATCGATGAGTTCCGGTGGTTTTCTGTGTATGCTCCAATGCTCTTCATTCTCAAGAGATTCGCCTCGGTCAATTGTATCGCCAAGTACGTTAAAGAGTCTTCCCAGTATTTTTTCACCTACAGGTACTTTGATAGGTCCTCCTGTAACATGAACATCCATGTCTCTAAAGAGGCCTTCACTGGCAGAGAGCATTATGCACCTGACAGTATTATTGCCAATGTGCTGTGCTACTTCCATGATTCTCTTTTCATCATTGACGTCTACTTCCAAGGCATCTTTGATATAAGGAAGATCATTGTCTTCAAATTGTACATCAACTACAGGCCCCATGACCTGTATGATTTTTCCGTCTTTCACTATAGAGTTTCCTCCGCATTAAGTCTGCATTTTTTGCAGGGTTTCCTGACTACGTTTTAGAGCCTTGGCACCGCTGACTACTTCTGTTATCTCCTGAGTGATCTTGGCCTGTCTTTCTCTGTTAAAGAGGACTGACAGATCATGTATCATGCTCTGAGCGTTTTTATTAGCAGTGTCCATTGCCATCATTCTCGAATTCTGTACAGCGCAGAAGGATTCAACTAATGCACCGTATATAAATCCATCTATATAGTTAGGAACAATATTGTCTAGAATTGCTTCAGGGCTTGGTTCCATGAGGAATTCCTCATTGTACACCCCGAGAGCCGACATTTTTTCTTCTTCCATCCTTGATTTCTGAATGATCTCAAGTGGTAGTAGTTTTTGTATAAGAGTCTCAGAAACTACTGAATTCTTAACTCTTGTATATATGACGTATACTTCCTCAACTTCACGGTTAAAATAGTCATCCAGGATCGCTCCTGTAATGTGTCTGGCTCTTGAAAGAGTCGGATGCTGAGCCGTGTAACGAAAGGCTTCGTCAATTTCCATGCCTCTGCTTGTGAAGTACTGTCTTCCGATCTCACCTACAACATAGAGCTTGTAGGTTCCACCGTTTTCTTTGATCTGTTGTTCTGCAAGCTTGATAACGTTGTGGTTATAAGCTCCTGCCATGCCTTTATCATCGGTGATCACCAGATAGGCACGTCTCTTTCTTTCTTCCGGAATATCTTCGAAAGTCTCTAAAAAGATGTTGTGAGTATCAGGTGGTACGTGTCTTGCAACTCGGGAGATAAGTGCCTGCAGTCCGAAGAAAAATGGTTCGGTCTGTTCCAGTACTTTTTTGGCTTTACGAAGCTTATTTGAGGAAATCATATACATCGCATTTGTGATCTTCATCGTATCTTCAACGCTTTTGATACGATCTTTAATTTCCTTAATATTAGCCAAATCTAAGCCTCCTGTAATTCGAAGAAAACTTATTTGTTACTATCGTATATTTTACGGAAATCATCTGCTGCCTTGAGGATCATATTTTTAAGATCATCTTGAAGGTCTTTAGATTCAACGATTTCAGTTACAATATCTTTTTCGTTTTCTTCAAAGTATTCCAGCATAGCTTTGCGGTATGCCTTAACTTCTTTTACCGGTATGTCATCCATCTTGCCCGCATTGGCTACTACCAGTGTTATTACCATCTGGACCATTGTGAATGGGTTACCCAGAGGCTGTTTGAGCAGTTCCATAAGAACTCTTCCATGATCCAGCTGTGCTTTGGTTGCATCATCCAGATCAGAACTGAACTGTGTGAATACAGCCATCTCACGATACTGAGCAAGGTCGATACGTATACTTCCAGAAGCTTTTTTCATAGCTTTGGTCTGGGCAGATGATCCAACTCGGGATACTGATAATCCGACGTTTACAGCCGGTCTCATTCCTTCGAAGAACAGATCTGATTCCAGATATATCTGACCATCTGTAATTGAGATTACATTGGTAGGGATATAAGATGATACGTCGCCTGCCTGTGTCTCAATGATAGGAAGTGCAGTAATAGAACCGCCGCCAAGAGCATCTGACAATCTGCTTGAACGCTCCAGCAGTCTTGAATGCAGATAGAATACATCTCCAGGATATGCTTCACGTCCAGGTGAGCGCTCCAGAAGAAGTGATAATGCTCTATATGCTACGGCATGCTTGGAGAGATCATCATATACTATAAGTACGTCTTTGCCCTGATGCATGAAGTATTCTGCAAGGGCTGTTCCTGCGTACGGCGCTATATATTGAAGCGGAGCCGGTTCTGACGCTGTTGCACTGACGATAGTGGTATATTCCATAGCGCCTGCATTGGTAAGTGTCTGAACAAGCTTGGCTATTGTTGACTCTTTCTGTCCTATTCCAACGTAGATACATATTACGTCTTTGCCCTTCTGATTCATGATGGTATCAAGAGCAATCGACGTCTTTCCGGTCTGTCTGTCACCAATGATAAGCTCACGCTGACCACGACCTATCGGGAACATTGTATCAATTGATAATATTCCTGTTTCCATAGGCTCTTTGACAGACTGTCTCTCTACTATACCTGGAGCTGGCTGCTCAACAGGTCTGTAGTCAGACTCACGTATATCGCCTTTACCATCAATCGGTTCACCAAGAGCATTGATAACTCTTCCGACAAATTCATCACCAACAGGCACACCTGCCTGCTTATATGTTCTTGCCGCTCTTGAACCCTGACGAAGTTTTTCATCAGAGCCAAAAAGGATACAACCAACGTGATCATCACGAATATCCTGGACCATTCCTTTGGTTCCATCTTCAAACTGAATGATCTCACCATAGAATGCGTGTCCGATTCCTCGTACATTGGCAATACCATCACCAACCCACATGATATTTCCAACTTCTCTGTCCTGGACCTGAAGGTCAAAATTGATGACCTTATCTTTTAGGATAGAAATGATATGTGAAGCCGGAACATCATCTGAATGTTTTGTACCCATAAGCTTTTCTCTGAGCTGCTGTGCACGTCCTGCATCGCTCCAGTCAAACTCATAGTTGCCACATTTTACGATGAAACCACCGCCAATGCTGCTATCTTCTATGATCTCACAGCTTATGTTCGGTACCCCTATAATTTTACAGAGTGATTCACTTATCTTTTTTACCTGCTCGCCAGAAGGCGCAGTACCTGCATAACGCAGGGTTGCTTTAGTGTAATCATCCTGCTGTGAATGCTTATCTTTCTTCATTTGAGCCATTATTTACACCTTTAGATTCCTCTATGAACTTGTCATACAGTAATTTATCGTATTCTTCAGAGTGACTTGTTGCTGCAATTTTAGAAGCTGCATCAACAACCATTTCCTTAAGTTCAGCCTCGTATATCTTTTTCTGGCGTTCACTTTCAAGCTTAGCATTGACTTTTGCTTCATCCAAAATGTCTACTGCCTGCGAACGGGCATCACTTATTATCTTCTCATGCTCACGATATGCATCATCTTTGGACTGACGAAGCATTTCTTCCTTCTGGCTATTAAATGCATTTAGCTCATTCTCATACTTAAGCTTGGAATTCTCAGCCTCGATAGCTTTGGTCTTTGCTTCTTCGTTGAGATCATTGGCTTCCTGCTGACGAGCCTGAAGTATCTTATCAACGCGTTTGAACAAAAAGATCCTGAATATGATGCATAGGAGTACTATGTTGATTACTGTATATAAAATGTTTGCAAAATCAATATCCAGCACGGTTTTTTCCCCTTTACATTTCCAAGATTACTTAACGAAAATTATCATAAGTGCTACTACCAATCCGTAGATAGCTGTTGCTTCTGCAAGAGCACATCCAAGAATGAGCATCATCATGATCTTACCACTTGCTTCAGGCTGCCTTGCTACTGCATCTGTTGCCTTCGCTGTTGCAATACCTATACCTATGCCTGCCCCTATACCTGTAATAGCTGCTATACCTGCTCCAATTGCTGTTAAATCCATTTTTAATTCTCCCTTCTTAAATAGATGTGTTAATGATCTGATATATGTTAACTGTTATCAGTTACTCGGCCTCTTCCTCAGTAGCTTCTGAGATGTAAAGAGATGTCAGGAATATAAATACATATGCCTGAATGATTCCATCAAAGAACTCGAAGTATAGACTGACAACTGTTGGAACACCGATAGGAATTACCATTCGTATCAATTCCATGATAACTGTGGCACCAAGGATATTTCCAAAGAGTCGCATACATAGTGACAATGGTTTGATACCAATCTCAAGTATGTTCATCGGAGTTATGATCCAGATAGGTTGTGTGAATGACTTAAGCCATCCTCTTGGGCCTCTTTTTCTGATTCCTGCTACTTCCACCAGGATAATGCTCATAAGAGCCAGTGCTATTGTGATATTCAGGTCCATTGTAGGTGGTGTAAGTCCAAATACACCTGCAAGGTTACAAAAAGCGATGAATATCATGACGCTTATCAGATATTCCACATATTCGCTTCCGCCGGGTCCTACCAGTCCTGAAACAAGGTTTCTTAAGCCTACAACAATAGCTTCAGCCATGGCCTGTCTCTTGCTGATACCATGAAGCTTCATGCCACTTGTAAGTATCAGGCACAAAAGAAGACACAGTACGATCACTCCCCATGAAATAACAATTGATTTATTGATATCCCAGAATCCTTCCGGAAAGAAAGGAACATTCACATGAATAGCCGTTTTATCTTCTGTCAGAAGTGCATTTAATTCTTCACCAATATTCATGTTTGCCTCCAAGTAAAATTTGTTGAAAATTCAATAAGTTTTGCAACTATAGGGTCATTATAGAGCATATTGACAGAAAAGATAAGCCGAAATTTGGAAGTCATCTGCAAATATTCTTAGTTACTTTTAAACCTTGATAATTCAACATTCATGTAATGTTGCATAAATTATTAAAACCTTTTACGTAAGTAATATTGCACAAATAAAGCCTGAAAACTAAGAAAAATCTTAACTATCAGGCTTTATACGTCTTTTATAATAACTCTACAGGCTCTTGTGAAAAATCTGCAAACCCGTTCTGGTACAGCTTTTGAACGAATTCCAGAGCTCTTGTTCCTGATGTTTCTATATCAACATTTTCGCGATAAATGTACTTGATAGAGTCTCCATCAGCAATAATGAAGTTAACCTGAGTTCCAATGATCTGTCCGGTTCCTACATCCATAGGCACAACTTCAACAGAATCAACCTCTTTTAGAACACCCGAATCAAACAATACCCTCATATATAATCTCCTTTGCTTATAAATATATATCCAAGTACTTCTCTATTATAAATTTGATGCACGCAATAAACCATAAACAAAGCATAAAATATTCGTTAAAACGTTGATAAAATAGTTTCTCCCGGTGCAAGAAAAGTGTTGACCGGCCTTTGTTATTGCTGATACAATTATAATTGTTAAGAAAATATTACAAATAGAGGGGAGTTCAGATGTTGAAAAAAGGTTTGAAATGGATCATCGGCGCTGCTGCCACTGTCCTTACTGTTGCTGCTCTGGCTCTTGTACCATCTGCAGGTAAGACTGCTCATGCTGCAAGTGAAGTTGCATTCGGAATCGATGTAGCAAAGTATCAGGGTAACATCAATTGGCAACAGGTTAAAGCCAGTGGTGTTCAATTTGCTTTCATAAGAGTGGGGACAACGAAAAAGGGGTTGGACGAGCAGTTCGTCAACAATATCAATGGTGCTAATGCAGCCGGCGTAAGAGCTGGTGTATACATCTATTCATACGCAACAAATGCTGAACAGGCAGCTGCAGAGGCCAATCAGGTACTTCAATGGGTAGCTCCATACACAGTTTCTTTTCCTATTGCATTTGATATAGAAGATTCTGTACAGAAGGGTCTTTCTACTGCACAGCTTCAGGAGATCATCAATACTTTCTGCGGTATCATAAACGGCCAGGGATATCAGCCTATCGTATATTCAAGCCGCAACTGGTTTACACAGAGGATCGGTGATACATCCTGGGATAAATGGATCGCACAGTACAATACAAGTCTTGTTTACCCTGGTACATATGCCTGCTGGCAGTCAAGCAGCCATGGCACTATAAATGGTATCAGTACACGAGTTGATGTGGATCACCTGTACAAGGATTATTTCAGTATGATGCCTCAGGAAGGCTTTACTTCAAGGGATGGCAAAACATACTACTACCACAACTATCGTAGGATGAGCGGCTGGATCAATCTCAGCGGTGCCAAATATCTGGCAGATGCTGATGGTGTCATCCAGACAGGTTGGTACAATGACGGAACATATACCTATTATCTGAATCCTTCTGCAGGCGGACTTGCAAGCGTTGGATTTGCAGATATTGATGGTAACAGATATTACTTCGATGAAAATGGTTATCTTCGCACCGGACTTCTTAATATAGGCGAGCAGTATTATTATGCTGATGCTACCGGTGTTCTTCACAAGGGCTTTGTAACTCTTGAAGATGGTATCAGATATTTTGATGATGAATATGTAATGCATACCGGTCTTACAGAAGTTGGCGGCAAGCTGTATTATCTTGGAGATAACGGTATCATGAGAACCGGCATGATTGGTCTTGATACAGGTCTATACTACTTTGGTGTAGACGGCAGTGCTATTACAGGTTGGTACAATGATGAGCAGGGCAGAAGGTTCTATTTTGCAGATAATCACACAGCAGTCACAGGTCTTCAGACAATTGATAAGGCTACATACCTCTTCAATGCAGACGGTACAATGTTTGTAGGCTGGTCTGGAGAAATTACAGCAAGATATTACTTCGGCGCTGATGGTAAGATGCTCACAGGATGGCAGACAATCGACGGACAGGTATATTACTTTGCTGAGAATGGTGTGATGGTAACAGGTCTTGCTACTATCGGTAAGAATGTATATTACCTTGAGCCACTTGATGGTCACAGAACTATCGGATGGGTTTGTCTTGCTGATGGTTACAGATATTTCGATGCTAACGACGGTCACATGCTTGTAAATATGACAGCTGTACTTGATGGCGTTGAATGCACATTTGATAAGAATGGTCTTTTAGTTGCACCAGAGGGTTGGGTTCCTGGAACACCTGCTCCTGCAGCTACAGAGAGTACAACAGCTACTTCCGGTCAGTAATAAATATGTGAATAATAAAGCTCTCCTGATTTGATTGATGATCAAAATCGGGAGAGCTTTTTTAATGGTTATTTTTTAATAATCTTAGATTGATTGTTTTTGTATTATATAGTTCTATATCTGTTTCTATATCAGTTTTTTGCAGCTTCAAGAAGCTTTTCCTTGAGCTGAGTCTCGATCTGAGCAAGTTCCTGCTCGGCTGCAACTCTTCTCTCTTTTCCTTCTTTCTGGATAACAAGTACCTCATCAAGAGTAGAGATCAGAGTTTCATTAGTGTGCTTGAGTGTCTCAATATCAACAATGCCTCTTTCAGATTCCTTAGCAGCCTCGATTGTAGCCATCTTAAGAGCATCAGCATTTTTCTTGAGCAGTTCATTAGTCATTTCATTAACTTCACGTTCTGCCTTGGATGCCTGAGCTGTGTGCTCGATACCGATAGCGATGACCATCTGGTTCTTCCAGAGTGGGATTGTGTTTACAATAGTTGACTGGATCTTTTCAGCCATTATTGTATCTGAGTTCTGTACCATTCTGATCTGTGGACCAGTCTGCATAGCTACTGTTCTTGTAAGTTCAAGGTCGTAGATCTTCTTTTCAAATCTGTCGCATAATTCAGCATAGTCTTTTGCCTTCTGAGCGTCTTCAGGAAGTCCTGACTCAGTTGCCTTATTCTGAAGTTCTACAAGTGTTGTGGCGCGAGCCTGTGCCAGTTTCTTTTTACCTGCAATGATGTACATGGACAGCTCTTTGAAATAGTTGAGGTTGAGCTGATACATGTTATCAAGAAGTGCAACGTCTTTCATAAGAGTTGCCTGATGTCTCTCAAGTTCATTGCTTATTGCTTCAACGTTGGCTTCTACAGAGCTGTATTTTGCCTTCATCTCATTGAGCTTATTTCCACCTTTTTTGAAGAATGAAAACAGTCCCTTGTCTTCTTCATCAACGTCAAAGTTCTTGAGCTGAGTAACAAGATTTGTAACCATGTTACCAACTTCGCCCATATCCTTGGTTCTTACATTATCAATGGCCTTGGATGAGAAATCAGCCATTTTCTTCTGAGTTCCTGCACCATAGTTCATTACTGCCTGTGAATTGGATATATCGATCTGTTTTACAAATTCATCTACCATCTTCATCTCTTCTGGTGAGAGCTGTGAAGCAGCATCATCTATAACATCTCCTACTTTTGATGCTGATGACTGTGTCTGCTGGACCGGTGACTGAGCTGCAGCTGCTGCAGTTGCTGTTGCTGTGCTTGCTGGCTCAGGCTCTGGAGTAGGCACATCAAATGATAATGTAGGTGCTGCGTTTGTTAAATCCTGAAATTCTTCGTTCATACTTCCTCCTTAAATATCAACCTCTAATTGTTCTAATTGTTCTATTTTTTCATTAAAACTGTAATGTGATCTTGTCTTCTTGTGACTGTGTTGCGGTTGCACTGGCTGTTGCACTTGCTGTAGCCGTTGCGCTAGCTGTTGCTGTTGCGCTTGCACTGGCTATTGCGGCCGCGCCTGCTGCCACTGATTGTGCTGCTGCCGCTGTAGCTCCGACCTTATTTGCTGTATTGGCTGCTGCCATACCTGTCAGGCTTGGCGCCTTATTGGCAGAAGGATTATTTAACTGGCTTTTAACGCTGTTCTGTGTAAGTCCGTCCTGAGCCATCATGGTCCTCATTACTGAGATATCTGAAGAAATATCCCATGCCATATCCTGGAACAGGCTATCAAGCAGGTTTTCAAATGCAAGATTGATGGTATCCATCGCTTCTTCAATCTGATGCTTGGTCTGAACTATATTTTCTCCCTGTACTGTCTGTTTTTCCAGATCTACATATGCATCCAGAAGCTTGATAGTTGTTGGAAGGTAATAATTCATAAATTTTCTGAGTTCGTCAGCACTGTCAGGATCCTGTTTTACCTTATCAAAAATACGGTTCATGATCTCATCCAGTTTGTCGAGCTTGGCTGTCATCTCTTTTCCCGGGATCATATCGTTAATATTTCTTATCTTGCTGATATAGGCTGTTCCCTCTTTGATGATCTCAGCGGTTTCACCGAGCTTTTCTGCTTCAGCTTTCTCATTTTCTTCCTGGATCTGACGTTCTCTTAAAGCCTGCTGGCTCTGCATATACTGGTCATAGACTTCCTTGTTGAACATAATGGTAGTTTCTTCCTTATCTGTATAAAGGAAAGGAAGGAAGCCTTTTTTAGTAAACTTCTTTATTTTTGACTTAAGCTTTTTAACAGGTATTCCTGTCAGAGAAGCTAATTCTTCATAAGTAATATATGTCTTATCACCAATGACCTGAGCGTATCTCTTAAATTCATTTACCAGAGAAACTCGGGATATTCCATTAAACAGCAGGAATGTACATACGCCAAACACCACCATACCAAACAACATCGGTGCTCCGACTGCTACATCTGCTGCAACTCCGACTATGCCTATGACCAGTCCCCATATAGCTGCAAAAGCCATGCCGATGCTACTGAATACTATCTCCACTACGCCTCCGGCAACTCCTACTTTATTAGGCATAAATGGTGTCGGTACAAATTTGTTGTTCTTTACAACTTCTATCTTGTAGGCGCCACGCTGGCTTGAATACATTGTATTTTTGCCAATGTTGTATTGTGAATAGTAGTTGTTGATATTTTTTACCTGTCCGGAATGAGCCTTGGCCGTTCTTTCAGGATCAGCATAGTAATTGGTATTTTTAGGTCTACTGGCTGCATTCTGCGCCATCCTTGCAGGGTCTGCATAATAGTTGTTGATATTGCGCACTTCACGATATTGCATTGTAGCTCTATCAACAGTATTTCTGATCTCTCTGCTAAGATTTGTATAATCATTTGTCCTGATAGCCTTTTCTACTGAATTGACTATCTCTGCACCAAATTCCTGAGAATTCATATATAACCTCAAATAAAAAAATTCAGTTTAATTAGTTAGTATTTTTTTACTACTTGTAAATTTTACAGTATATAGTCTGAAAAAACAATGAAGATAAATGCATATTAAAGCCTTATATTTTGCAGTAATTCACATTTATAAAAATCAAAGGCTGTTTTTTTCTTCTTATTAAAAAATCATATGGAAATATAGGAAAAAAAGGGTTAAAATAATACGCGGACTATTTTTAGGTGGTATTTAGTATTATCACTTGCATATTAGAATGGAGATTTATAATGATGCAATCACGAACACATACTTGTGGCGAACTCCGCATTGAAAATGTTGGAGCACAGGTAACAATCGTTGGCTGGATGGAGAATCTTAGAGAAGTAGGTGCCAACCTTGGCTTCGTTGTTCTTAGAGACTTCTATGGCACAACTCAGGTAGTTATTGAAACTGAAGATATGATGAAAATCGTTAAGGATCTTAATAAAGAGTCTACAATCTCTGTAAGTGGTACTGTTAGAGAACGTAGTAGTAAGAATCCTAAACAGGCAACAGGTGATATTGAGGTAGTACCGGAAAAGATCACTGTTCTTGGACGTTGCCGTTATAATGAGCTTCCTTTTGAGATCAATCACAGCCGTGAAGCTGATGAGGCAACTCGTCTTAAATATCGTTATCTGGATCTTAGAAATCCAGAAGTAAAGAAAAATATCATTCTGCGTTGCAATGTTGTAGCTGCACTTCGTCAGTCTATGACTGAGCATGGATTTATGGAGATCACAACTCCTATCCTTACAGCTTCTTCACCAGAAGGCGCAAGAGATTATCTTGTACCAGCAAGAAAGCACCCAGGTAAGTTCTATGCTCTTCCACAGGCTCCTCAGCAGTTCAAGCAGCTGCTCATGACTGCAGGATTTGACCGTTACTTCCAGATCGCTCCTTGCTTCAGAGATGAAGATGCCAGAGGAGACAGAAGCCCGGGAGAATTCTACCAGCTTGATATGGAGATGGCTTTTGCTTCTCAGGAAGATGTATTTGCTGTATGTGAAGATGTTCTTCCTCCTATTTTTGCTAAATATGGTACATATGACCGTGCTTCAGGAGCACCTTTCGTACGTATCCCATATGTAGAAGCTATGGAAAAATATGGTACAGATAAGCCTGATCTTCGTATTGATCTTACAGTTCAGGATGCTACAGATGTACTTGCTGACTGTGGTTTCGAGCCATTCAAGGAAGGTCT
This sequence comes from Butyrivibrio sp., assembly GCA_015056495.1. Classification (GTDB taxonomy): domain Bacteria; phylum Bacillota; class Clostridia; order Lachnospirales; family Lachnospiraceae; genus Butyrivibrio. Next base: position 54,858 of record SVGC01000015.1, read on the forward strand.
TGTTAAGGCTGTTGTTATCTCTGACTTCAAGGAGAGCCGTAAGTTCATCGATAAGACTCTTGCTGATGTTGAAGTACAGGCTGGAAACAAGGGCTACTGGTTCAGAATTGATGAGAACGGCGAAGTAGTTGGTGGTATTTCCAAGTTTGTTGCTCCTAATAAGGATGCTGTTATCGCAAAGCTTGGTCTTAAGAGCGGAGATCTTGTAGTTCTTTCTGCTGGAAAGAAGGCTGCTGCTCAGAAGACTGCCGGTGTTATTGTTAAGACATTTGGTGCTGCAGTTCCTGGTCACATGGACAAAGAACAGTATGCATTCTGCTGGATCGTTGATTTCCCAATGTATGAGATTGGTGAAGAATCAGGTGAGCTTGAATTCTGTCACAACCCATTCTCAATGCCATCAGGCGGACTTGAAACTCTGCTCAAGGCTGAGAGAGGTGAGATCGATCCTCTTTCTATTACAGCTGATCAGTACGATCTTGTTGTTAATGGTGTTGAATTATCATCAGGTGCTGTTCGTAACCACGATCCAGAGATCATGGTAAAAGCATTTGAGATGGTGCGTCTTGGCGAGGATGATGTTAAGGCTAAATTCCCTGCTATGTACAACGCATTCTGTTATGGTGCTCCGCCACACGCTGGTATTGCACCTGGTGTAGACCGTATGGTTATGCTTCTTGCAGGCGAGGATTCAATCAGAGAGATTATTCCTTTCCCAATGAACAAGAATGCTCAGGATATTATGATGGATGCTCCTTCAACTGTTACAGAACATCAGCTTGAAGAGCTTCATATCAAAACTGTTCCTGTTGAAGACTAATATGTTATTATTTAATTAGTAAAAAAATTATTAAGGCGTTTGTCCGAAAGAAAGGTGGTGGTTTTTATGAGTAGTGATGCGGGTAATATATTACAGAGTAATGATCCTGCGCCCCGAGTGAGCGCTCTTATGAAAACCACATCAAAAATCGGACAAACTGCCCTTTTCTAACAGTCTGAAATTCTGCTTTCAGGTGCATTTTGTCCGCATAAAGGAGAAACTGCAATGGAAGAAGAAATCAAGTACATCGACACTCTAACTGAACTTCTCGAGTCAAAACAGTACACATTGCTTCGCCAGACTCTTGCAGATATGAACATCGTTGATATTGCTTATGTAATGGATGAGATGGAGAATGAAGATTCTCTGAAAATGTTTCGTATTCTGCCAAAGGATATGGCTGCAGATGTTTTTGCCAATCTGGAACTGGATGATCAGCAATATATTATCCAGAAGATGTCAGATAGAGAAGCTTCAAACATTATTGATAATCTGATGGCGGATGATGCTACTGACCTTATGGAGGAAATGCCTGCCAATGTTGTAAAGCGCATCCTTGCCAATACTACTCCAGAAACAAGAGCTGCTATCAATCACCTTCTCAAATACCCTGAAGATTCTGCCGGAAGTATCATGACAGTGGAATATATCAGGCTTACTGAGGATATGACTGTTAATTCAGCTATTGAACATATTAGAAAACGAGGTCTCGATTCTGAGACTATAAATATATGCTATGTTACTGATCCAAAGCGCGTACTTGTTGGTACTGTTGCTCTCAGATATCTTCTCATAATGAATCCTGATGAGAGGATCGGGGACATCATGAATGACAATGTCATCAGTATCAATACCATGATGGACCAGGAAGAAACAGCCAAAATGTTCCAGAAATACGACTTTACAGCCATGCCTGTAGTCGACAACGAAAACCGTATGGTTGGTATCATCACCATCGATGACGTTGTAGATATCCTGGAAGAAGAGGCTACAGAGGATATTGAAAAGATGGCTGCTATCCTTCCAACAGATAAGCCATATTTCAAAGTAGGTATCTTCGAAACCTATAAGACACGTATGCCATGGTTATTATTGCTCATGATCAGTGCTACTTTTACAGGTGCTATCATTACCAAATTTGAAGATGCACTGTCGGCTTATGTTGTACTGACAGCTTATATTCCAATGTTGATGGATACAGGCGGTAATGCAGGTGGTCAGGCAAGCGTTTCAATTATCCGTGGTCTTTCACTTGGAGAGATTGAATTTGGCGACTTTTTCAAAGCTATCTGGAAGGAAGTCCGTGTAGCATTCTTATGTGGACTGACTTTGGCTGGCGCCAATTTTATAAAGCTGCTGTTACTGGATAGGATCGCTATACCTGTAGCTGCTGTTGTATGCATAACTCTTGTAATAGTAGTCAGCTGTGCAAAGCTCATCGGCTGTGTGCTTCCTATGCTTGCAGATCGTATAGGTTTTGACCCTGCCGTTATGGCAAGTCCTATGATCACAACTATTGTAGATGCAATTTCTTTGATGGTATATTTCACACTTGCTACCCATCTTCTGCATCTGGCTATATGATTTTTATTTTTTTGAGTCACCGGGGACGTATCAATTTGACTCATTGCACGCAATGAGTCAATCTGATACGTCCCCAGTGACTCTTTTTTATTTTGCTTTTTCACAAATTTACCCCCACAAAATGCGCATAAATTAAGGTTTTTAGCATTAAATTATTATATTATCATTTAATTGTTGACAGACAAGTGAATAGAGACTATTATATTATTGTATTAGTTAAGTAGTACAATAATACATGAAAGGAGACTGCAATATGAGTTGGAATCTTGACGCTGATCGTCCTATCTTTATTCAAATTGTTGAGCACCTTCAGAATGATATAGTAGCAGGTATTTATAAGCCTGGAGAAAAATTACCTAGTGTTCGCGATCTTGCTTTTCTTGCATCCGTTAATCCAAACACAATGCAGAGAGCACTTAGCGAATTAGAGAAAACAGGACTTGTACATTCAGAGAGAACCAGTGGTCGCTATATTACGGAGGACACTAACATGATTGGGGAATTAAAATCACAGCTTGCAACAGAACAGATTCAGGAATTCTTCCAAAAGATGGAAAAGTTGGGAATCACTAAAGATGAAATTGTAAAACTTGTCGAACAGTATAACAAATAATTTTTCTAGTAAAAAGGAGCGTTGTATGAATAATTTATTGGAAATTCATGGCCTGACTAAGGTATATGACAATGTCACCGCTCTGTCTAATATTGATCTTGTACTAGGCGGAGGACATATAACCGGTTTGTTGGGACCAAACGGAAGTGGTAAAACTACACTTATAAAAATCATCTGCGGACTTTTGCAGCCTACTCAGGGTACAGTTCTTGTAGATGGTAATCCAATTGGTGTAGAGAGTAAAAAGGTCATTTCATATCTTCCTGATAAAACATATCTTAATGAACACATGACTATCAGACAGGTTATTGATATGTTTATTGATTTCTATTCTGATTTTGATCCAAACAGAGCTTATGAGATGCTTAATAACCTTGCTATCAATCCTGATGCCAAGATGAGTACTCTTTCTAAAGGTACTAAAGAAAAGGTTCAGCTGATACTTGTAATGAGCCGCAGAGCAAAACTCTACATTCTTGATGAGCCAATTGCCGGTGTTGACCCTGCTGCCAGAGATTATATTTTAAGAACTATCATAAGTAACTATGATCCTTCAGCATCAATTCTTATTTCTACACACTTGATTGCTGATGTTGAGCCTATTCTTGATGAAGTTATTTTTATCCAGAATGGTTTTATCAGATTGTATCAGCCAGTTGATGCTATCAGAGAAAATGAAGGCAAATCAGTAGATGCCTTTTTCAGGGAGGTATACAGATGCTAGGAAAACTAATTAAACACGAATTTAAAGCTACCTGGAAGGTCATGGCCATCATCTGCGCCGTTCTAATCGGAACAGGAATTGTAGGTGGATTTACATTGAGAAGCTTTGTTGTACAGGATGATATGACTGATATTCAGGCATTATTTTTAACATTCATTTCAATGTTTTTTATTATTCTACTTGCATCAATGGCATTACTATCAACAGCATACCTTGTAGTTCACTATTATAGAAGTTTATATACTTCACAGGGCTATCTCTCATTTACTTTACCTGCAAGTATTACACAAGTTGTTTCATCCAGAATGATCGTTGCATGTATCTGGACAATTGCTTCATCTCTATGCTTTGTAATCTGCTTAGTATTGGTAACAGTTCTTGGATCAGCCCACTATCTTCCATACATTACTGAAGGGATAGACGAGATAGTTACTGATATCAAAGATTCTGTTGGTATAACTATGTTTTATACATATTTGATTCAGTATTTCTTAATACTTATTTTGGGCATTATTTCAAGGATCATGATGCTTTTCTTCTCTATCTCAATTGGACAGTTATGGGAAAAGCATAAGATTCTTGGCGCAGTTATCGCTTACTTTACTACAACATTTGTACTAAGCATTATATCAACATTTATGTCAATTGGATATTATGGTTCACTCGCAGCAATCGACAGCTACTATTCTTCAGTTGATTCATTTCTGTCACCTTACCTTCTCAGATGTTTGATATATTCAGTTGTATTGATTGTCCTATTCTATGTTGGTTCAATTGCAATATCCAACAAGAAGTTAAACCTCGACTGATATTTTTATAAGTTTTTTGTTCTTTTTAGATTATTAAATCGTATAAAACTATATGAACTATCATTTAAAATATGATTTAATATTATTAAGCGTTATTTTTCTTTAAGGGGGGAGATATAATGAGTAAAAATCTGACAAGAACAAAACTTAGTCTCGATGAATTAAAAATTGCAGTAGGCGGCGTTACTAGAAGAAGAGCTCGCCCTGTAGTACACAAAAACCTAATATGTAACACCTGCTTCTGGGAGCCTACAAGCAGCGATACAACCTGTTCCTCAGGTTGCAAATGTCCTAAATGCAAGGAAGGCATCATCATAGAAGCGGTTGGCTGATTACAGTTATTTTTATCCGCACCTCGATAAGAGGTGCGGTTTTTTTATGAGTCCGCGGAGCTGCCAGAGCCACCAGCGCCACAGGCGTCACCGGGTGAGTCAGCGGGGACGTATCAGATTGACTCATTGTATGCAATGAGTCAATTTGATACGTCCCCAGTGACTCATTGTGCGCAATGAGTCAATTTGATACGTCCCCAGTGACTCATTTTATGTGTGGCGTATTACTTCAAAGCGGTAGAGGATATAGGGTTCGTCATAATGGATTCCAGCTTTTTGTCTGGCTATATCAACTTGCTGCTCTATACTGTCTACGCCTTCGAGGTCAGGGAGTAAAAGTCCTCGTTTGGCTCCGGACTCAACAATTACTCCGTATCGCTTTACATCCAGTTCTTCCTGAGATGATATTTTTTCTGCTTCACCCAGTACATCAACGCTTATTTCAAGCTTACTAAGTTCCCGTTCAACGACTGGTGAAAATCTTGGGTCCCGGGATACTGCGGATACGGCATTTTGGCGGATTTCTTCTGCGACACTATTACATGTGGCGGATATGGTGCCTATGCAACCTCTGAGCATGCCAAGTTCATGAACAGAGACGAAGGCTCCTGCTTTTGTTTCAAGCATTTCCTTAGGAAGGTCAAATAGATCCGGTAATTCTTGTCCGGTAACATGGCATATTATTGTCTTCCAGGCTAGTTCTACATAAGGATCTTTGGTCTGGTTGATCTTATAGCCAAGAAACTCATTTATAGTATTTTGTTTTCCACCGTCATCTGACTTAAGGTCAGGCTTGTCCACTCTAGGGATAAATACTCCAAAGCCATATCCTACGCCAAAAGTAGCTTCATGGGATAATATCTGTACATCAACTTCTGTATTGTGGAAAGCTCCTGCCATAATGCAAAATGAGCGGTGTCCACATTCCTGTGCCTTTCTGAGGAACTTTTCATCGAAAGATAAGAGTTCTTCAAAGGCTCCTCTGGACATTACATCCATTAGCTTTTCGTCATACTCAGGTCCTTCAGGGCTAAAGCCGTATGGGCCATCTTCTTTCTGGCAGTGTGACAGATCTCCGCTGGCTATCAGGACTATTTTTTTATCCATGCTATCAGCAACACTTCTTATCACTCTTCCAAGATTGTAGTGGGTTTTAAGAGACAGACCTGACAGGCCTATCCTAACAAGATCATAGTTATAGTAATATTGATTGATAAAATATGCAGGCACAAGTACTCCATGATCAAGCTCAGGCTCTTTCTCACCTAATGTGCCTGCCGGAATCCCCAATTTGCCTGCTTCTGCAGATAACTTATCCACAAATTCAGTATCATAATCTGCTTCAAAAGCTATCTCAGGAGCTCCAAATCTTCCCATATCGCCGTAAGCTTTTTCGCCTGGAGAGATGTGGAAATAATCGCTATACATTATTGCATGAGGTGAGGTCACAACAATTGTGTCGGGCTGGATCTCGGCTATAATACGTGCGATAGTATCATAGGAATCCAGCGTCGGCTGTATCTGCGCCTCATCTCCATGTCCAACTTCATGAATAGCTATCGGTGGATGTGGTACCATAAAAGCTGCTACAAATGCCATATTTGCCCCCTTCTGTCAAAAAGCCATTTGATTACTGCTATATTACTGCTATGTATATATATTATAAAGATCCGTAAATAACCTGTTTCAGGCTACGGATAAGGCTGTAGTCACAGCCTGTATCGATCTGCTGCATGTATACGATTATCAGTTCTTCAACAGGATCAACAAGGAAATATGTTCCTGCTGCTCCGTCCCAGCCAAACTCTCCTCTGCTGCCATTGGATGTGGCTGCTGCCGGATCCATAAGGGTTCTGAAATAATTGCCGTATCCGTATCCGATGCATCCATCCATTTTAAACTGTGCCAGCTGTGCTTCGCTCAACTGGTTGGTTGTCATAAACTCAAAAGTCTTTCGGCCAAGTATTTCCTTACCATTGTAGGAGCCTTTGTTTAACAGCATCTTGGAAAAATGTGTGTAATCTTCCACTGTTGAATATAGTCCATAGCCTCCGGACTGATACCATGGTTTTCTAAAAGGATCTTCCATTTCCAGTCGCTGCTTTACATCGACTTCTGCTCTTTTTAAGGTATTATCTTTTTTTCTTCTATAGAGAACTGCCTGTCTGAGACTATTGGCATCATCAATATAAAAAGAGGTATCTTCCATGTTGAGGGGTGTGAATATCTCTTTTTTGAAAAACTCATCCAGTGACTGACCCGTTATGACTTCTATGACGCCGCCTAATATATCAGCTGAATAGCCATATTTAAAGCCTGTTCCCGGCTCAAATGCCAAATAGGCTTCTGCCAGTTTGTTAAATACATCTATATCACTTTTTAATATTCCAGAACCAACCTGTGTCTTGGCTTCGCGATATACTCTGGTCATAGATCGCTCTGCTTCGCCATATTCACCCAAAGACACTATGCCTGAGGTCATGTTCAAGAGATTGTGGATAGTGATAGGCTGCTCTGCCTTGTGCACTCCGGATGGGGAGGCTACATACATATCTTTAAAAGCAGGCAGGTAATCAGATACTCTGCGCATGAGATCCAATTGTCCACGTTCATAGAGGATCATTGCAGCTACTGCAGTGATCGGCGCAGTCATAGAGAAAATCTTATAGATACTATCCTTTCTGTCTGTACCAATAATATTTTCATAGACTTTTTTGCCCTTATGTTCAATTCGAAGTGATGCACCCAGAAGCTTTTCTGAGTTTTTCTGTTCTTCAAGTATTGTATCCAGTAATTTGAGTTTTTTCTGATTCATCGAATGCCCCTTTTAAGACAATGATTTTTGACACTTATATCATAAAATATATAACTATATTCTTGAAGTAGCAAATAGAAAAAAAGCAGGCTCATGCGCAATATTGCGCATTCATCTATTTCGATGTTTTTTGCAAAAGTCTTGATTTTACTAGGTTTACAGCTGTTTGATAAAAAATTTGAACTAGAGGTTTTTGCTAAATGACTTTTAATTTTTTTGTATTTTCTTGCGAATGATTTTCCCAAAGCATTTATGATAATATACTTTCAGTATTACGTACTAGACTGCGCAATATTGCGCAAATGAATCAAGGTAGCTTTTGGAATCACTCTTTTTTCCAAAACTAACCTGAAAATATTAGGGGGCTAAAAAAGTGGGAGGAATTATATGAACAAGAAAAGCGGTAGTAAAATACTAAGTCTTGCACTGATCGGTGCTGTTGGGATCGCCAATATCTCTTTGAGCGCCTGTGCCACAAGTAATGAAGTAATAACTGAAGGCACTTGGGAGAGTACTTCTCTTATAGTAAACGGCGACTTCGAAAATGATCTGGATTCCTGGAATGTCACAATGGAGAATAATGACGGGGATACCTACGGATATCTCATAAAGACTGACAGCTGGGCTACTAATAACACTACAAAGATGTTTAATTTCTGGAACAACAGCTCAGATGCAGATGCTCTTACATTATCTCAGACAATAAGTGATGTGGATGCCGGTGCCTACAAGATCCAGGCAGATATTGAGGGTGATTCAGCAGACAGCGGGCTTTCGATCATTGTAAAAAGTGGTGATGACACTCTTTTGACAACTGAATTAGATGATACAACCGGATGGGACAACTGGAATACTTTTACCAGTGATGAATTTACTTTGGAAGAAAATGGCTCTATTGAAATCGAGATCGCAGGGGATGTACCAGGAAGTTACTGGGGCGATCTGGATAATATAACACTCTTAAAATACGGAACTTCCTCATCTTCATCAGAAGCTTCCAGTGAAGATCCTGACGATGAAGAGAACGAGAATACCAATGCTGTTGACGCCACTATCAACGTATCACAGATCAGCGGTGTGGATGATGATTTCATCAAAGGTGTTGATATCTCATCTTACCTTACTGAAATAAACAGCGGCGTTACATATTACGACTTTGAGGGTAATGCCCTTGATAAACAGGGATTTTTTGATCTGTTATCAAGCTGCGGTGTGAACTATGTTCGCCTGAGAGTATGGAATGATCCATATGATTCCAACGGCAACGGCTATGGCGGTGGTAACAACGATCTGGCTGCAGCTGTAGAAATGGGACAGCTTGCAACCAATGCAGGTATGAAGGTCCTGATTGATTTCCACTATTCAGATTTCTGGGCAGATCCTAGCAAACAGCAGGCTCCTAAGGCTTGGGCTGATATGGATATTGATGAAAAAGAGGCTGCTCTGTATGAATATACTTTATCAAGCCTCAATACACTTGTGGATGCTGGTGTAGATGTTGGCATGGTCCAGATAGGAAATGAAACCACAAGCGGTATCTGCGGTGAGACTAACTGGGAAAATATGTGCACTCTTTTCTCTGCAGGATCCAAAGCTGTCAGAGAGGTGGACAGCGACATACTTGTAGCTATTCATTTTACCAATCCTGAAAAGAGCGGCAGATATGCAACTTTTGCAGGATACCTCGATACATATGATGTAGATTATGATGTATTTGCTTCATCTTACTATCCTTTCTGGCACGGTACTACTTCTAATCTGACCAGCGTGCTAAAAAATGTTGCTGATACCTATGGCAAAAAAGTCATGGTGGCTGAAACTCAGTATGCATATACTTTTGAAGATGGTGATGGTAGTGAAAACACTGTAAGAGAAAGCGCTACAGGACAGGATTATGATTATGACATATCTGTTCAGGGACAGGCTGATGAGATGTCAGCAGTAATGCAGGCTGTAGTGAATGTAGGCGATGCAGGAATTGGTGTATTTTATTGGGAACCTGCATGGATCCCTGTTGATGTATATGACGCTGATGCCGATGATGCCAGCGACGTTTTAGCTTCTAATAAAGAAAAATGGGAAACTTATGGTTCAGGATGGGCTACTTCCTACGCAGCAGAGTATGATCCTGATGATGCAGGAATATATTATGGCGGTAGTGCTGTAGACAATATGGCATGGTTTGATTTTGAAGGCCATCCATTGGATATCCTCAATATCTTCAATTATGTAACTACAGGTGCCAGTGCTCCTCTATCTGTCCTGAAGATCAGTGCAGATGATGTTGAAGTGATCCTTGGTGAAGAAATAACTCTCCCAGATGTTGTGATCACATACAACGATGGCACAACTGAAACAGTATCAGCAACTTGGGATGAGGATGCCCTTGCAGCAATAAATGCAATTGGTACCTACACAATAAACGGTACAGTAGTGAGCAGTCAGACTGGTGAAAAACTTGATGTAACATGCACTGTAGTAGTTAAGCCTCTTAACCTGCTTGAAAATGGCGGATTTGAAAACTCTTCTCTTGATCCTTGGGTACTGGATGGTACCGGAGCAGATCTGGAGGTTAATGGTTCAAATACACGAAGCGGAGCAAATGCTCTTCACTTCTGGTATGGTTCAGCCTTTGAATTTACTGCAGAACAGGAAGTAACTCTTGATGCAGGAACCTACACACTTGAAAGTTATCTGCAGGGCGGAGATGCAAGTTCTGACACTGTTTTCCAGATGTATATCAATGTGGATGGTGAAGAGTTAACAGTGGATGGATCCGTAACAACTTGGCAGAACTGGTCACAGCTAAAGCTTGAGAACATCGAGATCACAAAAGATGATACAACTGTTATTGTCGGTCTTAGAGTAAATGCTGAAGCTGGTGTATGGGGTTCGTTTGATGACTGCTATCTATACAGCTCAGACAATGCTGGCGCATCAAGCTCTGAGTCTTCATCAGAGGCTTCATCTGAAGCTTCTACTGGAGGATCAGATTCATCAGAAGATGCTTCATCAGCAGACTCTGGCAGTGCAAGCAGCTCATCATCAGATGATTCAGGTAATGCAAGTAGTTCATCAAGCACTGAAATAAATGATGATTCCTCTGCCTCTGCTTCAAGTTCTGAAAACATTGATAATTCAGGAAATGCTGGTGGCTCAGGTGAGCAGATGCAGCCTACAGAGCCTGGAAATCATAAAGACAATGTCTTTGTGAAGATCCATAAAAACATTAAAAAGGCAGCAAAAAACATCCAGAAGCAGATAAACAATTTCTTCTCCGGATGTGGAAATGTATTCAAAAAGATATTCGGCGGATTCTGGAGATAATCTAAAAAACAGTATTGCCTTTATACATCTCATTACTGAGTATGTTAAGGCAATACTGTTTTTTTATATCATAATACTAATTCTCTTTTGTTTTTTCTTTGATTGGTCTGTTTACTACATATATTCCAAGAGCTACAAGTACAAGCGCTGCAAGTGTTATAACGTTCATGGCTTCATTTCCTTCATGCAGGAAGATGGCTGACAGGATAACTCCTAGTACCGGATTCATGAAGCCAAGTACTGTTACGTGGCTTACAGGGTTGTATTTCAGAAGTATTCCCCACAATGTGTAGGCTCCTGCTGAGATAAATGCCATATATATCAGAAGCGGTATGCTGTAGGATGACATTATCTGTAAATGTCCGCCACAGGCAAGTCCTATTACTATCATGGCAATTCCGCCAATAAAGAACTGATATCCACTAAGTGTTACAGGGTTCTCTTTTGCAGAGAACTTTTTGATAAAACAACCTGATGCCGCATTGGCAAGAGCCGCAGCTATCATAGCGCCTTCACCCTGAAGAGATATATTTCCAGACAGTGAGGAAAAGCTTCCTGCGCTAACAATTACTACTACGCCTGCAAAACCAAGCAAGCTGCCAAGAGCTTTTCTTAAGGTCATTTTTTCATAGTGAAAAACATACACAGCCAGCAGTATGCTGAAAAAAGTTCCTGCAGCATTGATGATAGAGCCTCTCACGCCTGATGTATGGGCCAGTGCCATGTAGAAAAATATGTACTGTAATATGGTCTGAAAACATGCCAGCACCAAAGCGTATTTAACTGTTGAGACCTGGAGCTTTAGAAATTTTCTGGAAAGGAGACTTCCAAAGATTATTACCATGATGCCTGCAATTGCAAATCTGCATCCTGCAAATAGTATTCTTGAAGGAGTATCACCGGCTCCTATATTAAACATTTCATAACCAATCTTGATGGCAGGGGATGCACTTCCCCACAGCAGACAGCAGAAAAATGCTGAAATTACAAGTATTGGTAATCTACTCCATATGGTTTTCTCAGTATTGTTTGTCATAATTATGATGCTTCAGTCTTTATCTTTCTTTTTCTTTGATTTTTTATCTTTCTTTTTATCGGACTTGTCCTTTTTATCAGATTTATTTTTTTTGTCTTTCTTTTGGGACTTATCCTTTTTCTCTGACTTCTTTTCTGAATCTTCTGATTCTGAAGTATCTTTATCTTTCTTCTTTTTATCCTTCTTCTTTTTGTGTTTTTCATCTTCAGAAGAAGCTTCCATAAGCTTTAATCGCTCTATGGCTGACAGTGGGATACTATTCTGCTGAGCAGCGCCTTCTGCTGTAGCATTTTCAGAGTTAGCACCTTCAGCAGAAATATTTTCCTCTTTCACTACTTTGTCTGTTGACTTTTCTGATGAATTAGTATCTTCTTCCTGTGTATATTCAAGTTCACGCTGTTCATAGCTCATAACGTTGGCAAGAACAGGATGCTCAGCTGCAAAAGCTGCTTCAATGGAGCCGTCTTCATCAGAGCCTTTTTTAACAGCTGGAAGACGATACTTGCGCTCATAGTAATCAACTGACTGCTCGAAATTGCTTCCTTCTTCATTTTTAAGAAGTTCAATATATGCGTGTGTATCAAACAGATTCTGGCTTACTTCAATGATGCAGACACCGATATTACTGCAGTGGTCTGCTATTCTCTCGAAATCAGTTCCTATATCAGATAAGTTGAAGCCCTGCTCAATTGTACATTTGCCCTTACGAAGACGTCTTACGTGTCTGCGCTTAACTTCCATGTGAAGTCCATCGATGACTTCTTCAAGAGGCTCGATCGATCTTGCCAGCTTAACATCCTGATTCTGGAAGGCCTGAATTGATGTATTTACTATCTCTTTTACAGCATCAGCAAAAATGTGAAGCTCTGTCATAGCCTTTGGTGTGAAAGGCGTATCTTTTTCATGCATCATACGTGCTGTCTGCATGATATTAAGTGAGTGGTCACTTATACGTTCAAAATCAGTGATAGCATGCAGCAGGATAGACAATGTATGGCTGTCTGCCACAGTCAGCTGACTGGAATTGATCTTCATAAGATATGTTCCCAGCTGATCTTCATACTTATCAACTTTATTCTCAAGCTCTGCCACTTCATCTGCAATTGCCTGATCATACTCAGTGATCAGGGTCATGGCCTTAAAGAGGCCTTCTCTTGAATACTCTGCCATATCGCATGCGGCAAGTCTTGCCTGCTCAAGAGCAAATGGCGGGTTTGAAAGGAAACGATCATCAAGGGCTGCAAGAGCAAACTCTGATTCCTGATGTTCTTTCTCTTTTTCATCAATCGGAATGGTCTTAAGTGCCAGCTTAACAAGCAGTCCTGAAAATGGAAGCATAAGTGGTGTAGCCACAAGATTGACCAATGTGTGGACACTTGCTATACCTACCATGCCTGCCTGCTGGTTCATAAATTCAAAGCTGAATATTGCATTGAGGATATAGAATATTGCCAAGAATGACAATGCTTTTATTACATTGAAATACAGGTGCATGAGAGCTGTTCTCTTACCATTTTTATTGGCACCAAAGGATGAAAGAATAGCTGTGATACATGTACCAACCTCAGAACCGATTACTACTGGAATAGCCATAGAGTAGTGAATGGTTACTGAAAGTGAAAGAGCCTGCAGTACACCGATGGTTCCTGCTGAACTCTGGATCATCATTGTAAAGAGTATACCTACAAGAAATCCGATTATTGGATTGCTAAATGCCAGGAGCAATGACTGGAATTGTGGCACGTCCTTAAGTGGAGTCACTGCGCTGGACATCATGTTCATTCCATACATGAGTACAGCAAATCCAAGTAAAATAGTTCCGATATTCTTCTTTTTATCTGACTTGACGAACATGTACAGAACTATACCGATAAGCGCCAAAAATGGCGTAAAAGATGTAGGCTTAAATAAATTAATTATAAAATTGTCACTACTGATAGCGTTAAGTGACAATAGCCATGCAGTGAAAGTAGTACCCAGATTGGCACCGAGAATGACATTAACAGCCTGTGACAGTGTCATGATACCTGAGTTAACAAGACCTACCACCATAACTGTTGAAGCTGATGATGACTGAACCAGTGCAGTTACGCCAACACCAAAAAGATAGGCTAAAAGCTTGTTGGATGTAATCCTTGCAAGGGTACTCTCAAGCTTACCACCTGAAGCCTTTGTAAGACCTCCGCTCATAATGTTCATGCCATACAAAAAGAGCGCAAGACCTCCCACCAGACCTGCTATTAACGAAAATACTTCTAAAGAGCTCATTTTTCCTCCATAATTCAAATACTATTTGCTATTCACAAATATAATAGATGAGCCAAATATATAAACTCTTTGTTGCCTATTACTATCTTATCTGAATTCAATGCTAACTTGCAATACTAAAAGTGACTTAAAAAAATTCTAAAATATTGCATTTTATGCTATATTTAATAAAGTTGCATGTATTTTTATAAATAAGAGGTCAATTATGGCACATATCCACGAAATAATCCAGTTAACAGAAAACAGATTTGTAAACCTTTTTAACGTAAAGGGATCAAATGATAAGGGACATCAGTCCAACTATTTTGTAGCCTCAAGGGCAAAAAATGTTGATGAATTGAAGATAACAACTAAGAAAGTAAACGCTGATGGCGTTTCTATCTATAGCTTGTATGGAGAGAAAAAAGATAAGGTCGTCCTCATAAGGCAGTATCGCTATCCAATCGATGCATATGTATACGAACTTCCTGCAGGACTCTGCGAAGCAGGTGAAAACTATCGTGAAGCTGCTATCAGGGAGATGCATGAGGAAACAGGTCTTACCTTTACTCCTATTGACGTTGATCCTATGTATGAGGCTCCTCGTTTTACTACTATCGGAATGACAGATGAAGCCGTAGCCGCTGTTTATGGTTATTCTGAAGGAAATATTTCTGATAAGTTCAATGAAGTCAGCGAAGAAATCGAAGTTGTCATTGCTGACAGAGATGAAGTAAGACGTATCCTCAAGGAAGAAAGGGTTGCCATGCAGTGTGCATATCAGCTGATGCACTTTTTGCATGATGAAGAGCCTTTCGGATTCTTACATTAAAAAAGGAGACACTTGGGACGTATCAGATTGACTCATTGTGTGCAATGAGTCAGTTTGATACGTCCCCGGTGACTCATTGTATGCAATGAGTCAATCTGATACGTCCCCAGTGACTCAATCTGATACGTCCCCAGTGACTCAGTCTATATTTATTCGTCTTCACTCCATGCTATTGCGCATCTTACTGCTCTCTTCCAGCCTTTGAGCAGGTCTTTACGAACATCCTCATCCATATCTGGCTCGAACTTCCTTCCAAGCTGCCAATTGTTTTTGACATCTTCGATGTCCTTCCAATAGCCAACTGCGATTCCGGCAAGGTAAGCAGCACCAAGAGCTGTAGTTTCAATGCACTTTGGTCTGTATGCTGTAGCGTTGCAGATATTAGCCTGGAATTTCATAAGGAAATTGTTGGCACTGGCGCCGCCATCTACCTTTAATTCCTTGAGTTCTACTCCGGCATCTTCTTCCATAGCCTTGATGACATCAGCACACTGGTAGCATATTGATTCCAGAGTTGCTCTGATGAAATGCTCTTTTTTGCATCCTCTTGTAATTCCTACAATGGTTCCTCTCGCATATGGATCCCAGTATGGAGCTCCCATTCCTGTAAATGCAGGAACAACGTATACTCCTGCTGTATCAAATACTTCATCGGCATATTCTTCAGACTGGGATGCTGACTTGATCATGCGCATCTCATCTCTAAGCCACTGGATACTGGCTCCGGCTACAAATACACTTCCTTCAAGAGCGTATACAGGCTCATCTGTTACGCTGGCAGCAATTGTAGTCAGAAGTCCATGCTCGGACCTAATTGCTTTATTGCCTGTATTCATAAGCAAAAATCCGCCGGTTCCGTATGTATTTTTAACCTGACCTACATCAAAGCAGCACTGTCCAAACAACGCAGCCTGCTGATCTCCGGCAGCACCGGCAATTGCTATCTCTCCGCCAAGGATAGACGCATCTGCCATTCCATAGATGCAGCTGCTAGGCATTGCCTTAGGGAGCATGGAAGCAGGAATGTGGAACTTGGCCAAAAGCTCTTCATCCCAGCATCTCTTATGGATATCAAAGAGCATCGTCCTTGAGCAGTTAGTATAATCTGATACGTGTACTTTTCCTTTGGTGAGATTCCAGATAAGCCATGAATCAACGTTACCAAAGGCAAGCTTTCCTTCTTCTGCCTTTTGTCTTGCGCCTTCTACGTTATCAAGGATCCATTCTATCTTGGTTGCAGAAAAATAGGCATCTGGAACAAGTCCGGTCTTCTCGCGGATCACTTTATCGAAGCCTTCTTTTTTGATCTGCTCTATTCTGTCAGCAGTTCGTCTGCACTGCCATACAATTGCGTTATAAACTGGTTCTCCAGTCTCTTTATCCCAAACGATCGTTGTTTCACGCTGATTGGTAATACCAATAGCTGCTATATCTTCAGCATTTGCGCCTATAGTAGCCATTGCCTCTATAGCTACTGCAAGCTGTGATGACCATATTTCTCTTGGATTGTGCTCCACCCAGCCTGGCTTTGGGTAATACTGCTGAAACTCCTTCTGCGCCATGCTTACGATTTTTCCACTCTTGTCAAAAAGAATGCATCTGGAACTTGTTGTTCCCTGATCAAGAGCAAGTACGTATTTCTTTTCTCCCATGTTTTGTAACCTACCTTTTACATTTTTTTATAAAAAACAGAGTCCCCAATTCTCTGTTCATAACTATTTGCAGCCCGTATCCTCAGGCATTCCATACCATTCTCACGTAATGTCCATAGTGGGACTGGCCCAGCGAAACTGCCTGTTCGCCCCCATAAACATCACCATATATGTTTTCTTCTATGTCCTGTTCATCAACTATTTTGAATCCTAGCTTTTTACACAAATGAACAGATACTTCATTTTCTTTTTTTACAAAAGTCTGGACCTTGTCAAACTGCAATATGTCGCGGCCATAGTCCATGATGGCGCTGCATACTTCATAGGCATATCCATGTCTCTGGAAAGGAGTTGCGATCAAGAATCCAAGCTCCACGTCGTCAAAGCCTTTCCTGATGCTAAATCCAGCCCTTCCGATCACTTCCTCTGTTGACTTTAAAACAACTGTCCAGGTTCCAAATCCCATAAGACCATAGACTTTATCGATATAGTCCTTGGTATATCTTTTTTCATCCTCAGGATTTTCAAATAATCCTTCAATGTATCTGGTCATTTCCGGATCCGAGTATATCTTGTAAAAAGAATCTACATCTTCCACTGTAGTCTCTCGTATAATGCATCTGTCTGTTTCAAGGACCTTCCATGGGAGATGTGCTGCCCTCTGATAGGCTTTGACGTAGGAATCCTCCTCCACCATGTCTATGTCCTGAAAAACGTATTTGACTCCGCTAAAGCTCTCCTGTGAATTGCCATCATGCTGAAAGCCTATACAATAGCAGCCTCTTTTTATCAGCTGCTGCCCAATTATCATTGAATCTACAACAAATAATGTCTCGCCGATATTAAGTGGTCTGCTGCCATCATCAAGAGATAATAGAATATCTCCGTTATCAACCTGTTCCTGTGAAAAAACTGCCTTGCGACAGGAATATCCACATTCGGTGAGATATTTTGATGCGTTATCCACTTGTTTTGACACATTTTCTGCAATTATGTCAAAACCTCCTGCCTGATCAGTATCCTCAAGCAGACAAAAATATATATTACTAAGCACTTAAAGCCCTCCATACGGAGCCGAAAAGCCCCTTCGATTGCTTATCTAATATGTATATTGTATAATAAATTGCACTGTTAGTCACTTTTTTGATTAAACAGAAAAATTGTCAAAAACAAGTAAACATGCATATTCCAAGAAACGAGGAAGGTAAATTATGGCTCAAAATCCAATAGTTACAATTACAATGAGAAACGGCGATGTAATGAAAGCCGAGCTTTATCCTGAAATTGCTCCTAATACAGTTAATAATTTTATTTCTTTGATCAATCATAACTTTTATGATGGACTTATTTTCCACCGTGTGATCAAAGGATTCATGCTTCAGGGCGGAGATCCTGAAGGAACAGGTATGGGCGGCCCAGGATATGGTATCAAGGGTGAGTTTTCATCTAACGGATTCAAAAATGATCTGAAGCACACAGAGGGCGTTCTGTCTATGGCAAGATCTATGTTCCCTGATTCTGCAGGTTCACAGTTCTTTATCATGCACAAAAATGCTCCACACCTTGATGGTGATTATGCTGCTTTTGGTAAGATCATTGAGGGAATGGACGTAGTTAATAAGATTGCTGAGACAGCAACTGATTATAGTGACAGACCTCTTGAAGATCAGGTTATGGAAACTGTTACTGTTGAGACTTTTGGCGTTGATTATCCAGAGCCAGAGAAGTGCTGATAAATACCCCTAAAAAGGGAGGATGCCAAGTAAACTAATGTTTACTTGGCATATTATGAAAAAGTTTTTTAATTGGTAGTGTGTCTTATCTCATCTGACAATTTTAGTATACAAAACAGAAATGTACAAACCATGATTTGAAGTAACTAATCTTTTAATTAATTATGAACAAATTGTAAACGACGTTTTTATGCTATTTCTATAAAAAAAGTACCAGCCTGGTTATTAAAGATAACTGAGCTGGTACTTTCTTTATATTTTATGAGTCAATCTGATACGTCCCCGGTGACTCATTTTTAATTTACTGCTGATGAATCACCTTGCAGATATTTTTCGATGTCATTCAGGGCATCCTGCTCATCAGAACCATCTGCTATAACTGTCACTGCTTCACCTGCTCCAATATTGAGTGTCATCATACCCATAATGCTCTTGGCATTAACTTTTTTGGATTGTGCTTCAATGTGAACTACACTGTCATACTTGCTGGCAAGCTGAACAAGTTCTGCTACAGGGCGAGCATCTAATCCGTTTGGAAGTTTGATTTCGATAGATTTTGTTATCATAATAACTCCTCTCCTCTAGGACCTGATCCTGTCTGCCAACTCATGAAGCTTTTTTAATCTATGATTGGCACCAGATTTACCAACTGGAGGATCCAGGTATTGACCTAGTTCTTGTAATGTAGCATCTGGATGCTCAAGTCTGGCCTCTGCTATTTCTCTAAGCCCCTGAGGCAGATTGTTAAATCCATAATGCTGTTGTATATACAATATATCTTCAGTCTGTTTTGATGCTGCGTTGACTGTTTTGGTAATATTGGCAGCTTCGCAATTAACACGTCTGTTTATAGAATTGCGTACCTCTTTTACAATACGCATATTCTCCATGTTCATAAGACTAAGAGGTGCTTCCATGATATTTAAGAGATCAACGATCTCTGAGCCCTCTTTTATATAAACTACATGGTACTTTTTTCTCTGAATGATCTTGGCTTCTATATCAAAGCTTTCGATCATTTCTTTGATCTGATCAGCCTGCTTTGGGCTATCACATACATACTCCAGATGATAAGATTTATTAGGATCGCTCATAGAGCCTACTGCAATAAAGGAATCTCTAAGGAATGCTCTCTTGCAACATGCATTCTTGGTAATAAGCGTATCTATACCATCTTCCGGTTTTATGGGATTGCCCTCAGAGTCTAACATATGTATGGCCAACAAAAGATTTCGTATATCTTCGTCATTGTCCATTACCAGTTTATATAATCGGCCGCTAACATGAATCTGTATATTGCTAGCCAGAATATCATTTTCTATCTTAAATGCTTTTCGTAATATTGTAAAGAACTTTCTAATGAGCGAAACGTTGTCAGAGCGCATATATAGCCGCATTTTGCCATCATCATCCTGCTCTATATGACCAATTGCTGAGACTATTGCTGCAAGACCCGCCAACTGACAGTGTCTCGCACCCGACAAATGCCCTAAAAGCTCCTCTTTTACCTCTGCTGAAAAAGACATAAGCTCACCCTATTCCTTTTCGAATATATTTACTTAGCCTGTTTTACATCTCTATGGGCAATCTTTATACCGTAATTGCCGCCGTCCTTCATTCTTTCATATAGCTCATTAGCTATAGTAACGCTTCTATGCTGGCCACCGGTACATCCGATTGCTACCACCAGCTGATATTTACCTTCCTGAATATATCCAGGTATCAGGAAACGTAACATATCTTCCAGCTTGTCCACGAACTGGCCACACTCAGGGAAACTCTTTACATAATCCTGAACAGGCTTGTCATTACCTGTCTGGTGCTTAAGTTCTTCAATATAAAACGGATTTGGTAAAAATCTGACATCAAAAACAAGGTCTGCATCAGAAGGTATACCATATTTGAAGCCAAAGGATAACACGGTTATCATAAGGCTGTTATATTCAGCATTTTCAACGAATATCTTATCAAGCTCAATTCTGAACTCTCTGGTGAGAAGCTGGGATGTATCGATAACATAATCCGCTTTTTTCTTGATCCCTTTCAGGATCTCTTTTTCACGTTTGATACCATCTTCAACTCTTCCGCCCTGAGCCAGTGGGTGTAAACGTCTGCTTTCTTTGTAACGCTTGATAAGTACTGCATCAGAAGCATCCATGTATAAGATTTCAACCGGATAGCCTTTTTCTTTGAGGGAATCTACTACATCAACTACTTCTTCAAATTTCTGTCCGCCTCTGACATCAAGTCCCAGTGCAACCTGAGATATCTCGTTGTCAGGTGCAGTAGTCAATTCTGCAAATTTCTCAATGAGGGAAAGTGGCAGGTTATCAACACAATAATATCCTGCATCCTCAAGCATATGTATTGCGGTAGATTTTCCAGCTCCGCTCATTCCGGTTACAATAACAAATCTCATTTCCGCTCCTAAAAAGAATTAAAATTTTCCAAGCATGATAACTTCCGGTTCAAGTTCTACACCGGAATTTTCCAGGACTTTGGCCTGAACATCCTTTATCAGCCTGTATATATCTGAAGATGTGGCATTGCCTTTATTTATGACAAAGCCTGCGTGTTTCTCAGAAACCTGAGCACCTCCAACTGTATATCCTTTAAGGCCTGCATCTTGTATGAGCTTTCCTGCAAATAATCCCTCAGGTCTCTTAAAAGTAGAGCCTGCACTAGGATATTCAAGAGGCTGTTTTTCTCTTCTGCGGCTTGCAAAATCCTGCATCTTGGCTTCAATGCTGGCAACATCGCCTTTTTGAAGCTTGAAAGAGGCTCCAAGAACGATGTGTCCGGAGTTTTTGATGGCACTGTGCCTGTAGCCAAAATCCATTTCGCTGTTAGTAAGTGTCATCACTTCACCGTTTTTATTTAATATATCAACAGACTTTACAACTCCTGCCATTTCGCCATCATAAGCACCGGCATTCATTATCATTGCTCCGCCAACGGTTCCAGGGATACCAGCTGCAAATTCAAGTCCTGTAAGACTATTATCCTTGGCAACTCTGGCTACCTGGCTGTTAAGAGCACCTGCCTGAGCATATATCAAGTCGCCATCAACGCTTATATCAGACATTGAACCAAGCATTGAGATTATGATGCCTTTATATCCCTCATCTGAGACAAGGAGATTACTACCATTTCCAACGATATAGTATTCTCTGTCCATTGTCTTTAGGAGCTTTATAAGGTCACATAACTCTTTCTGGCTGCTGACTTTGATATAGCAGTCTGCTTTTCCGCCTGTTCTAAAGGTTGTGTGCTTATCCATTTTTTCATCAGGATATATATTTTCAGTTGAAACAACGCTGCCAAGCTGCTTTAAAATATACTCGTTCAATATAAGAACCTACTTTTCTTTGTAATGATCAGTCTTTATCAATAAGCATTCTTGCTGCACCAAAGATGCCGGCATCATTTCCAAGCTCTGCAAGAGCAAACTTTACATTAGCTGAACCTGGGAATACATATTTTTCGTATGAAGGTCTGAGCAGATCAAAGAGGATCTCTCCGCACTTTGAAACTCCACCACCAAGTACGATAACTTCCGGATTAGTAACTGATGCAACTGCTGCAAGGCCTTTTCCAAGGTAATAGCCATATTTCTCAATTACTCTCTTGGCAAGTGCATCACCTGCTTTTGCTGCGTCAAAGATCAGCTTACATGTAAGATCATTTTCTGATCTGAGTACGCTGTCTTCGTTGGAAGCAACGAGTTCTCTCTTAGCAAGCCTTACTGCACCTGTTGCGCTGGCATACTGCTCAAAGCATCCATGATTGCCACATCCGCATGTATCTTCTTCTTCATCTTCAATGTGTATATGTCCAATCTCTCCGCCTGCACCTGTTGCGCCATTTAAGAGTTTACCATCAATAATGATTCCTCCACCTACACCTGTTCCAAGTGTAGCAAGGAGCATGTTGCTGTAGCCTTTTCCGCCACCCTTCCATGCTTCACCGTATGCTGCTACATTGGCATCATTACCGGCTTTAACTGGAAGCTTTACGATAGAATGAAGCTCTTCTTCAAGATTGAACTTGCCCCATCCAAGATTAACAGCATTATATATAACGCCTTTTGAATCAACAGGACCTGGTGCGCCTATTCCGACACCCATAACTTCTGAGTCAGTGATACCCTTCTCTTCCATTTTGGCTCTTACAGACTTAGCTATATCACCAAGGATGTACTTACCATTCTGCTCTGTACGAGTAGGGATTTCCCATACATCGACTTTTTCTCCACTTGTTGTCAAAAGACCTATCTTTACAGTAGTTCCTCCAAGGTCTACGCCAAAAACATACTTAAACATACCTATTTACCTCTAAAAAATATTTATTACAAACCGAGAGTCGCCATCCTCTCAGTTTCAGTCTTCATCATCCTCATCACTTGCGTTCATGCGCTGTGCGATAGAGTTCTGAACACGGTTATATAATTCCTGAGCAGCATTATATCCCATGAGCTTCTGTCTGTGATTAACAGCTGCAGACTCACAGATAACTGCAAGGTTACGTCCAGGACGAATTGGGATCCTGTGACATACTACCTTATTGCCCAGATATTCTGTATATTCCTCTTCAAGACCGAGTCTGTCATATTCCTTATCCTTATCCCAGTCTTCAAGTTCAATTACAAGGTCGATGTTGCCTGTATCCATAACGCTGGACACACCGAACAATGTCTTAACATCGATGATACCGATACCTCTAAGCTCGATAAGGTGCTTAGTAATATCAGGAGCAGTACCTATAAGTGTTTCATCACTGACTTTTCTGATCTCAACAACATCATCAGAAATAAGTCTGTGCCCACGCTTGATAAGCTCAAGTGCAGCCTCGGATTTACCGATTCCACTTTCACCTGTTATAAGTACACCTACGCCATATACATCAACTAAAACGCCATGGATAGAAATACATGGAGCCAGCTTGACATTAAGCCATCTGATTATTTCAGCCATAAAAGCTGATGTTGACTTTTTAGTCATAAGTACCGGAACTTTTTCTTCAATAGCTATTTTGATGAAAATAGGATCCGGAACAAGTTCTCTACAAAATACTACGCCCGGAATATCAAATGACAGGAACTGTCTGTACATTTCCTTCTTTTTGTCATCATCCATAGATTGCATGTAGGTATATTCTACAAAACCGATTATCTGCAATCTTGTAGCTTCAAAGTGCTCAAAATAACCTGCCAACTGCAGAGCTGGTCTGTTAATATCAGGCTGTAATATTCTAACCTTGCTGATATCCACCTCTGGAGTAAGATTTTGAAGCCCCATCTTCTCAATAATACGTTTCATACTTACACTAGACATACGCGCCTCCGTATATAGTTTTTTGCTTTAAACAGTACTAGTTTAGCATATCTTCCTGATGAAAAAAATCATAAATTACTTTTGCCTGACTGGCTGGTATTTCAGGAACCTCCATAAGAGTTTCCACATCTGCATTTCTTATATCTTCTATGGATTTAAAATGTTTCATCAGAGCTTTTCTTCTTGCAGGACCAATGCCAGGGATATCATCCAATGAAGATTTTACCTGAGCCTTGCTCCTTAAGGATCTGTGAAATTCAATAGCAAATCTATGAGCTTCATCCTGTATCCTTGTGATGAGCTTAAAGCCTTCTGAATCCTTATCGATAGGTATTTCAACATTGTTGAAATACAGCCCTCTTGTCCTGTGGTTGTCGTCCTTGACCATACCGCAGACAGGAATATATATTCCAAGCTCGTCCAGCACCTGAAGCGCTATATTGACCTGTCCTCGACCACCATCCATGAGTATGAGATCAGGGAACTTGGTAAAACTGCCGTATTGAGCATCTATCTCTCGTACCTCAAGGTCATGCCTCTCTTCCAATCCATGCATGAGCCTTCTGGTAAGGACTTCATGCATGCAGGCGTAGTCATCAGGTCCTGATACTGATTTGATCCTGAATTTTCTATAATCGCTCTTTTTAGGCTTTCCCTTTTCATAAACTACCATGGAACCAACATTAGCAAATCCGCTGATATTGGATATATCATAGGCTTCCATTCGATTCAGGCCTTTCATTCCAAGGAGATTTTCAATTTCTTTTACCGCTCCTATGGTCCTGCCTTCCTCGCGTTTAAGCCTCTCTTTATCTTTGCTAAGGACCAGTTCAGCATTCTGAGCTGCCAGTTCCATAAGCTTTTCCTTTTGCCCAAGCTTAGGAACGGTTATGTATACTCTGCTGCCCTTTCTCTGAGTCAGCCATTTCTCAATGATATCGCTATCTTCTATCTCCTCAGGAAGCATAAGTTCTCTTGGAATAAATGGTGTTCCTGCATAGAACTGTTTTACAAAATTACCAAGTATCTCTGCCTTGGGATTATCAGACACATGGGTCATGTAGAAATGCTCTCTTCCGATGAGTCTTCCATCTCGTACAAAAAATACCTGAATAACTGCATCCTTATCATCTGCCGCAATAGCCACGATGTCTTTATCTTCCATGGCTGAGTCAGTCATTTTCTGCTTCTGAGCCACCATCTTGACGCTGTTTAACAGATCTCTATAATGAGCAGCCTGCTCAAATTCCATCTCATCAGAGGCTTTTTCCATCTTGGCTGTGAGATCATCAATTATAAGTCCGTAGTTTCCGCCCAGGAACTCAAGGGCTTTGTCGATACGTTCCCTGTATTCTTCCTTGGAAACATCACCAGTGCAAGGCCCGCAGCATCTCTTCATGTGATAGTTCAGACATGGTCTGTCCATCCCAATGTCCCTTGGTAATACTCTGTTGCAGGTTCTTAGCCCATAGAGCTTATTTATCAGTTCTATGGTATCTTTTACTGCTGCAGCGCTGGTAAAAGGACCGAAATATTTTGCCTTGTCCTTTTTCATAAGTCGTGAAAAAAGGATCCTTGGAAAATCTTCGTTTACAGTAACCTTGATATAAGGATAGGTCTTATCATCCTTTAACATTGTGTTATAGCGGGGGCTGTTCTCTTTGATAAGATTGTTTTCCAGCACCAGTGCTTCAAGCTCAGAGTCTGTGACAATATACTCAAATCTGGCTATCTGCTTAACCATCATATCAATTTGAGGTCCGCGACCTACGATCTTGCGGAAATATGACCTTACCCTGTTATGCAGGTTTACTGCCTTTCCTACGTACATTATGGTGTCATTGCTGTCACGCATTATATAAACGCCAGGCTGATTTGGCAGCTTTTTCAATTCTTCCTGTACATTAAACTTTTCTTGTGCCATTTTTACCTATGAGATGGGGTTGTTGCATTTAGAGCTTATTTTCCTAAATACAACAACCCCGTAATTTCTTTAAAATCAATTCTTTTTGTCAAAATCATCTGCTACATGTGAAAATCTTCCGCCGCCTGTAACAGGTGTCTTTTCTTTAGCTTCTGTATTGTGATTTACAGTATCATCGCTAACCTGGACATCAAAATTTCTTCCAGATACTGAAGAGCTGTCTTCAGCTTTTTTGTAGCAATCAGAAGAATCATAGTAAACGCTGTCTGATGTAGTAAAATCTCCATCTACCTTGTTATCAGATGTATCAGCTTCACTAGCTGTATTGGTATCTTCTGCCTTCTGGATTTCGTCTCTTGTAGGAATGTCTTCACCGATAGCTGCTGCCTCCGGTCTCTTGGCAACGATCCTGGCAGATCTTGCCTTGATCTCCTCTTCAGTAGGCTCAGGAATATTCTCTACCTCACGATAGATCTGCATAAACTCCTTACCGGTGATTGTTTCTTTTTCAATAAGGTGCTTTGCAAGTTTATCCATTGCTTCAAGGTGACTTTCAATGATATTTTTAGCTTCCTCATAACATTCGCTCAGTATCTTCATTACTTCCATATCGATCTGAGTTGCTGTTTCATCACTGCAATTGAGCTGTCTGCGGCCATCAAGATATCTGTTTTCTACAGACTCCAGCTGCATCAGTCCAAATTTATCACTCATACCGTACATTGTAACCATGGCACGAGCAGTAGCTGTAGCTTTTTCAATATCATTTTCAGCACCGGTAGTTACTGTATTAAATACAACTTCCTCTGCAGCACGTCCACCAAGAGCCACAACGATATCATCATGAAGCTCATTCTTAGTCCTAAGATATTTCTCATCTTCAGGAACCTGCATAACATATCCAAGAGCGCCCATTGTTCTAGGAACGATAGTGATCTTCTGTACAGGCTCTGTATTTTTCTGAACTGCACTGACAAGAGCATGTCCAACTTCATGATAAGATACAAGCTTACGCTCCTCTTTACTAAGGATACGATCTTTTTTCTCTTTACCAACAAGTACCTGCTCAACAGCTTCCATAAGATCCTGCTGAGATACATACTCACGTTTTGCTTTAACTGCGTTAATAGCTGCTTCATTGATCATATTGGCAAGGTCTGAACCAACTGCACCGCTTGTAGCAAGTGCAACGCCTTTAAGATCAACAGTCTCATCCATCTTTACATCCTTGGCATGGACTTTAAGGATCTCTTCTCTACCCTTGAGATCAGGCTTATCAACAATGATACGTCTGTCAAAACGTCCAGGTCTGAGAAGTGCCTTATCAAGGATCTCAGGTCTGTTAGTAGCACCAAGAAGAAGTACACCCTTGGAGGAATCGAAACCATCCATCTCTGAAAGGAGCTGGTTAAGTGTCTGTTCCTGCTCGTCATTGCCGCCTACTCTTGAACTACGGCTTCTACCAATGGCATCTATTTCATCAATAAATATGATACAAGGAGCATTTTTATTGGCTTCCTTGAAAAGATCTCTTACTCGGCTGGCACCAAGACCAACATACATCTCTACAAAATCAGAACCTGCAAGTGAAAAGAATGGTACATGTGCTTCTCCGGCTACTGCCTTGGCAAGAAGTGTTTTACCTGTTCCTGGAGGTCCTACTAAAAGAGCACCCTTTGGAAGCTTAGCACCGATCTTGGCATATTTGCCAGGGTTATGAAGGAAATCAACTACTTCCTGCAGTGATTCCTTAGCTTCATCTTCACCGGCAACATCTTTAAAGGTTACGCCTGTTTCCTTCTGTACATATACTTTTGCATTGCTGCGGCTCATTCCAAGAGGTCCCATATTCTTGGAGATACGTCTTGAAAGGAATGACAGCAATACCCAGATAAGAGCTATAGGAAGTACATAGTACAGGATAAGTGACATGATAACACCTGAATTATCAGGTATCTCACTTGATACGCTTATTTCTGCCTGTCCATCTTCCAGCTTGCTGTTATACTCAAGAACTCTCTGAGTGAGTGTTTCGTAGCTCTCTGCGATTCCTGTGTAATAAGTTATCCTTGAAGAAGATGAATACGCGCCTGTAACTCCTGTGACTGTTGTATTTTCTGTATCACTCTTCTGCTCAGCAGGTGTGATCGCTATCCTGTCTGATTCAATAACGATCTTGGACACCTTGCCATCTTCAAGCATCTCAATAAACTCATTATAAGTAATTTCCTGAGAATCACTCTGAGTCATGGTGCGCATGAAATATGTCATGCACAGCATTGTAATAAGAGCTGCGATCAGCAGTAAAAAGACGTTTTGTCTTTTAGGATTATTGTTATTATTTCTGTCGTTATTTCCGTTATTGCCGGAATTATTATTTAAATTATTATCCATATTTGCTATTCCTACTTATTTTTTGATCATATTATATCCTATTATAGATTTTGGATTTTGTAAAATCAATCGCGTTCAATTTATTTTTTTTTAAGATTTCCGGGCATGAAAAATGAGTCACCGGGGACGTATCAGATTGACTCATTGTGCACAATGAGTCAATCTGATACGTCCCCAGTGACTCACATTATTTAATTCAGATGTTTATGATAGTTACCGGATACATTAACTCCAGAGTTACTAACAATAAATGCCTGCTTGTCATATCTGTTGATGATACGTTTTAAATGAGTCACTTCGTATTTATTTACCAGGATGAACAACACTTCTGATTTCTCATCTGTGTATGCTCCTCTTGACTCCCACTTTGTAATGCCTCGTCCAAGTTCTGTAAATACCTCACGTTCCAGTTCTTTACAGTCGCCTTTTGTAATAACTGTAACTGCAACGTCGATGTTCTGTGCATGTACCTTATCAACTGAAAAAGCACTGACAGATGCATATATAAGAGAATAAATAACTGTCTGAATGTTAAACATGAACAGACAAATCGCATATAACATAAAGTTAACTGCCAGGTTGGCCTTGCCAACGCTAAAGTTGTGTTTCCACTGAACGATCAGCACGCCTACAATATCCATACCACCATCACTGGCGCCCATCATAAGGGTAAGACCGATACCGCCACCGCAGATGATACCTGCAATTACGCAAGATGCAAGTGTGTCATCCAAAAGAGGTGTTGCAGGAATAGGTATAAGCATCAGGAGTATAGTAACGCTTGTAACGCACATGATAGTCTTGATCAGGTATAATCTTCCAAGTCTTTTCCTTGCCATGAGAAACAGCGGTACATTCAGAATATAATAAATGATACCTGCGATATCTATTGAACCAAATGAAAGTCCGAGCATTGAAACAAGAATAGTACGTATAAGCTGGCAGATGCCCATGAGTCCACCAGTATAAAGTCCCATTGGTACTACAAAAAGATTGATACCTGAAGAGTACAGCAGTGTACCAATGAGCATACCAATGATCCTACTCCATTCTTCACTCAGCTTTCCATAAACTCTCTTTTTTTCATCTTGAAATTTAGATGTTAATTTGTTGTCCACTTTCTTCACCGGAAACTATAGTTTCCAACTCCATTAAAAATTTATAGCGTCATAATAAGCTCCGCCAAAGCTCTCATCTGTTGCAAGTTCGACTTCCCTTGAAGCTCTGATAAGAATATCAAGGCATTCTCTTCCACTATCTGGTTCTTTAAATTCATTTACCATATATTTAAGAGTCCCCAGTAATGACGTATTACCAGGCGATTCAATCTTATCTGTAAAGCTCTCAGGCAACATATTTAAGTGATAAAGACTGTCTTTTCTGATCCTGTAACCAAATCCACCTGCGATGTATATTTTGGCAATCTTATCTACTTTATCCCTGTCACCAAGTCCGCTTTCTTTTAGCAGCATATCAATTCCCGCTTTAATTGCAGCCTTGGCAAGCTGAACCTGTCGCACATCCGACTGTGTAAAAAAGAGAGATTTACCATAATTGTCTCTTGTAAGACAATATCCCTTTTCAAAATATTCTTCTCTTAAAAGTCCAGTCTCATCAATGATCCCGTTTACCCGAAGCTGCGAAACAGTTTCAAGTACGCCTGTACCACAGATACCAACTGCTTTTTCCCCACCGATAGTCTCAACTATTGGTTTGTCATGTTCTATAGTCACATGGCAGATTGCACCGGTCACACTAGGGCACCCTCGACTGATAGAGCCGCCTTCAAATACTGGTCCGGCCGCTGTTGACGCAACATACAGATGATTACGATTGCCAACCGCCATCTCTCCGTTGGTACCGAGATCCAGCATAAAACCGTACTGTCCCGGAGGAATCTCATCAAATCCCAGAGCATAGAGCCCTGACAAAATATCCGCACCTACAAAGGCTGATATTCCCGGTAGCACTGTCACCTTGGTCTGTTCCCTGATAGCAGTCACCCCCGGCAAAACGAAGCATGCCATGCTACATACAGGATCCAGATTGTGAGGATTATATGGAAAACTGCCAAGTCCATCACAAGGATACCCCATAAGTATATGGAGCATGGTTGTGTTGCCGGCTATGGTAACAGTTTTGATCCTGTCCTCTACCACAGCTGCTGAGCAGTCAGTTTCCATTATAAGAGTCGTAAAAAGGCTTTGAATATCCCTTAGGATACTCTCTCGCATTTCTCTTCCTTTTCCATCTATAGCTGATTGTATCCTAGAAATAACATCAGCGCCATATTTTCTTTGATGGTTTACACAGGAACTTTGAGATATTATATTATAATCGCCTTGATCCAATCTGACTAGTGCTGCAGCAAGGGTTGTAGTACCTATATCAAGCCCAATGCCATATACACCACTTAGGTCAAATTCATGAAGATCCATGTCCTCGTCAGCTTCAACGATATCCATATCTTCGTCCATAGATAGCTGTGCCGGCAGTTCTATGACACAGTCTTCTTTCAGCACTACTCTGCAGGCCAGTCTGTAGCCTTCATCAAGCTCCTGTCCTGTAATATAGCGCCTGTCTGAATCTGTAGGTGCATTTTCTCCTGAATAAAAACGCACTCTGCATTTTCCACAATGTCCAAGTCCGGAGCAGGGCTTATCCACATATATGTCAAGTTCTTCCAAAAGATCCGTCAGTTTCTTGCCTTTGACAGTCTCAACTATTTTTTGCCTGCCATCATTAAATTGAAAAACAACTACTATTTTTCTCAAAATCAGCCCTCAAAAAACACTCTTTTATCACACTTATTATACCATTTATTTCCTTTATTTCTGCCTTTTAAAAGCGGATTTATGATATTATATTATTTATGAAAACTATTTTGTTCTTAGAAAGGGGAATATTATGGGACTTATTCAGGCAGCTCTCGTAGCTGGCGGCAGCGTTCTAGCTGATCAGTGGCGTGACTATTTTTATTGTGATTCTTTAGGAAAT
Source organism: Butyrivibrio sp. (assembly GCA_015056495.1). Lineage (GTDB taxonomy): Bacteria > Bacillota > Clostridia > Lachnospirales > Lachnospiraceae > Butyrivibrio. The sequence goes on from SVGC01000015.1 coordinate 86,030, forward strand.
GATGTTTTGGTCAAAAAGGGCCAGAAACGTACTGGCAGAGGCAGCTCTAATACTAAAGGAAACGACAATATCATTACAAACGGATCTATCATTGCAGTTAATGAAGGTCAGTGTATGATCGTCGTTGAACAGGGTGCAATTGCTGAAGTATGTGCAGAGGCAGGTGAATTTGTATATGATACTTCCTCTGAACCATCTATCTTCTATGGTGACCTCGGAACAACTATTTCAGAAAGCTTTAAGACATTTGTAAAGCGCCTTGGCTTTGGCGGAAGCGCTGCAAATGACCAGAGAATATATTATTTCAATACAAAGGATATCATCGGCAACAAGTATGGAACACCTAATCCAGTTCCATTCAGAGTTGTAGACAAAAACATCGGTCTTGATGTTGATATCGAGATCCGTTGTCATGGTGAATACAGCTACAAGATCGTAGATCCTATCCTGTTCTACAAAAATATCTGTGGCAATGTAACAACTGATTATCATAAATCTCAGATCGAATCTCAGCTGAAATCAGAAATGCTTACAGCTCTTCAGCCAGCATTTGCGAAGATTTCAGATATGGGTATCCGTTACAGTTCTCTTCCAGGTCATACTGTTGAACTGGCAGATGCTCTTAATGAAGTCCTTTCATCTAAGTGGGGCGAGAAATACGGTCTTAAGATCAGTACAGTAGGAATCAACTCTGTTGACGCTTCTGAAGAAGACGAGCAGATGATCAAGCAGGCTCAGAAGACTGCTATGTACCGTGATCCTGGAATGGCTGCTGCAACTCTTGTTAATGCACAGGCAGAAGCAATGCAGTCAGCTGCAAAAAATGAGAGTGCAGGCCCAATGATGGCTTTTGCTGGAATGAACATGGCTCAGCAGGCAGGTGGCGTAAACGCCCAGAATCTCTTTGCAATGAATCAGCAGGCTCAGGCAGCTCCTCAGATGCAGCCTCAGGCACAGCCACAGAACGCTGGTAGCTGGACATGTGCTTGCGGTAATGTTAATACAGGCAACTTCTGTCCTAACTGCGGTAAGCAGAGACCTCAGCCTGCAAATTGGACATGCTCATGTGGTGCAGTAAATACAGGTAACTTCTGCACTAACTGCGGTAAGCCAAGAGCTTAACAAACAGATAGCACGATTTAAGGAAAAAATATATGGCTTTACAAGAATATGAATGTCCTTCCTGCGGCGGTTATATGGAGTTCTCAGCCACTCTGCAGAAGTTGAAGTGTCCATTTTGTGATACTGAAATAGCTGTAGAAGACTATCAGGTTCCACATAAGCCAAAGGAAGAGAGCGCACATACTGAAAATGCGCAGAATAGCTGGCAGGATGGTGAAACTGCAGGAATGTATGTATATACCTGCCAGTCTTGTGGCGGTGAGATCATCGGTGATGAGACCCTTGGCTCCACCGCTTGTCCTTTCTGCAACAACAATGTTGTCATGAAAGAAAAATTTGAAGGTGACTTAAGGCCTGACTATATCATTCCTTTCAAAATCTCAAAAGAAGCTGCAAAGGAATCCTATAAAAACTATTTAAAGAAAAAGAAGATCCTTCCAAAGGTATTTTTTGCAGAAAACCATATTGATGAAATGAAGGGATTATATGTGCCGTACTGGATATATAATTCTTCAATCTCCGAAGATGCAAGCTACTCCTGCACTAAAGTCAAGACCTGGTCAGACCGGGATTACCATTATACTGATACCAGTTATTATGATGTACATCGCACCGGATCTGAGAGTTTTGCCAATATTCCGGTTGATGCTTCAAAGGAAATGCCTGATGATATGATGGAATCCTTGGAGCCTTTTGATTTCAAAGAAGCCAAGCCTTTTAATATGGGATTTATGGCTGGTTTTATTGCAAACAGATATGATGTTGAGCAGTCAGCTACTAAGGATCGTATCAAACAGCGAATATCAGAGACCATCGATAATGATATACGTGAAAGCGTAAAAGGCTATAGTAGTGTTGTTTCCAAGTCCAAGAATATCAACATCACTAATATGACTTCAAAATACGCGCTTTATCCTGTGTGGTTATTATCAACTACCTGGAGAGACGAGCACTTCTTATTCGCTGTAAATGGTCAGACCGGTGCTTTTGTAGGAAGACTTCCTCTGGATAAGGGATTGGCTTTTAGATATTACTTGAAATGGGCTGGGATAATGGTTCTTATTGCGATAGTAATCATTGCACTCCTGGCACTCCCAAAACTTTAAGGAGGTAGCAGCAGAAATGATTTATGTAAAAAAATCCTTAAAGACCATCCTGATTGCATTGGCACTATTTATAGCCTGTGGCATGGTCCTTCCTATAACTGCTCTTGCTTCATCAGGTTCCGGGAATACAATTCCTTCCACGAGACAAGTAGAACGACTGGTTGATGATGCTGATCTGTTAGACAGTGAAGAAGAAGCTGAACTGCTTGATATGCTTGATTCTTATAGTGAAGAAGTTCAGATGGATATATGTATCCTGACTGTATCTGAGAGAGATACATACTCTATAGAAGCTTTTGCAGATGATTACTACGATTATAACGGTATCGGTTATGGCTCAGACAGAAGCGGTATCCTACTGGTCCTTAGCATGGACGACAGAAGTTATGCTCTAAGTACTTGCGGCGCTGCCATCGAAGCTTTTACAGACAGCACCCAGGAAGATATGATGGAGCCAGTTCTTGAAGAGCTCAGCTACAACGATTATTACTATGCATTTAAGAAGTTTGCTACAAGTTCAAGATCAATTGCTCTTTCCTACAATAATTCCTTTATTGGGGATTCTAATTTAAGGAAAAGTGATCTGATCATGTATCTGGTGATTCTTGTGGCAGCACTCATAATCCCACTGGTACCTTTATCAGCCAACATTATGTCACTTAATAATATCGCATTCCAAAAGGGTGCTGATAAGTACAAGCAGGGAAAACTTGCATTATCCACTAACCAGGATATTTATTTAAGCCACCATGTGAAAAGGGTTGCTATACCAAAAGAAAGCCGTAGCGGCGGAGGCGGTTCCTCAACACATATTTCCAGTTCGGGAACTGTTCACGGCGGAAGTCACGGACATTTCTAAAATATTAATACAAAAATCCTGCATTACCAATCTTGATAATGCAGGATTTTTTATATCTTTTTATACTACCAATTATTCTTCGTAAGAAACATACTGGAATGCATCAGCTGCTGTGTCAGAACCATAAACTGTAGATGTAACAGATACGAAATAATCGCCGATACTGTATACACCGATTACCTGGTAGATTTCCTGACCACCAAATTCTGAGTGTGCCTTAAGACAAGGAATCTCACCATTTGCTGTCTCTACTGTTGAAGATTCGATCTCAACATTTTCAAAACCTGATGCTTCAAGAGTGATCTTTGTTGTAGCCTTTGCAGCATCTACATAACCCTGTGCATCAAGACCCTTTGTAAGGATTGACTTCTTTTCAACTGAAAGGTTTACGTTATCTGAACCTGAGTTGCCATCTACTGCATACATATCGATAAGTGAAGATACTTCATCAAGTGCCTTTGATAATGTTTCATTATCAAACATATCCTTGCTCACACCTGTAAGTGTTGCGATATCATCATCTGAAAGGAATACCCAATTAGATGGAAGATCTACAGTAACACCAAGTGACTCATTTGTGTATGTAGTTCCGTCGATTGTTCCTCTCTCATATGCTCTTGCTTCTTCTGAAGACTCAGCATCTGCTGCATCCTCTGAAGATGCTTCTGTAGCTGCCTCTGATGACTCTTCTGTAGCTTCCTCAGTTGCTTCTGTTGTTGCTTCAACTGTAGCTTCAACAACTGCCTCTGTAGAAGCCTCAACTGTTGCAGCAGATGTTGTTGTATCTGCTTCCTGAATTCCTGAGTTTGCTCCTGAGCATGCTGTTGACATTACCATTGTTGCTGCAACCATTGCAGTTGTCATAATTCTAGTTAACTTTTTCATTTTTTCCTCTCCTTTAAAAAAACTTCCCTCTGTTGTTTTCAAGTAACTATGCGCTAATCGCGCTGTTGACATAATAAAATATAATACATATTTTATTAAAAAAACACACCTATGTAATATAACATAGGTGTGTTAATTGGTCAAAATATTTGAATTAAACTGGTTTATTTTTTATTGGAAACATCTATGGATAACCTCGATGATCACATCCTGTTGCTCCGGTGTCATCTTGTTATCACTTGGAAGGCACAGTCCTCTTTCAAAAATATCTGCTCCGACATCAACTGCTTCTCCTTCATCGATGTAAGCATTACTCTGGGCTCTGCCATTTCCTGATGCAGTGATAAAGCTGTTCATGCGATAAATTGGCTGCATGTGCATAGGTTTCCAGATAGGGCGACCTTCGGCGTTAAATGCTGAAATTGCCTCAAGGATCTCTGTGGGACAGCTCTTACCTTTTTCACTGATATAGAGCGGCTTATTCTCGCCCCTTACTGTCTGGCACATTGCGTCCTTATCAATAAGAAGACAGCTGAGCCAGTAATTTGGCTGACTGTTTGTCTCATCAAAAGGATTCATTGTAACAGGAAGATCTTTTAAGCCTTCCTTATATCTTTCGTAAATTGCTTTCTTCTGAGCAATATGAGTTTCAAGATATGGGAGCTGACCACGGATCACTCCAGCTATGACATTGGACATTCTGTAATTATATCCAATCTCCTCATGCTGATACCACGGAGCATCTTCTCTGGACTGTGTTGACCACTTCCTGACCTTGTCAGCGTCCTTAAGTGAATCTGTCAGGAACATTCCGCCTGAAGAACCTGTAATTATCTTATTGCCATTAAAGGAAATTGCATTATAATCTCCGAAAGTTCCTGTCTGTCTGCCTTTGTAGGTTGCTCCAAAAGACTCTGCAGCATCTTCAACAATAAGTGCTCCATGCTTATCACAAACAGCCTTGATCTCATCAATCTTGCCCGGAGTACCATAAAGGTGCGCAACTATAACAAGCTTAACATCAGGATATATCTCAAATGCTTTTTCAAGAGCAACCGGATCCATATTCCAGGTATCACGCTCTGTATCGATAAATACTGCTTCACCGTCTTCATATGCAACAGGATTGACAGATGCATCAAAAGTCATATCTGAGCAGAATACCTTATGTCCCTGAAGTGTTCCCTGATTTGGTTTTGCCATACCATAGAGCTTCTCACCTGCAAGCTTGGTAGCAAGGTGGAGCGCTGCTGTTCCTGCTGACAGTGCCACAGCATACTTACAGCCAACATAAGCTGCTGCCTGCTTTTCTATTTCAGTAATATTCGTACCTGCTGTTGTCATCCAGTTTGTATCATATGCTTCCTGGATATATTTCATCTCATCCCCATGCATTGTTGGTGATGACAGATATACTCTCTTTTCTAATGGCTTGATGCCTGAAAAATCTTTTGTGCTATTCATTATATTAATCTCCGATTTTTTTATATTCTACAGGAGGATTTTGTCTGTTTTTTCTTCCTTCTTCAACGTAGAGTGCAACATTTTTGCTATGGGATTCCATATCATGTTCGTTGACCTGACGCACGATCTTGCCTGGAACTCCAAGTACCACTGATCCATCCGGGATCTCTTTTCCCTCTGATACCAATGCACCTGCTCCTATAATGCAGTTCTTACCGATTCTGGCACCATTTAAAATGATGGCACCCATGCCTATCAGGGTATCATCTCCTACGGTACATCCATGCACTATGGCACCATGACCTACTGTCACATTCTGACCGATAATGCAGCTATGACCTGCGCCCACATGGACAACTGCATTGTCCTGTATGTTGGAACGACTGCCTATTGTGATAGGGTATTCATCTCCTCTGATCACAGCGTTATACCATATGCTGCAATCCTCAGCTATAGTTACATCACCTGTAATAATGGCACCTGTGGCCACGTATACTGATTTATCTATATTTGACATTTTACCACCTCAATCTTTTATTATAGTATGACATTTTAAATCAAAAATTCAAGCTACTGGTCATCGATGGTCACAATTTACTATACAATCGATTTATTATATACTTTTCATATTTACAAACGACAATAAGGAGCAAAATATGTCAGAAACAATATTTTTTGATCTGGACGGAACAATCCTTGATACAGAAAAACATTATAGAAAATGCTGGGTTGAGGCTGCAAATGCCCTGGGTTACCCAATGACAGATGAGCAGGCTCTTTCTCTCAGAAGCCTTGGCAGACCTTTTGCCATAGATCGCATCAATGGCTTTTTTGATGATGCTGAGGCTTACGCCAAGATCAGAGCAAAGCGTATGGAGCTTATGAATAAGATCATAGAAAAAAATGGTATCGAATTAAAGCCTTACGCAGTGGAGACTCTTACAGAGTTGAAGAAACGCGGACATTGCCTTGCTGTAGTTACTGCAACTGACCTTGAAAGGACACAGAAATATCTTGGAAGTCTTGGACTTGTAGACTATTTTGACCAACTGGTCTGTGCAACAATGGTAGAAAAAGGTAAGCCTGCACCTGATGTATATCTCTATGCTGCAAAGCAGGTAGGAAAAAAGCCTTCTGAAGTATACGCTGTGGAAGATTCTCCAAATGGCATCATGAGTGCATACAATGCAGGATGCAAAACTATCATGATACCTGATCAGACTCAGCCTGATGCAAAGCTTCAAAAGTATATTTATAAAGAGTTTTCATCTCTAAAAGACTTACTGACGATTTTTTAATCTGGTATTAATTATTTATATTAAATTGGACATTTTTACAATACCACTCTTGAAGTAGTATAAGAAAAAAACTTTGAGAGGATTACTGATATGGAAAACACAACAAACAATTTCACAAATTCACATCCACGTAGTAATGATTCACTTAAGAACATGACTTTCACAGCTATGTTCATGGCCTTAACTATCGTCCTTAGTTCTTTTGGAATTCCCGTTCCAGGCGGGCACCTCTATTTATGCGATATAGTCATCTGCACAGCTGCAATATTACTTAGTCCCGGATACGCTTTTGTTGCAGCAGGTGTTGGATCATTCCTTGGAGATATGCTCTTTTATCCTGCTCCAATGTTTGTATCCCTTGTAACACATGGTATTCAGGCAATTGTAATATCTTTATTTGTACACCATATTTTCAAGCATAAGCAGAAGCTTGGCGCTGTGATCGGTGTATCCATCGGAGCTGTGATCATGGTAGTCGGCTATACTCTTGGTAAAATATACGTGTACAGTACTTTTGAATACGCAATGTTAAAGCTCCCATTTGAAATTGCTCAGGCAGTACTCGGCGCTTTAGGCGGTATCATTATTGTTTATGGACTGGGACTTAAATCAATCTATACTCGCTGGATTAACAAATGATCTTTTTGATCTGGATCAAAGCATTTTTGAGCCCCTCTATATCCAGACTTGAATAATTCAAAATAAACTGATGCATATCAGCTTTTGCTTCATTTACATAGCACTCGGAAATGGTTCCGATCTTGATTTTTTTCTTACGCAGTTTGTCCTGGATCTCTTTATCAGAAATATCTGTATTCAGTTCCAGCACAAAGTGCAACCCGGAACCATTTTCGATTATGCGACACTGATCTTCTGTAAAGACTTCACGTATTATCTCTAGTATTCTTGTTCTTTTCCGACCATATCTCAGACGCATGCGATTAATATGTTTTTCAAAATACCCTTCATGTATAAACTCTGCCAGAGTGTACTGTTCAAAGGTAGAGACAGTATTGGCATAAAAAGAGAGTTTTTCAAAAAAGAGATTGGCAAGATGCTCCGGCAGTATCATGTAACTGATACGTATTGTTGATATCAGAGACTTGGAGAAGGTATTCATATAGATGACCTTGCCATTGGCATCGATACTCTGCAGAGTCGGAATAGGCTTGCCATTGAGCCTGAATTCACTGTCATAGTCATCTTCTATTATGTATCTGGAAGGGTCTTCATTGGCCCATGATAAAAGTTCATACCTGCGGCTGATAGGCATAGTGATACCTGTCGGGAAATGGTGATTTGGACTGGTATGAACTATCTGAGCTTTACTTTTTCTAAGCTCATCCACATTGATACCATTTTCATCCAGGTCAATATATTTACATTCAACGCCATTACTCTCATAGACATAGCGCTGTTTTTTATAACCCGGATTCTCTATACTATAGATATTTTCAGTGCCCAACAGTTTTATCAATAATCCATAGAGATACTCTGTTCCGGCACCAACTATTATCTGATCAGGATCCACATGCATATCTCTAAAAGAGCTCAAATGCTCCGCTATAGCAACTCTAAGATCTTCCACGCCTTCACAGGGGGACACTGTAAGAAGTTGTTTTTCCCTAAGGGATATGACTTCACGCATGAGCTTGGCCCATACAGAAAATGGGAAGTCATCGCTCTCTGTCCTGTTTGATGAAAAATCAAAGACATATTGGTCTTTATTTCTTTTTTTATCTATATTGAGCTTTTTCTTTTTACCGGTACTTATGATCGTCTGCTCGGCAATATCAGATACATAATAGCCTTTTTTAGGAATGGTATATATGTATCCCTCGCCTATCAACTGTTCATATGCATTTTCAACAGTAATATTGCTCACTCCAAGATTATCAGCCAGAGTTCTTTTAGATGGCATCTTTTCATTGGTGGGAAGCTTACCGTTTATGATATCTTTTTTGATACATTCGTACAGGTACTGGTATAAAGGCTTATCTGCCCTGCTCAGATCATATGTCAGCATGGTCAATCCTCACTGTCAGGTAAAATAGATCACTCATACCTAAAGTATATCAGCAGAAAACTTTTGTCTCAATTCATGATTTTCAATATTTTTCACAGAGAAAAATCCACAAAAGATGCTACAATAACACTGTATTTCTATATATAGTTTGGACTGCATATGTACCAGCAATACTGCTTTTGACATTTGCATATGCTCAGTCCGTAGCAGATAAAAAATAAATTTGGAGGAGACTATGAATCAGGACACAAACACACAGAAGTACCGAATTGAGCACGACTCTATGGGGGAAGTAAAAGTGCCGGCAGAAAGCTATTGGGGAGCACAGACACAGAGAAGTCATGATAATTTCCCAATCGGCGTAGGAATTGAGACTATGCCAAAAGAAATAATACTGGCCTTTGGAATATTGAAAAAAGCTGCAGCGCTTGCCAATAATGAAATCGTTCCTGACAGGATGACTGAGGCAAAATGCAAGGCAATCTCCAAGGCTTGCGATGAGATCAATGAGGGGCTCTTGTGGGATCATTTTCCACTTGTAGTGTGGCAGACTGGTTCAGGAACTCAGTCCAACATGAATGTCAATGAAGTTGTTGCAAATAGAGGAAATGCCATTGCAGGCGAAAAGATCCTGCATCCAAATGACGACGTAAACATGAGTCAGTCATCAAATGACACATTTCCTACAGCTCTTCATATTGCTGCTGTTCTTGGAATTGAGCAAAAGCTTATTCCTGCTGTAAATGAACTGGTGTCTGTATTACAAACACTGGAGAAAGAAAATGAAGGCATCGTAAAAAGCGGAAGGACTCACCTGCAGGATGCTGTTCCGATTTCTTTTTCCCAGGAAATCAGTGGCTGGAGAAGCTCTCTTGAAAAAGATATTGAGCTGTTAAAGCTGTCTGTAAGTCCTCTGAAGGAACTGGCTCTGGGCGGTACAGCAGTTGGAACCGGCTTGAATGCACCTAAAGATTTTGATGTTAAGGTAGCAAAACACATTGCAGAACTGACAGGAACAGATTTTGTCACTGCTAATAATAAATTTCATGCATTAAGTTCCAGAGATGAAGTGGTATTTGCCCACGGAGCAGTCAAGGCTCTTGCAGCAGATATGATGAAGATCGCCAATGATGTAAGATGGCTGGCATCCGGTCCTAGATGTGGACTTGGCGAGATCACTATTCCTGAAAATGAGCCAGGTAGCTCTATCATGCCTGGTAAAGTCAATCCAACTCAGTGCGAGCAGGTGACTATGGTGGCTGTTCAGGTAATGGGTAATGACTCAACCATTGGAATTGCTGCATCTCAGGGTAACTTTGAGCTGAATGTATTTTTACCTGTTATAGCTTACAACTTTACACAGTCAGTAAGACTTTTATCAGAATCTATACTTTCCTTCAAGGATAATTGCGCAGTAGGCATCAAGGCAAATAAGGAAAAAATGCATGAGAATCTCTACAATTCACTTATGCTTGTAACTGCACTCAATCCATACATCGGATATGAAAATGCTGCTAAATGCGCCCATAAGGCCTTTGAAGAAAATATTTCCTTAAAAGAGGCCTGTGTAGGTCTTGGATTTTTGACAAAAGAGCGTTTTGATGAGGTATTTCATCCTGAAGAGATGATCTAAATGATCTTGATCATCTGAATAGGACAAAAACTGATTTTTTAAAAACCTAACAATTTGTGCTTTGCATATTTGTGAAAATAGATGAACGCTTTTTTATATATTTTCGCCATGATAATTGGTATACTATATATGTGTACCTTGTTAATTAGTTAACGAATTCTTGTTGATCAATTATCAAGTCCACTGTAGCAAAAATAGCTAGAATTAGCTCAGAAGGAGGTTACAAAATGGCTAGATTTACGTTACCAAGAGACATTTATCATGGCAAGGGGTCTCTGTCTGCTCTTAAGGATCTTCAGGGTAAAAGAGCTATCATCTGTGTTGGTGGTGGTTCAATGAAACGTGGTGGATTTCTTCAGAGAGCTGAGGATTATCTTAAAGAAGCCGGTATGGAAGTAGAATTGTTTGAAGGTATTGAATCAGATCCTTCAGTTGAAACTGTTATGCGCGGTGCTGAAGCTATGGCCAAGTTCCAGCCTGACTGGATCGTTGCTATCGGTGGCGGATCACCTATCGATGCAGCCAAAGCTATGTGGATCAAGTATGAGTATCCAGAATGCACTTTTGAAGATATGTGCAAAGTATTTGGTATTCCTCAGCTTCGTAAAAAAGCTAAGTTCTGTGCCGTTTCTTCTACATCAGGTACTGCTACAGAAGTAACAGCTTTTTCTATCATTACAGATTATCAGAAGGGTACTAAATATCCTATCGCTGATTTTGAGATCACACCAGATGTTGCCATTGTTGATCCCGAACTGGCTGAGACAATGCCTAAAAAGCTTGTTGCTCATACAGGTATGGATGCTCTGACACATGCTATTGAAGCATATGTATCAACAGCTAATTGTGAATTTACTGATCCTCTTGCAATTCATGCTATTGAGATGATCCAGAAGGATCTTGTTGCTTCATATAACGAAGACATGGAAGCTCGTGATCGTATGCACTATGCACAGTGCCTTGCAGGTATGGCATTTTCTAATGCTCTCCTTGGAATCGTACATTCTATGGCGCATAAAACAGGTGCTGTATTTGCGGATTACGGTGCACACATCATCCATGGTGCTGCCAATGCCATGTACCTTCCAAAGGTAATTGCTTTCAATGCTCAGGATCCTGTTGCTAAAAAGCGTTATGGCGTTATTGCTGACTATATGCACCTTGATGGAGCAAATGACGACGAAAAGGTTGCAGCTATCATCAAATATGTACGCAAGATGAATGACGACCTTAATATTCCTCATTGCATCAAGAATTATGGTCAGGATTCATTCCCAACTGAGCAGGGCTTTGTTCCTGAAGAAGTATTCCTTGAAAGACTTCCTGGAATCGCAGAAAGAGCTATCGGAGATGCTTGTACAGGTTCCAACCCACGTATTCCTTCACAGGAAGAAATGGAAAAGCTGCTTAAAGCTTGCTATTACGATACAGAAATTGATTTCTAAGAATCAAGATAATTTCAAATACATGTTAAAAAAGGCGTTGGACATTTCGTCCAACGCCTAAATTATTGTGCTATTAAAAGATTATCTTACTGCACGAGCAAGTGCTTCTTCATAATCCTTAGTTCCCTTAAATACTTCATTTGAATAAGGATTGCACTTATTCTGAATAGATTTCTTAATGATAACAGAAATGCAGATTACGTTCATGCCAAGTGAAAGCATTGCGAAGAGACTCTGCATTGAAGGATCTGCTGTGATACCAAGCTGAGAAACAACTTCTCCAACTGCTGCTGTCTTTCCCTGTTCAGCATTGAAAAGTGCAATAGCCTTATCATAAAGATCCATTGTTGTAACACCAGCTTCTGCTGCTCCTCCATATACACGAGGAAGAGCTGCTGCAAATGTTCCCTTAAGCTGGAACAGCGGCACTACCTGAGCCCACATGCACCAGATAGCAAGAGTATTAGCACGGTTCTGGATCCAAGCACCCTTGTTCCAAAGAGCGTTAGCAAATGTAGGAGCAAGAAGAAGTGCTACACCACAATACCATGAGTGTGTTGGAAGGTTGAGGTATGTGTACTCAAAGTTCCAAATATCATAAGCAACGATGAACCAGATTGTCATATCAGGCCAGAGCATATCTGACTGATTCTTGTCTTTTGAAGTATAAAGGTATACACAACCTGTCATACAGAAGATGTTGATGAGACCTGCAATTGCATTAACTACATTCCACCATCCACCGTAGATGAATACACCTTCATTTGATGCCCACCAAGCACCTGAAAGGTTACCAGCAATATTATATGCAGCAAGTGCAGACTCAAGGTCTGATACATTAGCGATCATAATATTTGCTGAAACAATGAACCAAGGCCACCAAGCAAACCATTTTTCCTTACCGATGCCCCACTTATACTTGATCATCATGAAACCTACGCAACCGATATCTGCAGCGTAGAGTTTAAAGTAGTGGAACCAACCATCCATGTATGCCATTGTTGGGTTCGCAGAACCACCAAAAGCATTAAAGTGAATAGCGATGAAGTAAATAGTCAAAATAGCCGGAATGATTACGAAGACGATCATGCCTCCAATCTTACTACGGCGTCCAATTTCGTTGACAATGATCAGGCCCGCAAATACGAGACACCATCCGATCACCTGCCATAAGCTATTGATTTGGAAAATCATAAGCTTCCTCCCTTATTATTTTATTGGCGATAAAAAAACACAGTATCATTACTTTTGGAAACCGAATTACGGTTTTTAGTTTTTTACTGTGCATTTTTACCATATAAGATAAATCTTTCACAAACAATTATATCAAAAATTGCTAAAAAATGATAGTAAAAACCAAAGTTTTATTATGGTTTTCAAAGCATTGTTACGATTAGCATGTAGGAAACTAACGCGTATTTGTAAACGTTTTATAGAGAAAAAGTGCTCGGATTTCTCCGAGCACTTAATTTTTAGTAAATAAAAATTTTATATTTATTTTATAATCTTTAAAGTTTTAAATCTCCCTCTTTTACCCAACCAAGTTTAACAACACCTGTATGGATGATAAGAGATAATACAGCAGGTAAAACAAATGATATAAGAACAAGTCCTACCCAGTCATAGGCTGTAATGGCTGCTTTTGCGCCAGTTGAAACGTCGTTGACCCAACCTGTATAAACACCGATCTGTCCTACAAGTCCACATGTACCCATACCTGAAGATACAGGTGCTCCATCCATCTTTAACTTAAAGATACATGTTGCAATTGGTCCTGTGATCGCGGAGGCTAAAGTTGGTGCTATCCATATTCTTGGGTTTTTAATGATATTACCCATCTGAAGCATGGATGTTCCTATTCCCTGAGAAATAAGGCCTCCCCATTTATTTTCTTTAAAAGAGATAACTGCAAATCCAACCATCTGAGCACAACAGCCGGCTACTGCTGCTCCGCCTGCAAGTCCTGTAAGACCCAGGGCTGCACATATAGCTGCTGATGAAATTGGAAGTGTAAGTGCCATACCTACTACTACTGAAACCAGAATGCCCATAAGTAATGGCTGAAGTTCAGTTGCCCACATGATAACATTACCTAATGCCATTGCCACTTTGCCAAGTGTTGGCGCAATAAGCCATGACATAAATACTCCCACGGCAATTGTAACCAGTGGAGTTACCAAAATATCAATCCTTGTCTCTTTTGATACTGCTTTACCAAACTCTGCTGCCAGGATTGCTACGAACAGAACTGCCAATGGACCTCCTGCTCCGCCAAGTGCATTAGCTGCAAATCCAACAGTTATCATAGAAAATAGGACTAGTGGTGGGCATTTAAGTGCATATCCAATCGCTACTGCCATTGCTGGACCGCTCATCGCTGTAGCTAGCCCGCCTACGGTGTATTCTACACCGGCAATTGTTGCAACTGTCTGCATCAAAAATGGAATCTGGAACTGGGTGCCGATGGTATTGATAATAGTACCGATCAGCAATGAACAGAATAGGCCTTGAGCCATTGCTCCTAAAGCGTCTATTCCATAGCGCTTCAAGGAAATCTCAATGTCCTTCCTCTTCAAAAACTCTTTCATACTCTTTCTCCCTTGCAATATTAAGTTTTTAGATATCTAGCATATAATACCTTTATTGCAGCCTAAGTGCAATAAGGCTTTTGATATTATTTTTCAAACATCAACTTTCCTGTAGTAAATTTATCTATATGCCCCATATCATTAAAAACCTCTATTCGAGGAAGTATCATGTCTCCCACTTCTCTTGTCAGTGCAAAAATGGTAACCGAGCACACTCCGTAAGGCAGTGCTGTAAGTACAAATGGCAGTGGCAGGCTCAGAATATGTGAAAATAAAACTGCTCCGGAACCACCATGGGCAAAAATAGCTATGGTATCATTATTATCCTCTGATGCATAGTAGAGCTTGCCTTTTCTCTCTATGCCATATCCCTTTAGAAATGTATCTATTTCATTGGCTATCTTTTCATAACAATCTATACACTTATTGTCCTTGAAGTAATGATGCTGCGCCCATTCATCGCTTCCGGCAAGTTCAGGATGTTCATATAATAACTGATATCCCAAAGTCCAGGGATGTCCATCAAAAGGAATCTTATCCCCCAGGTCTTCTGCATTTTCTCTTTTGTCTCCCCAGTCTATCTCATGCATAAAATCCAGAGTCTGAACTTCCAATCCATGGTCTTTTGCAGTAAAAGAAGCTGTTTCTCTGGCTCTCCCGTTAGGAGATGAGTAAACAGCTTTGATATCCTCTTTTTTAAGTCTTTCTGCAGTGGCCTTGGCCTGCAAGATCCCGTTTTCCGTCAGGCAGTCGTTGACATAATCAGGTTCTCCATGCCTTACAAATATCAGTCTCATAGTTATTCTCGCTTTCTACTATTTAAGCGGCTTCAACTACTCCCATTTCCTTGAGCTTGCCAAGCACTGCATTGGCCAATTCTTTATGGCCAACTTCATCAAGGTGTTCATCATCTATGATACTTGCTTTTGCAAAATCAGAAGCTGCCAAAAAGGCATTTCCTCTTCTTTTTGCGATTGCCTGATATTCATCTCTTAGCTTTTTACTGGTTTTTATTGAATCCAGATCAAACTCAGGATCTTTTTCAGGACGCCATACTTCTTCTCCAAGAGCAATAGGGGATAGAACAAGGATCTTCTGTGGTTCCAGATACTCTTCAAGTTTATCAAGGCATAGCTCAAGCCCTTTACCTATCACATGTGCACTGGCATTGAAGATTTTTTTGCAATCATTAGTTCCCAGCATTATTATGGCAATATCAATAGGATAATTAGTTTCAAGAGATAGCGGGAGTACTTCTGCGCCATTTCTATATGGTCTTAGTTTATCATCAAATACAGTAGTTCTGCCACACAGACCTTCTTCTATTATCCTTTCATTACTTAACTTTTGCTGTACAATGCTTGTCCATCTGATTCCCCAGGGATATCTTTCGGATGTTCCAGGTACAAGTCCCCAGGTATTAGAATCTCCAAAAGCTAATATATTGGCCATAATTTTTCGCCTCCATAATTTATATCAAACATGTTCTTTTTAAATGCTTTATGATATACAATTATGCTTCATTCTGCTTATCTGAACAATTACGCAAATCCAATAGCCTGTTATAAAAACTACCTATCGCATAAAATAAAATGAGTCACCGTCCCCGGTGACTCACACATCATGCGATTTCTCTATTTGCAAGAGCAGAAGTCTCAATGATCGAAATCAGATTTTCATCCTTTTTGGCAACACCCTTGATAAAAGAAGTTTCTTTCTTAAGGAATGGTGATGGCTCCTCTATCTCACTATCAGCAAGAGTCATAACTTCTTTTACATCATCTATGGTAACGCCCATCATCTTGCCGTCGCCCAAATCCAATACTATGATGCTGGACTTCTGGCTGATCACATCCTCGGTGGAATTGAGTCTCTGACTAAGGCTCATGATTGGGATGATCTCACCACGAAGATTGATGATTCCTTTAAAATAACCAGGAGCAGCTGGCACTTTAGTGATCATTGGCATCTGGATGATAGTATCTACATAAGAAACATCTATTCCATAAATTTCTCTGCCAACTTTAAATACAATATATTTACTTTCTTTCTCAGCCACTTCTCTGGTTGAGCTTCCATAAATTGCTAATTCAGACATCTGCAAACCTCCTTATGCAACGAATGATCCCAGATTAAGAACCAATGCAAGTTTGTCTTCAAGAATTGAAGCACCTGTAAAAAACGCATTGTCACTGAGAATTCCAAGAGACTTACTGGTAATCTCTTTCTGTCCTTCAAGATCATCAACGACGATTCCAAAATATTTTTCATCATACATACATACAACGACGATAATATGATCCTTATCAATATTTTCAGAATCGATCCTGAACAATTTATCAAGATATACCAAAGGAATAACTTTTCCTCTATGGTATATGACTGCGTCCTGGTCTACTGAGTTGATTTCAGATACAGCAACTTTTTCAATTGATAAAATTGATGAAAGTGGAATTGCAAAGGTCTCGCCACTAACCTGAGCAATAAGGGCCTGAGAACCTTCCTCATTAGCCATGTCAGTTGTCATTAATTCATACAGTTCCATTTTCTAACCTCTCTTTTCTAAATGGTTTTTCATTCAATCCAAATACTATATAATATAAATGTGTAATTAATTTGAAACCTCTGAAACGCTGACTACAAGCCTTTTATGGAGGCATACCATGATTGAATCCAAATATTCTACCAAACAGATATGTCAGATATTCAATATCAATAGGGAAACCCTGCGCCATTACGAGCGTATGGGGTTATTAAATCCACGTATCAATTCCAGCAACGGTTACAGAGAATATAGTTATTGGGATGTCAGCACGATCATTGATATCCTTAAATACCGCTCCTTGGGATTTACTCTTTCCGATACCAGAGATGCTCTCTTTGACATGGATTTCCCAAAAATTGTTGATATGCTGGAGGTTCATACTGATTATTTCAAAAATCTGATCAAACAGTATGAACTGCTTCTCGAAAAAACAACACGTGATTTTGCATACCTGCGCGGTGCCTTAAGCCATATCGGTGACATTTCAGAATCTGACATCGTGGATATGTTCTTAATTCCTTACACCACTGATCCCAAAAACGAATATTTCCCTTCAATGCAGAAAGCCTTTAATAATTCGCAATTTTTCTCTACAGCGCTTACAATTAACGGTCAAAATCATGATATGGACTGCTATGGTCTGCTTACTGAGAAAACCTATGCTGATTTTCTGAAAATTGACAAAGGTACACTTATAAAAAAATCTCATGTAGTCAGCCAGATCATCGATATTATTGGAAGAACGCCTATTGATGAAACCATTGTTGAAGATTTCAAAAAGTCTATAACACAAATGTATTCTAAAAATTTTGATACAATATACGCCGTACTTATTTCCCGATTCTATGACGTGGAAAAGAGGTATCATCAATACTTTTTTGTTTTTTCAAAGCTTGATTGATACCCCGTTTACACTATTTATTTGAAGAACTGCATCTCTTCATTAAGCTTTTCAGCAATTTCCTTAAGGTTGGTAGCTGAATCAGCAAGAGTTGTTACAGTTGCTGACAACTCTTCAACAGAAGCTCCTGTTGTCTCTGTTGCAGCAGCGTTCTCTTCAGATATAGCTGAAAGTGATGCCATTGCATTTGATACGTTCTTATTAGAGTTAACACATGTATCTGTCTCGCCAGATATCTGAGCAACACTTTCTACTGTCTTCTCGATATCATTGATCATTCCATTTACAGCATCGATTGTCTCTGCAAGTGCTACCTGCTGTGATTTGTTCTCTTCAATGATTTCATTTGCAGCCTTAACAGCTGATGAAGACTCGTCAAGAAGTGTCTCCATTACTTCATGGATCTCACTAGCAAGTTTTTCTGAATCATCTGCAAGTTTTCTGATTTCCTCAGCAACAACTGCAAATCCCTTACCAGCATCACCTGCTCTTGCAGCCTCAATTGATGCATTAAGTGAAAGAAGGTTGGTCTGTGTAGCAATTCCTGATATTCCTTCTACTCTTGCATTTATATCTGCTACAGCATTCTGTGTAGCTGAAATCTTGCCAGCAATATCGACAATCTTTTTAGCCATAGCTTCACTTGAAGAGTGGAAGTTAGTAAGAGATTCGCTAGATGTCTCAGATGCTTTTCTCATGCGGCCTGCAAGGTTATTAAGACTATTAGCTGATCCCTGAACATTTTCAATTGCTTCTGTAATAACAGTTGCATTCTCTACTGAGTTCTGAACTTCTTTTGCCTGCTCAGAAGCACCAGATGCAATATCCTGCACTGCCTCTGCAACACTCTCAGTTGTTGAAGCAATCTGGTTGGCCATCTCAGATAATTCCTCTGAAGATGCATTTACTGTGCCTGATGATGCCTTGATATGACCAACGATGCTCTGAAGCTTGTCGATAACAGAATTAGAATTGTTGATCATCTGACCAAACTCATCGCCACGATTTGTATATTTATTTATTTTTACAAACTCACCATTTGCCAGTGCAGAAAGTAATCTGTTTACTTCAAGCATAGGCTGTGTAAAGCTATTTGCTATAAATATAGAAAGGAGAAGTACGATGACTATCATTCCTATTCCCACAAAAATGATCATGTTTGCACCCTTTTGTGCTGCGTGAACAACCTGTGCTTCGCTTACAGCTGCACATATTGTATATCCTGATAATTCATTTTTGGCATAGCACAGATATACAGGATAACCCTTAGCTGTACTGATATAAAAACCTGTTGTCTCTTCTGAAGTCATGTAAGGTGATGATGAGAAGTTCTGTGGTTCGTCATCTGCTGCAATCTCAAACTGTGAATGTGCTACCATATCAGCATTTTTATCAACAAGAAATGCCTCATCAGCCTCTGCCGCCAACAATTCATGGATATCATTTGGATCAAATGTCTTATGTACCACACCAATTACCTTACCCGTTGCTGTATCAGTAACAGGAACAGCAATACAGATATTTCTTGTATTTGTAACTGAACTTACAAATACATTAGAAACAAATGGTGTACCAGTAATAGCATTTTGGAAATAATCTCTCTCTGCGATGCTCTTTAAAGCTCCGTCATCACTTCTAAGGACCATCATTCCTGTAGTATCAGACATAACGATTGTATTATCATCATCGAATGCCTCATTGATCGCTATCATCTGCTGCTTAACTTCAGATGCATCTTCAAGTTCTCCTTTAAGGAAAGAAATTGTCAAAGGAGATGATGCAAAACTTGTAAGTGCTGTAAGACTGTTGTTAAACATCTTATCAACTTCTGATTCTATAAATTTTGCCTGCCACTCTATTGTTTCTTTTGATGTTTCTTTTGCACTAGATGTTGAGCTGTTATAGCTTATAAGTACCGCTACAGTCAGAGGTATTATAGCTATCAATAACATAAGAGCTATCAGCTTTGTTTTTACGCTGTTTGTAATCTTAGTAAGTTTCATTACACTTTTTCCTCCAAATAAATTGTTTATGTTTATTGTTTTTCATTCATGCATGCTCGACTTTTTATAAACCCGGTTGTAACCACCAAGTCAACCAATAAAATTTGAAGAAATTATGAACTCGAAAAAATCCCTATAAAAAAATAAGCCTCTACGCCAGATATTCTCTAGCGTAGAAGCTTGTCTGTTTTTTTATTATGTATCAGGAAAAGACATATACTGCTCATATGTTTTTCCGTAATCAGAATCCTGTACTCTTACTAGTCCCATAACAAATCCTCCATTTATTTTTTTATATAAAAAAGTGCCTGCGGCACTTCAACTCCCCTGCCCCTCAATCATGAGGGGTGGGGTTGTTTTTTGCCATAAATCC
>SVGC01000056.1:0-1428 GCA_015056495.1 Butyrivibrio sp.
AGTTGAAAAGCATCCAGGAAGCGATGGAATCAGAGATGAAAAAATACACTCTTAATGATTTAAGATCCGGAATGCAGGAACTGTTGGCAAAAGAAGCTTAACAATGAGACTCTGAGGTGTTTACTTCAGAGTCTTTTTTAGAAGGATGTGGAATATGTCAAAGAATACAACACAGGAAGAACGTCTTGATTATCTTGTAGAAGAGTTCAAGGCAGATTCTGCTGAATATAAGGAATTACAGACTCCAAATAGTACGGAAGATAAAAGACGAATCTTAAGGTCGCTTATGAATATCCGTATGCCAAAAGAATTGTCCTCTGAAGTAATGAAAGTACAGGATGAATATCTGACTGAAAGAGCGGCTGAAAAGGGTGTGGTGAATCTGTCAGACATCCCGGTTATCAGGGACGGACTATCCATCTGGCAGGGTGATATTACGAGACTTTCGGTGGATGCTATTGTTAATGCCGCTAATTCGCAGATGCTTGGTTGTTTTGTTCCGATGCATACATGCATAGATAACTGTATCCATACTTTTGCAGGAGTGCAATTAAGAGCTGAGTGCAACAGGCAGATGAATGAACTTCGAATCAGATATGGAAGAGACTATGAACAGCCTACTGCCGTTCCAATGCTCACTGAAGCGTATAATCTTCCGGCAAAGAAAGTTATTCATATAGTAGGACCAATTGTCCAATACAAACTTACTCCTGAATTGGAAAAGGATTTGGAGAACTGCTATAGAAACACTTTGGATATGTGTGCTGAGAATGGCCTGAAGAGCGTTGCTTTTTGCTGTATTTCAACAGGGGTATTTCATTTTCCTAACAAAATAGCAGCGGAGATTGCTGTTAATACTGTATCAGAATGGCTTCGCGAAAATCCTGGTAAGGTAGAAAGAGTGATATTCAATGTTTTCAAAGATGAAGATAAGACCATTTACGAAAAACTTATATGGTGATATGCCTAACGGTTATCAGGAAACTATAGAGAAAGGAATGAATGCCGTGAGATATTTTAGTAGAAGCATGTCCTATGGGAAGGGAAGCAAAGAAGAACAAATAAGCCGACTGAAAAAAGAGATTAATGAAGCAGATGCAATTATTATTGGTGCAGGGGCAGGTTTATCCACATCTGCAGGATTTACATACAGCGGAGAACGCTTTCAGAAGTACTTTTTTGATTTTGAAGAGCAGTATGGCTTTCATGACATGTATTCCGGTGGATTTTATTTGATGCGGTTAGACCCTGAAACTTCATGGGCCTACTGGGCTAGAAATATTTATATCAACCGCTATATGGGAGCACCAAAGCCTGTATATGAAATGTTGCTGGAGTTGGTTAAAGAAAAAGATTATTTTGTTATCACAACAAATGTAGATCACCAGTTTCAAAGAGCAGGTTTTGACAAGAAAAGACTATTCTATA
>SVGC01000056.1:1438-14099 GCA_015056495.1 Butyrivibrio sp.
TTCAGAGCGTGAATCCTGCTATTCAGAAAACCTTTGATAATGAAGAGTGGGTAATGAAAGCTATGGAAGCACAAGGGTTTATTTTGGATGAAACTGGCGTTTTTCAACTTCCAGAGGATGGAAAAATCAGTATGAGGATACCAACTGAACTGATTCCAAAGTGCCCTGATGACGGCTCTGATATGACTATGAATCTGAGAGCGGATGATTCATTTGTGGAAGATGAAGGATGGCATAGGGCATCCGCAGCATATTCTGATTTCATCAGAAGACATGAAAATCTGCATGTTCTTTATCTTGAACTTGGAGTTGGAGCCAATACGCCCGTAATAATAAAGTATCCATTCTGGCAGATGACGCTGGCAAATGAGAAAGCGGTATATGCCTGCTTAAATTATGGTGAATCATTCTGCCCAGAGGAAATTGCAGATAGAAGTATATGCATTGATGGTGATATAGGAGAAGTTTTAGAGGATATGTAAGGGAGAACAGAAGAAATGAAAATTGACGCAAGAACAATGGAATGGATAAGAAAACCGAACGTATGCAATATTACTGAGGATAAAGTAACAATCACAACTGAGCCTTTTACTGATCTTTGGCAGAGAACATATTATCATTTTAGGAATGATAATGCACCTATTTTGCAGATGAAGTCAGAGGAACAGTTCTTTTCATTTGTAGTGAGGACAGACTTTGATACCAAGGTTCGCTATGACCAGAGTGGGATTATCATGTATCTTGACAGTGATAATTGGATCAAGGCTTCCATGGAATATGAAAATGAGGAAATCCAGAGACTTGGCAGCGTAGTGACCAACAATGGTTATTCTGACTGGTCTTCAACTGATATTGATGCAAAAATAAAATCTGTGTGGTTCCGATTCAGCAGACGTGAGGATGATTTCTGCATAGAAAATTCGTTTGATGGGGTTACATTTAAGCAGATGCGCATCTGCCATATGTTTAATGTAAAAAATGAAATTGCCTTTGGCATATATGCTTGCAGTGCTGAAAACTCATCATTTAAGGCAACATTCACGGATATGGAACTTACAGAATGCAAATGGCTTGCCCATGATGGTCAGCAGCCAGACTAAGGAAACTTAAAATAGCTGACACTGGGAACTGCTGCTATATTAGTAAGAGGCTATCAAAAAGAATAATTCAGGAGATCAATTTAAAATGATTTTTCCTGACTTCGATAAGGCCGTCTTTTTTCATTTTGCCAAGTTCCTTTGAGAGAGCACTGCGCTCAAGATTAAGATAATCTGCAAGTTGTTGGCGGTCGAACGGGATGTCAAACTCGTTGCTGCCTTTTTTCAGTGAGATGGAATTGAGGTAAGCCATGACACGTCCACGGATTGTCTTTGGAGATGTATGAAAACTTCTCCCGGATAAGTGCAGATTTTTGTTAGCTGATATCATGAGAAGATTTGATATCAGCTTAAAGCTCCATAAGTTCATATTTGATTTTAGCTTTTTTAAACTGCCGACCTTAAAAAAGAGGATTCGGCAGTTTTCATTTGCTCTGACATCTACTAAGAGAGGTTCGTTCTCAAGCAGGGCATAGGTCTCAGCAAAGAATCCACCCTTTGCTACATTGCTCAGAATAGTGCGGTTTCCCCATGCATCATTACTTTCTATTGTCACACTTCCTGAAATGACAAGACCTAAAGAGTCTGTAATATCACCGGCACGTAAAATTATAGAATCTTTCGTATATGTTTTCTCTACAGAAGAGAGCTCTTTAAGAGCAAGGTCAATTTCTTCAGGCATCATCCCGTTGAAGATGATGTTATCTTTTAACATATTTCTATCCCAAGACATATAATTATTCCTTTATTTTAAAAATGTGGTTATAACAACATAATGATTTTTTAAATCATACTATACTTGCATCATGAAAACAAGGAAAGGAATGGTGCAGCGATGATAAGACAGATCATTCATATTGATGAAGAAAAGTGTAACGGATGTGGCATTTGTGCTAATGCCTGCCATGAAGGTGCAATTGATATCATAGACGGCAAGGCGAAACTGGTTAGAGAAAATTTCTGTGATGGCTTTGGAGATTGCCTTCCGGGCTGTCCGACCGGAGCGATTACTTTTGAAGAAAGAGAAGCACCGGCTTATGACGAAGCAGCGGTGAAAGATAGCCAGAGAAAGAAAGCGGAGGAAAAGGTAATGACGGAGAGAGAATCACAGATGAGAGCAGAGATGGAACAGCATGCTGCGCATGCCGGAGGCTGTCCGGGATCAAGATTTATGAAGTTCGATCATAATGATGAACAGCAGGAAGAGCAGGCACTGACCGCCAATGTGAAACCGGCATCAAGACTCATGCAGTGGCCCTGCCAGATAAAGCTTCTGCCGACACAGGCACCGTTCTATGACGGGGCAAAACTGCTGATTGCTGCGGACTGTACGGCATATGCCTATGCCAATATGCATGAGGATTTCATGAAAGGACATATCACATTGATTGGATGCCCGAAATTGGACGACATCGATTATTCTGAAAAATTGACGGAAATCATAGCAAACAATGATATTAAGAGCGTGACCATCGTCCGCATGGAGGTTCCATGCTGTGGAGGTTTGCAGAGAGCGGCAGAAACAGCATTAAAAAACAGCGGTAAGTTTATCCCATGGCAGGTCGTGACCATTTCACGCGATGGCAGGATCATAGATTGAAGGAGGCATTTTTTCAAAATATTCATCTTAAATTGTAATAGCTGGCTGATTTTTGGCGTATAGACCATATAGCTTATAGAGCGTGCGAGGCATGATATAATATAAAGAGTGAGATTGAACAAAGGAGCATATGCTGATATGGATCTCTTTGAATATATGGCAGGCAATAGAAAAGAAAAAGAAGCGCCTTTAGCTGCAAGAATGCGCCCACAGACACTTGATGAAGTTGTGGGGCAGGAAGATATAATCGGCGAAGACAAGCTGCTATATCGTGCTATAAAGGCAGACAGACTAAGCTCAATAATCCTGTATGGACCTCCCGGGGTAGGAAAGACAACACTTGCAAAAGTGATTGCCAATACTACCTCGGCAGATTTCCATCAGGTCAACGCTACAATAGCCGGTAAAAAAGATATGGAATCCGTAGTTGAGACTGCCAAGAACAACCTTGGCGGATATGGAAGAAAGACAATTCTTTTCATCGACGAGATACACAGATTTAATAAGGCACAGCAGGATTACCTCCTTCCATACGTCGAAGACGGCACACTGATACTGATAGGTGCTACCACTGAGAATCCTTACTTTGAAGTGAATGGAGCGCTTATATCAAGGTCAAGGATATTTGAACTAAAGCCTCTCTCTAAAGAAAACATTCTGACTCTCATAAAAAGAGCTTTTGAGTCAGACAGAGGTGTGAAGCAGTACAACGCAGAGATAACAGATGAAGCGGCAGATTTTCTTGCAGACATAGCAGATGGCGATGCCAGATCGGCGCTTAATGCAATAGAGTTGGCAGTGCTTACCACAAAACCTTCCGCAGATGCAAAAATCCATGTAGACCTTACAGTAGCTGAGGAGTGTATCCAGAAGAAAGCGATTCGCTATGATAAGACCGGTGATAACCACTATGACACCATAGCAGCATTTATAGAATCCATGTGCGGATCGGATCCTGATGCAGCACTTTACTATCTCGGACGTATGCTTGCTGCAGGTGAAGATGTGAAGTATATAGCAAGGAGAATGCTTGTTGCAGCGTCTGAGGAGGTTGGAAACGCGGATCCCATGGCAATATGTGTTGCGGCTTCAGCTGCAATTGCAGTTGAGCGTGTCGGAATGCCTGAAGGAAGGATCATTCTTGCCCAGGCAGCAACCTATATAGCCTCTGCGCCTAAGTCCAATGCAGCTTATCTCGGGATAGAGAAGGTATTGCAGACAGTAAGAGAAACCGGAAACCTTCCAATCCCTCCTTATCTGCAGGATTCCTCATATAAAGGAGCTGCCAAACTTGGAAGAGGTGTAGGATATAAATATGCTCACAATTATCCCAATCATTGGGTAGAGCAGCAGTATCTCCCGGATGCAATAAAAGACATGACATTTTATGAGCCTAACGATATCGGTCATGAAAAAGATATAAAGGAATATTTCAGAAATATTGGAAAAGATCCACAGCGGTATGAATATAAGGATCCTTCCAAAGAAGGTAATCCTGAAAGACCGTGGGAATGAAGAAGAATTTATTATGGAAAAAACAGCAGAATTACAGAAACTATACCTTGATGATTCTGCAAAAGGCTCCGGGCTTGGATATGAGCTTATATCCTTGGTAGAAGGTAAAATGAAGGAAGCAGGATACAAATATTCCTACCTTGAGACTCATGACAATCTTCAGGCAGCGATTCATATATATAAGAAGAGTGGGTATGTCGAGATAGAGAAACCTAAAGAAGTAGTCCATAGCGCAATGAATAGATTTTTTAAGAAGAGTTTGTTTTAAGTAAGGGATAAAGGTATGTCGAAAGCAAGGCAGAAAAGACTTCGTGAAGCCAGAAAATGGTTCCCGGAGCAAGGCTTTACAGAGGATTCACATGTAGTAAAAGCCTATAGGAAAAAGTTCAATGTAGATAAAGACTGTGCCATGCGTGAACTCTGTATGCTGCATGTACTTAGCTCAGAAAAGCAAAAATCATATGAAGACCAGCTTGCTGCTAAGAAGCGTAAGCGCCAGGAAAGAAGAAAGCCAAAGGAATATATCAATCCGGATCAGGATGAGTATTTTTATTTTATTGCCGGATATACATTTGGCGGTGCTCCATATGGGATAACCTGGGAGCAGGCCAGAGAAGATGGCCTCATTGATGAGGAATAAGCGCAGAATAAGGATGTATCTGATTGTAAGGAAACTTCAGTCAGTGCATCCTTTATTATTTGTAAACAGATTATTTTATACTACAAATATAATGACAACTAATCTTACCGGTGTTATTATTCGATATATAAGAGAGATAAGCGGAGCAGATAAGATCTCCCGGAAAGGAAAAGAAAGAGACATGACAACAATGAATCGCAATTATTGCCTCTATAGCGAAAGTTATGAATCATCACTCCAGAGCAAATCAGAGTGGATGTTTAATTTCATGCGCTCATTTAAGGATAGGCAAATGCGAGATAATGTTGTTTTGGCAAAGAGCCTGATTGTATAGAGACCGGATCGGAAGCTTATAGATAAACATGTTTGCGTACCGCTTACCTTAGATGACAAGGTAAGCGGTTTTTCTTTTGCCTGAAAATATGCAGAGTTGGCTCAATTGGTACAGCAGCGGTCTTGAAAACCGCCATCCTGAAAGGGTATCTGGGTTCGAATCCCAGGCTCTGCGCTATAGATTCGTGGTGTAATTGGCAGCACAGCAGTCTCCAAAACTGTTAGTCCGGGTTCAAGTCCTGGCGGGTCTGTTCTGCACGAGTGGCGAAATTGGTAGACGTACCTGATTTAGGATCAGACGCGGTAACGCATGTGGGTTCGAATCCCACCTCGTGTACTTGGCTAAAGCCAGAAAGGAGTCAAAAATGACACAGAATATTCCAGTGATCAACATGGTCGCTACGGGACAGAGAATTACAGATTTAAGAGTGGCAGCCGGTATGTCTGTTAGGGATTTACAGGATGTGTTTGGATTTGCTACTCCACAGGCAATTTACAAGTGGCAGCACGGAACAGCCATGCCTACATTAGACAATTTAGTCGTATTGGCAGCAGTTTTTGGAGTTGCTATGGATGACATTATTGTAACTGAAGGGGAATGGCTTTATTCATTAAGCGCATGAGCTATTATGGGTGGGTATGCCTAGAAGCGAGGGCAAGAGTCTGTAAAACTCCCACATTAGAAACACCGCAGGTGCAATTCCTGCTCCACCCACTTATGTTTGCGTGACCGAGATGGCTTATGGTATCGCTCTGCTAAAGCGAAGCACGGCTAAACTGTGCCGAAGGTTCGAATCCTTCCGCAAACGCTCCGGGTAGGTATGCCTAGTGGCGAAGGCAGGGGTCTGTAAAACCCTGACAAGGAAACACCGTGAGTTCGAGTCTCACCCTGCCCACTTAAGTGTCATCTGATGACACTATACAAATAGGTCCGACAGGAAGATAATACAAACAGAACAAAGATATAGAGCTGCAAAGAGCAGCAAAAAGTTAAGAGGATTTATTGTAAATGTACTACGTAACTATCAACAAGCAATTTAATAACAAACAGTTTATGCAGTTCTGCAAAAATCAGAAGTGCTTTGTTAGTTATGCAAATTGCAAGTTGGTGGAAAGTGGTCCTGGATATGCCAAATGATGGATAATCCGGAGCATTAAGAATAGATGAGGTCACTAAGATCTGTAGCCACTTAGCTTGCAAGAGTTAAGTGGTTTTTTAATGCGAAAAAGGAGATTTTGAAAATGGATTATCCAGTAATTGATATCGAAGGAACAGGAATTAGGATTAGGGAACTGATCAGAGAGAGCGGACATACAGTGCCAGAGGTTTCGGAGTACCTGGGAGCAAGTACATCGCTTGTATACAGATACTTACGAGGAGAAGTGCTTCCGAGCATCGACAGAATCGTAGCTCTTTCAGTTTACCTGGAAGTTCCGATTGATGACATAATTGCAGTCGATTAAGACTGCGCAATGCGGCATGGGGTAATGGTAGCCCACAGGATTTTGGTTCCGGTAATCTTGGTTCAACTCCACCCGAGCCCATTAAGCTTCCTTGGCAGAGCGGATATGCACCGGCCTTTTAAGCCGAGAGATGCGGGTTCAACCCCCGTGGGGAGCACTAAGCTGTTGTAGCTCAGTTGGAAGAGCAACGGTCTCTTAAACCGAAGGTCGTGAGTTCAAACCTCACCAGCAGCACTAATGCGGTATAGCTCAATTGGTAGAGCACCTGACTCTGACTCAGGGTGTTGCAGGTTCGAGTCCTGCTACCGTAGCTTTGGACATATAGCTCAATCGGCAGAGCGCCCGGCTGTTAACCGGGAGGTTGTGGGTTCGACTCCCTCTGTGTCCGCTATTCCAAGATAGCGTGGAAGGTAGAGCATCCGATTCATAAGCGGAAGGTTATGGGATCATGGCCCATTCCTGGGACTAATGATTTTTTGATTGGTGATTTCATCAACCACGAGTTAAATGAATTTTAAAAGAAAAATGTAGCATTTATGCGGTGTTGGGGTATTTGCAATGGAGTGAGTACCCCACATAGTACCCCACTTTTTACAATTTATATTCTGATTCAGAAATAAAAGATACCCCATCAGGGGTTTTTTTAATGTCTGTTCATGAGGGCGGCTTACCCCTGTTTGCAACCGCAAAAATAAAAAAGGGTGTACACAGTATTTTGGCTAAACTGACACATGGGAAAAGTGCAATTTCGGTATTTATGGGGTTAGTATTCTGTGTGTTGTTTTTCAGAAAAAAATAAAGGTTTCGTTACACTAAAAAAGCTATGAATACAACCTGAATTGTAATATGATGGTTTGAGGTTGTTACAATTCCTTTTTTGACCATCTTTGGGATTTATCTGATGTTGAAGAATTTTTAAAAAGTGAATATGATAGTTTAGGGTTATCTTTCTAAATAATCATAGATGCAATCTGTTTTATGGGGTAGCTAATAACTACCCCCTATTTTTTTTATTCCATGCTATTTGTGGATTACAGTATGGACAATATCTTTTTCTGCTTTGATCTGTGATGAATAATGATTGGCATACTTTATTTCTGCATTGTTTAATATATATGGTTTTTTCTAAGAAATTATCTATTGATGCAGCTCCCAAACATAGAAGTGAAAAGTAGTAGTAACAGGCATGGAATAGACTTGAGGTAGTTATTTGGAAATAGAATCCATCTTCATGAATGAGTTCATAATTGAATGAATTGATTGAAGGTTTCCATATTTCTATCTTTGATTTTCTTTGAATTATGAATTCTGTAATGCTTTCGACTTTGAAATAATCGTTATATTGTACTAATTTTTCTGGAGCATACATGGATAATAGATTAAGAAAATCAAAATAAAGATTGCGTGACCAACTAAGAAATGCCACTAGCTGACAAGCGCTACATTCAAAATTATCGTAATTGTACTTCTTCTTTAGGAACTTCTTTGTTTTTTCTGGAACAGTAAAATGAATATCGCTGAGAACACTATCACCACAAAAGAATAATCCGTATGCTTTACATAAATCTATAATCGGCTTATATGACTTTGGCTTTTTTTCAAAATATGAATCATTAAGATAGTCCTGAATATCACTGCTATATGTGTATTCTAAAAAATTAGATGCATACATTTGCAATAAATCATACATGACATTTGCAGAGTTATATTCAACTATCTTCCCTATATCTTTTATTCTTCCAGATGTTTCTTCACTACCGACTATATACAATTCATTACAGATTCTTAGAATATCGTAGTTTTCCCATTTGCTTTCTACTGTAAATACTGATGCCTGAGGATTTCCAATGGCTTTATGTATTTGATTCATGAAAATAATCCTTTGTGTATGTTTCGTGTGTATGTTTAGCGTTACACAATAATTATATCACATGAGAGAATATTAACAACAAAGCACGTGCGTAATTTGATTTGAGTAAAGGAGAATGAAAATGAAAGGTAATAGATATTTAAAGTACAAAGAAGCTTGTGAAAAGTTCGGAGTATGCAGAAATACGCTAATGAAGTACGACCGACCAGGAATAACCATTAGAATTGGCCGTTGCGTTAGATTTGATGAAGATGCACTGACAGAGGCTTTACAAGCTGAACAGGGGGGAAAACAGTAAATGTTTAATGATCTAGAGAAGATAGCTGATAACGAGATATCTGATATAGTCGGAACTATTAGTGGTATGAGCGGACTTCATGGGGGAGAAGAACAGTATATCAGTGATGAACTGAAAAAGTGTGTAAACACCCTCATGAGTCTGGCATATAAAGAAGCTATGAATGACATTAAGAGTTCTGCGGATAAGCTGATTCAGGAGAGGGAGGTTTAAAGGAATGAATGAAGTATGACAATAGTTTTTATCTCCAATTATCAAGAGAGATATTCACAGAAGAATACTCCAATATGAGCATTAGAGCAAAATGGTTGTTTGTAGTTCTAAATGAATTAGAGCAGAAATATTGCAACAAGAATTCTAACTTTTTTCTTAGGACAGATAAACAACTATGCGTGGACACAGGCTATTCCATAAATACCTTGAAAAAAGCAAAGGCTGAACTAAAAAAGTATCCTGAGTTGGTGAGGATTTCCAGAGGGCACTGGCATTATACAGACACAGGAAAATCAAGTATTCAACAACCTACAAGATATCAGATATTAAAGTGAATAGCAATAGCACAAAAATTGTTCTAGTCCTAAAGGGCATAGGTACAAAATATGTGCTAGTCCTATATGGTACAAAATATGTGCCATTACACTAGGACAAAAACTGTGCCTTTCGATTAGGACAAAAACTGCGCCACATAATTAAAACTTAGATTTATATAATACTTGGATTCATTTAAGAACTTATTTTATAAACCTAAGATTTAGTAAGTAACATAGTCCATATCCATAGAAGATGGATATGGATTGTCTGACTAGCAGATGAGTAAAGGAGAATCGATTATGCAAAAACTAATTACAAGAAATTCAGAGGGAGAAAAAGTCCTAATTGAATATACTAAAACAGTTCTAACTGATACAAAAACCAAACCTTATATTGTTATTGATGATTCTGAGGATGGATATAAGCGGTTTAAGCTTTGCTTACGTCGTGCTGATGAAGAAAAACAATATGCTAATGGAATGGGCGATAAATCTTATGCTGCTGCATTAGCAAGGCTAGTAGCCGATAATCATGATTTGTATGTGAAGTTTGATAAAAGGCTACGTCAGGAATACGTTGAACAAAGGAAATAAGTCTATGTACGATACAAATACTTTAAATCTCTTGATTGATGACTATTTGGCTAATTGTGGTAATCATCCAACACGTAAGGGATTAGCTATCTGTTTGCATATTAGTACATCAACTATTTATCGTGCGCTCTGCGGATTTTATAATGGTAAACCCTACGGAACTGAACCACATGTAACAAGGTGCATTGCTACAAAAGATTTCATGATTATCAGAGATTTATTTACTAAGTCCTGTGAGCATATGCAACGCTAAAAAAGGAGTTTGACTTATGAGCAATAAACAAAGTAATTACCCAACAGCTCAGATGAACAGGAGCATTGAACAGGCAGATGGATTTATAAGTAATACTGTCAGTTGCATATCTGAATTAACTAATTTAGGTAAACCGAAAAATGAAGAAGAATTAAAAGAGCGCATAAGGCAGTATTTTAAATTCTGTGCTGAAAAGTCTTTTCGACCAGGGATTGAGTCAGTGGCTTTAGCATTAGGAGTAGACAGAGTTACTTATTGGCGTTGGTGTAATCAAGATATACATGTATCAAGCGAATGGAGCGATATATGCAAGGTTGCAAGGCAAAGTATTATTGCGTTTACCGAGGCAGCAGCTAATAGTGGTCATTTATCACCACCAATTGCGATATTTGCCCTAAAAAATATTGCTAATTATAAAGATGCGATATCTTTTGAAGATACCACACCAACACTACAAGAAAGAAGATATGGACGTAACTATAATGATCTACCAATGTTTAATAGTTCAGAAGTGCTAGAATCGGATACTAAAGATTTATGAGGTGCAGAATGTTTTACTTTAATTACAAAAAAAGAGCAAAAGAAATGAAGAAAGTCGTAAGCAAGTATTTTATTCCGAATTTGACTATTATACATGACGGAGAAAAACTTCCTGTTGTCACAGGATTTCAAGCGGATTATGAATGGTCATTAGAATTCGGCAGAGCTGAACTTATGCGCAGAGTAGCAATTGTAGAGTTTATTATCATTATTGCTTTGATTGTGAGGTGCATTGCCATATGAATGAATTTGAAAAAGCTATTTCAGAGATAGACGAAAGAACAGGCAATATCAATGATGAGAATGTTTTTGAAAGTCCTGATGATAAAGACATTTTCGACTATTCTCCAAACAGTAAAAGACTTATGACAGTTACGTTAAGTCGTAAAAAGTGGGTTAACAAGGTGTTAAAGTATGCGGAACAGTACCCCAATGAGGTAACAATAAAGCATACTAACAGAGATGGGAGCATTATTGCTTATGTTCCTGTTGATTATCTGAGGATTAGCAGACCACCAGAATTAAGTGATGCAGAAAAGAAAAGACGTACTGAGATATTACAGAGGTTAAAAGCTGAATAATATATTTTCTGTATCGGTGCTTTAGGGAGAAATTTACTCAAATTTCAATTTTTATTACCTGAATGGATAAAATATCAATGCAGATAGTAAAAACTGAATTTGGGTAAAATAATCCCTATCAACACGTAATAGAATACATATTATTTTTTGTGTTCGGCAGCAGATTTCTTGAACACCTTATTGTCAATGCAATACTTCATAGATTCAATAGCGAACTGATTTAATGACATTCCGTACTTATCAGCCATAGTTTTGAAATAGTCCTTATTGCTTTTTTTATCATCCTTTGGAACTCTGATTTTAATATCTTCAACCTTTTCGGAAAGATATTTCTTTATAGCACTTTTATGGATTTCGTATCCCTCAGTTGTCATGAGTTTATTTCCTTTCGTTAGTAAAAACAATATGCCTTAGGTACAGATAGATATATTCTAACATTTATTTGCCAATATGGGTATATACAATTTGTTTGTTGGTATGGGTACATATTTGTTGATTTTGTACATTGTATTGTATGGGTACATACATTAGAATGATACTTGAAAGGAGATTAAAACTATGAAATTTAGTGAATATAACATGATGGAAAATGCCTATCGGTATATTGCTGATAGTAAAGGGTACAAAACATTTGATGAGGTAGAACAGGCAATTAGTGAGTTTGAGAATAGTCTTTCAGCTATTGAGAATATTTCCGCTGATATGGTTGATAGTATTTCAAGTCAGGTGTTTTTTCTTTGTAGCTTATTTGAAAAACAAGGTTTTATTTATGGAATGGCTAATGGCATGAATATTCAAAAACAGGCTGATAGCCTGAATATTGAAAGGAAGTGAGAATATGGCAAGATTACCACAAGGAGTGAGAAAACGTAGTAATGGTACTCTTGAAAAAAGAATTACTATTCAGGGTAAGAGATATTCTATATATGCTAATTCGACAAAGGAACTATCTGTAAAAGAGGAAGAATTCAAGAAAAAACTTGATAGTGGGATTTATACAGATAACCGCAATATTACACTTGATAAGTATTTTGAGGAATGGTTAGTAGGGAAAAGAGCAACAACTAAAAGCAATTCGTTACGGATATATAGTTGTAATTATCATAAGCATATATCACCAGAGTTAGGAAAACGAAAAATTCAGCAGATAGAGCGTAGGGAAGTAATGCGGTTACAAAGTAAACTGATTGATGGCTTATCTGCAACTACTGTTAACAGTATTATGAAAACGCTCAAGATCATTCTAAATGATGCGGTTAATGATGAAATTGTTGTCCGGCACATTAAATGAGTCCTCAATCTTCACTTTAAATGAGGCTGCATAGGGTGTCAGACAAAGGGTACAG
>SVGC01000057.1 GCA_015056495.1 Butyrivibrio sp.
AGATGTCATTTGTCCGGATGATTCAGGAATGCTGTCCGAGTATTACAGGAACGGCTGTCCGTATGTTTCAAGAACGCTTGTCCGGATAATAGAAGATTGCATGTCCGGATAATTCAAGAATCTTGTCCGGATGTTACAAGAATCATCATTCATTACAACCGGAGGATTCCAATGCAGCATTGTCATATAAATACTACGAGCACCTTTCTTATAACCTCTGTGGTTGTAAGCAATTAAGATAAGCTCAAAATCCGCTTGATCCTTTAATTCTCTGTTTTTTCGAGTACCCTCTGCCTTTACCCATTGATAATATCCAGATCTTGATACTCCGGCTATGCTGCAAAGCATGCTTATACTTAATCTGTTGTCATCTGCTGTCACCATGTCATGAATAACCTTAAACTTATATCCCGTATCCATGACTATTTCCTCTTTTGTGTATTGGCAGCTTTTGTAATTTTTTTTAGAAAATCAACTTCTTGATGCAAGTATTTAACTTCTGCTTCAAGATGAGCTATTTTTCGCTGCTCAGGTGTATTTAAGGCACTGTCTTCTGCAGGAGACAGCTCTTCAGAGCCACGTTTCTTATATGCCATTCCAGCACGCATACTTCTATTTTCACCCTGTGTGAATCCCAAGCCACTTGAAGCTTCGTACTTAATCCGCTGAACAATGCTGTCTATCTGCTTTTGTCCAAACATTTCCATATCGTATCCCAGATCTTCAAGAATTTTTCTTGGAGCAAGCCCCGCCTGATAACTAACCCAAAAGGCTTCTTTAAATTCTATAGTGAAATATAATTTGTGTTTTGTGACCTTGAACGTATATGGATTAGCAGATAAAACCTTGATTTCTTTCGCAGTATACTCCCTCAATGATGGTTCCTCCTTCAGCACTTCAATAATAATTTTACGTTATTTCTGTGCTGTTATAAACCATCTTTAGATGTACATCTCAAAGGATTTCATACTGATTTCTACTGTCTTAAAAATGGGATTATATACCTGCTTCATTTGTAAATAACTAAGGGATTTTGCCTTCTATACAATGTCCACTGTCCAGAAGTGTTGCCTTTAGCTCGGTGTCCAGAATTAAGGATTTTAGCACTTTCTCATTGTCTGTAATAAAGGATTCATCAAGCAGTTTTGCGTTTCATCATGACAACGATTATTGAAGGCTGAACTCTTATTCCCTTTGTCTTAAATGTCCACCTTATAGGGTACATTTTAAACAGCAGCCTTCTTTGACAGCTTTCTCGAATATTCTCTGATCTTTGCCACATATATAGAGTAACCGTTAAGTGTTTGGCAGCTACGCATCAATGACTCATTCTTGCCATGGTTGATGTTAAATACTTTGACCTTTAGCTCTAGAGCAGGGTCATTGCTGTGATTATCGTACATATCAGTCAGTTTGTAGGTCATTTTCTCAGGGAGATCTTCAATACCATTGTAGAATACTACAAAGTGTGGCTCTGGTATCTGCTTGATAGAGCTGCTAAATATGTTTTTGTATAATTTGTATTTCGTTTAACGAATAGCCTGTTAGTTTTGAAATAGTTTCAGGAAAACAATTATTTTTTAGCATATTAGTTATAACTTTTTCTTTTTCAGAATTTTTGCCTTCTTCACAGCCCTCTTCTCTGATCAGATTCATATGTCCTTCATAATCATATTCATATAAGCTAAACATAGTGATTGCCCTTCTTTCTTTTAGAAAAAAGTCTTTTAGAATGTCATTTTCTATACAATAGTCTATTGCATGTTCAACAGCAGCCTTCCTTGATAGCTTTCTCGAATATTCTCTGATCTTTGCCACATATATAGAGTAACCGTTAAGTGTTTGGCAGCTACGCATTAATGACGCATTTTTGCCATAGTTGATGTTAAATACTTTGACCTTTAGCTCTAGAGCAGGATCATTGCTGGGATTTTCGTACATATCAGTCAGTTTGTAGGTCATTTTCTCAGGGAGATCTTCAATACCATTGTAGAATACTACAAAGTGTGGCTCTGGAATCTGTTTTATAGAACTGCTAAATATGTTTTTCTCATCAACTATCTGAGCATAGAGCTTGGAAACGTAAAATAAGCATCTTAACGGTATGTTAGGGCATTTGGTCGATTGGTGTTATGTGCAGGAACAATTTATGTAAAATGTCTTTATCTTGTGCACTTTTTCTGCACAATCTCCGCTTTTTTTCTTTGCATAATTCCATCATACTTATAACTGGAACTATATTCAACTCGTTTCAGAAAGTGAGGTGCTTATGGAATTATCAAATGTTGCTCAGGCTTCAGAAAATCTTTTTGCTTTTTTGAAAGAATTGGGTTATTCTGATAGCTCACTTGTTACGTATCGGAGGATAAGTACAAATTTCCAAGCTTTTTTCTTAATGTCTCAATGTCAGGAAGCATCTTTTGATGGCTGCGCAGATATGTTCATTGAGGAATATATATCGAAGCATGATGTAGCCTCTCCAAATGGCAAGAAAAGGCTCCATGAAGTATTACGATATTTTAACATGCTTCGTGATATGGAAATGTATGGTGTTATTCTTAACCATCGTCTGCGAAGGATAACAATCGCCAAAGAATACAATGATGTCATAAATTCCTTCTGCGACTATCTAATAAGCAAAGGCCTTGCTAAAGGTACTTCTGAAAGAAATCGTTTTGTGCTTGAACAGCTTTCAGATTTTCTCGCCCAACGGAAATGTCAGAGCTTTTCTGAAATGACCATGCAAGATCTTTTAGCATTTTCAACTGTTCAAATGGGTTATTCAAAGAAAAGTGCTGCCGCATCTATGTATGCATTAAAGGTATTTATAGATTTTCTAGCACAATCAGGCATAAACAACACTTTATCAAAAGAAGGTCTTCCAAAGGTGCACTTTGTTAACAGAAGATACCTTCCAAAGATATGGAGCGAGGATGAATGCCGCAGAGTTCTTGAATCGGTGAATCGTGATACTCCCGCTGGAAAGCGTGATTTTGCTATTCTTTTGCTAGTAATCAATAACGGAATGCGAACAAGTGATGTTTTAGGCTTATTACTTTCAGACATAGATTGGCATTCTAAAGAGATTCATTTCATACAAAAAAAGACCGGTAATGCCTGTACAGTAGCTTTTGATGAAGCGACAGGATGGGCAATCATAGACTATCTAAAAAATGGTCGTCCAAATATAAAGCAGTATCCAAATGTCTTTCTCCAGGCCAGGCCACCATTTATTCCTATGAACAGCTTTAATGTTTGTCTTCGGAAATATGTTGAACGCGCAGGAATCCATTATAAGAATAATCAATTGCATGGCATGCACTTGCTTAGACATTCTCTTGCAACCAGAATGCTTAATAATGGCACGTCTGCCGAAACAATCTCTGAAGTACTCGGTCACATAAACATCAACTCTACTGTTGATTATCTACAGGTCAACATGGATCAACTTCGTCGTTGTGCATTAGAAACGGAGGTGACAGAATGATCATTTCTTTAGAACCATCCAAAGCATTTAAAAGTTGTTACGCTCAAGAGCTTAATGAATATCTAAGTCTTAGGAAGCTTGAATTGTCTGAATCTGGAAGTATAAAAGAGGAACAATTCTTAAGGAGATTAGATACGTATATATGTAATCACACCAAGGAGCGCATGGCTCTGACAAATGAATTCTGGCAAGAATGGATTTCTCGTAAATCGTATGAAAAGGCCAACACACAAGCTAAGCGCGTGAATGCAACAAAGAAAGTAATCTCCTTTCTCCAAAAGCGCGGAGTTCAAGCTGAAAGTCTTCGTATTGAACTTTCTCATACACAGTCTGATTATGTCCCCTACATTTTTTCTGATCAGGAAATTTTAGCTATATTCAGGGCAGCTGATAATTATAAATCAACATCAGCGTCTCCATTCCTACACCTGTCCGTCCCCATTACATTCAGAATTCTTTATGGATGCGGTTTACGCGTTTCAGAACTACTACATCTAAAGCTTGAAGATGTGGATATGCAAAGCAGAACCTTATACATCGAGAATTCGAAGTTTAACAAATCTCGATATGTGCCTTTTTCAACCTCTCTTGCGACACATATAGAGCAATATATGAAAGCAAGACATAATAGCAGTAATTCTGATAGTATCTTTATTTCCAAAAGCGAAAATCGTCCTTATAACTCCGCGGCAGTTCACTACTGGCTCATGAATATCTTGTATGATGCTGGAATACATCATCATGGAAAAGGATACGGACCACGCGTCCATGATTTCAGGCATACTTTCGCAGTTCACAGTCTCCGCCGGTTTGTCATGCATGGAGAAGACATAACATCCGTGTTACCTGTATTGTCAGCATATTTAGGGCATAAGGACTTAAGAGGAACTCAGTCATACTTAAGACTAACCACGGAATTATACCCTTATGTTACATCTGCACTTGTAAAAAAGTATGGAAATCTTATTGAAGGAGGTAAATATAATGCAGACTGATTTTGCGGTGCAACTATCGAAATTTCTGGCACATTACCTTCCAGATGTCAAAGGTGCCAGTATAAATACTATAACTTCATATCGGGATGCCTTTCGGCTTTTTCTTGAATACTGCAGTACATGTGAGGGAATGTCTCCTGATAAAATACAGTTTTCTGATATTGATGAAGACTTGGTGAAAAAATTTCTATCTTGGCTCGAAAACATACGAGGGTGCGCAGCATCTACCAGAAATCAGCGCATGGCAGCGTTGGACTCTTTTTTTCGATATTCTCAGATATACTCGCCAGAGTGTATTTGTGAAATTCAGAGAATTCTTGCAATACCTGCGAAAAAAGTTTCTCAACCTGCTCTTTGTTATATACAGTTTGATGATATGAAACGCATTTTAGAAATGCCAGATATATCAGTTCCAAAGGGACGCAGGGATAGGTTAATCATGTGCCTTCTTTATGATACTGGTGCAAGGGTTAGTGAGTTGCTGAATATAAGATTCAGAGACATTCGTATTGATGCCCCTGCAAGAGTTATACTAAACGGAAAAGGGTCAAAGCAAAGGGTAGTCCCTCTTATGGACGATACAGTCAGTTGCCTAAAGCAATACCTGCAAGAAACGGAAAAGACTCGTGACACTTCGGGAACAGGTTATTTGTTCTGCTCTAATAGGGATGAAAAATTTACACGGGCCGGGATATCATATATTCTCAAGAAATATGTTGATATGGCACGTCCTAAATGTAATGATCTTCCAGCAAAAGTAACACCACATACATTACGCCATAGTAAGGCAATGCATCTGTTGCAGGCCGGTGTAAGTATAGTTTATATAAAAGATATCCTTGGGCATAAAGACATAACGACAACACAAATATATGCAAGAGCAGATCTGAATGCACAAAAAGAGGCATTAAGCAAGGCAAAGATTCACATAGAATCGCCGGCTATGAGTCTTGAATGGAGTTCTGATACAGATTTAATGAATTGGCTTGATGATCTCTGCAAGTAGAACGTAGATTATTATGTAAAAAATGAAGTGTGGGAACCACTACAAAAAACAAGATAAATGTACTAAACTTTACATAAGTGGTTCCTACACATAACACCAATTATGTAAAGCTTTACATAACTGGTGCTCAAATAGAGTCAGGTGCGTATCAAGGATAAAAGATACATCATTGTGCATGCCCATAAATATGGCGTTATCCAGAGTGTTAATGATCAGCTTTTCAGGATCATCATAATTTGAATGATTGATCGCATTATACAATTCAAGGAGAGCCTTTTTATCTCCATTGAAGAGTAGCCTGAATACTGTGTCCTTGTGCTGGCGGTTTACCCAAGGCCATTTGACCTTCATAAATTTGTACTTTAGTTTTGTTTGTTTTTTCAAAATTCTCCTCTCTGTATTAATGCAGATAAGAGAGATAAAACAAACGATAACACAAAGGCTAAAAGCCTGAAGCAAAAATAAACTGTTAAAACAAAAAGCGTTACATGTATAGAAATAACTTCTTGACTACATTAATACTATCACAAATAAATTAATGTGGGAAATGTGAGATCGATAGAAATCACATTTTTGTTGGTCGAAGACCGACTTGAATAATTTACAACATCAGTTACGAAAATGCAACTATTTTTTTATGACACTGCCAATTCTTATTTTTACGCTTTTTTGCAACTCAAGTATTAATTGATATACATTTAAGTTTCGTTGACATACAATTTAAGCATATTAAAACGCCGGCCGGCATATATTACACAGATAGGGAAGGTGATAAATCATGTTAGATATGAAAAAAGTTGGGAAGAATATTAAGGCTGCTCGCACAAAGAAGAATATGACTCAGTTAGAGTTGGCCGATATATTGGGTGTTAGTTATCAGGCGGTATCAAACTGGGAACGTGGTAATACAATGCCTGATATTGCAAAACTGCCTGATATCTCCAAAGCTCTTGATATTGAAATTACAGATCTTCTTGGAGAAGATAGATGTGCTCAGACAATAAAGAAAGTTCTGGATGATAGTCCGGAACCTATACCATCAAAAGATCTTACAGAAGTGGCAGCATTATTACCACCACAGAACCTAAAGAAAGAAATGAAGAAAACAGCAGAGAAGGAAGTATTGGACATAAATGCAATTGTTGGTCTGGCTCCTTTTTTAGATGATGAGATTCTGGATGATGTTGTCAGCAGAGTCGATAGCGTTAATGTCAAGGAACTTGTGTCGCTGGCTCCATTTTTATCAGATAATACATTGATTGGTATTTCAAGAAAAATGACGCCGTCAATGATCAATGATTTAGTTGCCCTGGCGCCTTTTATGCCTGATGAAGCTCTGGATGAATATGTTTCCAAGCTAGATGTTAGTGACCTTACTGGTATTGCTGCTTTGGCACCTTTTCTATCTGATTATGCGCTGGATCAGATTGTTGATATGAGTATTGATGCAGGTAATGCAGCTCAATTGATTTCAATTGCCTGCTTTTTGGAAAATAAGTCTCTGAAGAAAATCACAGATTATCTGATGCACTCAGGAGATAGTAAATCTGTTTCTGAATTTGAAGTATATTTATAATTATCGAGTCTGTGGGGAGTCACTGGGGACGTATCAGATTGACTCATTTGTCACTATTATATTGTTTCAAATGAGTCAAATTGATACGTCCCCAGTGACTCATTCATGGCTAATCAGCCGCCTTGTCCCATAACAACAGTTCCGTGGCCATATTGATCATAGACTGTCCTAATTGGATCGCCATAGGTACAACCTGGGTAAAAGTCTTCAATTCTTAGCTTGCTGCCTGAGATAAAAAAGTTTTTGTAATCGTAATAATATAAAAAGCGATCAAGAAATTCAACCTGATGAACAGAATATTTGACGCCGTCAATGTAAGCTATGGTTTCTTTCTGACCTAAATAAAACATCAAACCAGGAAGCGCAGCTGGAAAGGCAAATAAAACAATAGCAAAAGCCAAGACAATATAGGATATTATTCTCATGCGCTGTCTTTTGAGTCTCTTGATTATCTGGATCAGACCTATAATGATTCCCAAAATACAAATGGTAACAATAAATTGATGGATAAAGAATCTAAAACGCAATCCCTGAACAAATAGCAGTGCGTTGAGTATTAAATAGGCTACTATAAGGATGATAGTAGAAGAGAAGATATGTGTTTTAAACCATGATTTCATTGTCTTTCAGGTCTCCTATGTCTTGAATATTGTTGATTACTGTAAAGTTGTAATATCCCAGCAGATTTGAGATAATCTCTATAATAATCACTTTTTACCATCATAGCATAAAGGTATTAATGCTAAAAACGTACAATTTAAAGAAATAAAATTTATTATTGGTAAAAAAATGCCATATTAACATGTTTCAGCTAAGAGGGTATGAAATGAGTAGCTTTGAAAATCTGCGAATCGTAGACAATTTTTATCAGACATCATTATTTTTTCCGATGCCGACTGTGCTTATCAGCACACTGTGTGAAGACGGTTCAACCAATCTGGGACCTTATTCCCTGATCCAACCATACTATGTAGCAGGAAGAGATTATTATGCAATGCTTTTGAATTGCCGCAATTCTTCTAATACTGCTCAGAACATTCTGCGCACTGGTAAATGTGCGATCAATTTTATCGATGACAATCCTAAGAACTTTCACGAGGCTGTAAAGCTCTCATGGCCTGGCGATAAGCCATCTGAGAAGATGCCAAAGTGTAATTTTAAATTGGAAAAGAGTCTTATTCAGGAAGAAAATCCTGAGGATATCCGTCCAATGGTCATGACAGATGCAATTGAAGTCATTGAGTGCACATGGATGAGAGAACTTGACGGGGCAGGAAGTGATGCACCGGGACAGCTTGAAGGTTATGAAGGACCATACCATGATTTTAACGGTATCACCAGCAAATTCGGAGCGCACTTCATTCTCAGGATTGACAAGATACTTATGAAAAAGAAGTATCGTGATGCCATTATAAATGGCGTTACAGCAAGGGATTTCCCGCCCCTGCCTGTAGACTATGGATATAGAGATTCCAAGAACTTCTGGTTCCACAGAAAGAGACGTATGAGAGCTGAGCTTCTGCAGGTACGTGAGGCGTCCCTTAGCTCTGTTCGCTATGCAGCTGATAGAGCTGATGACAAGATCAAGTTTACAGATGATGCTTTAAAGTGTTTGCTTGGAGTACCAAGAGTCTTTCTTCCAGCTGCCCTTAAGGGATGCGTAGAATGGGCAAGAGAGAATAACGTTGAGCTTGTAACAGAAGAGCACATGAAGATCATTAACGACAAGCGTGCTCAGGAAAAGAAGAAAAAGTAATAATGGAGATAAAAACATGAAGGTTGTATTTGCAGACGCCGTGATCACAACAGTTGGCCTTACCAAAGGTTCTGCTACCATCTCCAACTATGACATGCCACCATCCTTAATTTTCAGGATGGTGGCATGCACTTTATTGTCTTTATGCCACTATTTTCATTTTCTCAATTGGTAGCATGTTATTCATCACCATTTTCAAAAACAAGTACATTCCAGGAGAGTGGTTTTACATAGAGCTTTAATTCTCCATTTTCAAATGAATAGTTTTCGATATGCTTTGGTAATAGAACATCTTCGTTTTCAAAAGTATTCTTATCATCTAGATTGTCTGTATGAAGTGCTAAAGCATTGACAGGCTTATAACCTTCAAAGCCTTTCAGATCGACAGTAAGAGGATATTCAGCATCTTCATTTCTATTGATGACAAACACAGTCAGTCTGTTATTATCCTTATCCCATGCGCTTGCTGCGTCTAT
Organism: Butyrivibrio sp.; assembly: GCA_015056495.1. Lineage (GTDB taxonomy): Bacteria > Bacillota > Clostridia > Lachnospirales > Lachnospiraceae > Butyrivibrio. Next base: position 9,297 of record SVGC01000057.1, read on the forward strand.
AAAGTTTACGCCTTCTTTTCCAGTGTACTGGGAAGTGTCTTCAATGGCGTAGCCAGGCATATCGTAGGTTTCTGATTCAACCTTTGTATCCATGGAAATTCCTTTTGCATACTTAAGAAGTTGCATGAAGACATGGTGTGATGCTGACTTCCATACGTGGTCATGGTTAGAAGAGCACAGAGCGGAGAGACCGCCGGTCATACAACCAATCTTTACTCTGTCAGCATGTCGCAACAGTGCCAGCTGTATTGAAGCCATTGAAAGAGCATGGAGCATGTCACCGCCTGGAAACTCACGCTCAGGCATGTTGTCAGGATCATGCAGGATATATCGTCTTTCAGGATCAAAGCGGTAGTGGTTTCTTGCCATATTGTATCTGCCATAGCCAGGGTGTAACTCCATTAGTGGCCTTACCATAGCACCATATTCGTCAAAAGAGATATTGACCTGTTTGGGTGATCTGTGCTTGGAGGCAACATAATCGATCATAGCAACTTCTGTATTTATAAAGTCTTCATAGTAGAGTGAGCCGCCAAGAAGAGATTTGATATCTCCAGGAGGTGCGCTGTGGTAGTGATGGACTGAAACATAGTCTACAACATCATAGCATTTATCAAGTGCGGTCTGATCCCATTCAGGGAAGCCTTCCATAAACGGAGCAGATGAACCGCAAACAGCAGTTTCGATAGTCTCATCTATCCATTTTATTGCTTTTGAAGTCTCGAGGACTTTACAGCCATAGCCTGTAGGATTCTTGTCCCAGGCGCCTAGCTGCCATGGACCATCCATTTCATTTCCGAGATACCACATCTTGACTCCATATGGATCTTCATGACCATTCTTTTTTCTAAGGTCTGACCAATATGTTCCGCCTGTATGATTAGTGTATTCTACAAGATCCATAGCGTCCTGAATTGTTCCAGTTCCCATGTTTACAGTATAAAGAGGTTCTGTTCCGACTTTACCTGCCCATTGTAGATATTCGTCGTGCCCAACTTCATTGGTAATATACTGATGCCATGCTGGGTCAAGGCATACCTTTCGCTGATCCTTGGGACCGATTGAGTTTTTCCACTGCCATGAGGATACGAAATTGCCACCAGGCATTCGCACAGCCGGGAGATGTGTATGTTTGATAGCTTCTATAAAATCCGTTCTAAAGCCCTGTTCATCTGCTGTTGGATGTTTGGGGTTAAACATTGTTCCATTCACCATAGTGCCGATTGGCTCAAGGAAAGCTGAGAAGAGCCTGTTTGAAATTTCACCGATCGGATATGATGGATGAATTGTAATTTTAGCGTCTTGTGCCATTTTTTATTCCTCCAATTCAAGTAAAAACCTTCTGTAATAAGAAATGTACCACACGTTTTTTGCTTTCTCTAAAGCATTATTGTTGCTTTTTAGTCAGATGTTGCTAAATTGTAATACACTTGCCAATTGACATGTGCAATTTAATGATTTAAAGTAATAGAGTATATGCATGAATATAAAATTATATTTTGCACAAGTTGTATCCGGAGGAGGTTATATTTTATGAAAAAGAAACTTTTGGCTTCAGTTCTTGCTACTAGTATAGTGACTCTTGCACTTGCTGGATGCGGGGATAACAGAAAAACAACAGAGACAGAAACAGCAGTTTCTACAGAGCAGGTAAGTGAAGAAACAGCAACAGCTGCAGAGTCTGTGGAGGCAGATGCTGCAAGTGAAACATCTGAAAACACAGATGCTACAGAACTTGCAGAGGGAGAATATACTATTGGTATCTCTCAGTTTGCAGAACATGGATCTCTTGATAACTGCAGAGAGGGATTTCTTGCAGGCCTTGCAGAGGAAGGAATTGTTGAGGGAGAAAACCTCACTGTAGAATTTCAGAATGCAGAAGCAGATACAGGTATTGCAAGTCAGATTTCAGACTCTTTCGTATCTGCAGGCGTAGATCTTATCTGTGCAATTGCAACACCTTCAGCTATGAGTGCTTATAATTCAGCTATGAATACAGATGTTCCTGTAATTTATACAGCAGTTTCCGATCCTGTAGGAGCAGAGCTTGCAGGAAGCGATGGCATGCCACTTGGCAATATTACAGGTACTTCAGATGCACTTGCTGTTACAGAGCAGCTTGAAATGATCAGAGCAATGCTTCCTGATGCAACTAAGATCGGTATCATTTATACAACAAGTGAGACTAACTCAGTCAGCACAATTGCTCAGTACAAAGAGTACGCAGCAGATTATGGATTTGAGATCGTAGAAACAGGTATCAATACACTTGCAGATCTTGATATGGCAGCTTCAGATATGGCGTCCAAGGTAGACTGCATCAATAACCTTACAGACAACACAGTAGTGTCAGGACTTCAGACTGTTATCAAGTATGCTACAGAAGCTGGAATCCCTGTTTTTGGTTCAGAGGTAGAGCAGGTAAAGGCAGGATGCGTAGCATCTATGGGTCTTGATTATTATCAGCTTGGTATCCAGACTGGTAAGATGGCCGCTGCAGTCCTTAAGGGAGAGAAGAGCGCTTCTGAAATGGCATTTGAAGTAATTGACGAGCCATCCCTTTACGTTAATACAGCAGCTGCTGAGAAGATCAATATGGAAATCTCAGAAGAAACACTTGGATCAGCTGCAGAAGTATATGACACAATTACTGTAGAATAAAGTTACTGTTCAGAGGTAGCAGGAAGCGCTACGCCGCTGACTGCGTAAGAAAATGATTCAGAATAAATTGTAAAACATATTTATTGAGTTATATAACTTATGGTAAGATATATGGGAGTTGTTGTATCTGTGAAGGACTTAATTCACATTGCAGCAACCCCATAATTATTTTTAGGGGATTAAAAAAGTGAGTTTGATAATTAGTGTATTTGAACAGGGGTTAATCTATGCCATTATGGCTCTTGGTATGTATATCACATATAAGATTCTTGATTTCCCGGACATGACAGTTGATGGAAGTTTTCCTTTCGGTGTTGCTCTTGGAGTTGTACTTATAAGAGCAGGATTATCACCAATACTGACTCTGCCTGTGTGCTTTATTGCAGGCTGCGGATTGGGAATCTTGACCGGAGTTATCAATGTTGTATTTAAGGTAAGAGATCTTCTGGCAGGAATCATTATGATGACAGGTCTGTACTCTATCAACTTAAGAGTAGCCGGTAAAGCCAACCTGCCAATGTACAATTACTATACAATTTTTGATAATAATTTTGTTAATAACCTTTTCCCGGAAGCGCTGGAGCCATATAAGACAGTTATCATCATTCTGATCGTAACTATACTCGTTAAGCTGTGTCTTGACTGGTATCTGTCTACAAAGTCAGGATTTATGCTCAGAGCAGTAGGTGACAATGATGTTCTTGTAACTGCTATGGGTATTGATAAAGGAAAGACAAGAATAATCGGCCTTGCCCTTGCCAACGGACTTGTTGCCTTAAGCGGATGCATATTCGGTCAGCAGCAGGGATATTTTGATATATCAATGGGAACTGGTACAGCAGTAATTGGTCTTGCCAGTGTAATAATTGGAACAAGCCTTTTGAAGCATATCAGCTTTTTGAGCATTACAACAAGTGTGGTGATAGGCGCTATCATCTACAAGGCTTGCGTTGCAATAGCTATTAAAGCAGGACTTTCATCTACAGACCTTAAGCTTGTTACAGCGGTATTATTCCTTGTGATCTTAGTTGTTACCATGGATCGTAAGAGAAAGGTTAAGGCGTGAGATATGCTTGAATTAAAAGGAATCTATAAAAACTACAACGCAGGTTCAGTTAATGAAATGTGCCTGTTTGATGATTTTAATCTGACAATACCTGACGGACAGTTTGTGTCTGTGGTAGGCAGTAATGGTTCTGGTAAGACCTCTATGCTCAATGTTATCTGCGGCAGCATTCCTGTGGACAAGGGACAGATTCTTGTAGATGGTACAGATATTACAGCTCAGAAAGATTACGTAAGACAACGTGTGATAGGAAGAGTATATCAGGATCCTTCCAAAGGAACATGCCCGAGCATGAACATTCTTGAAAACATGTCCATTGCTGATAATAAAGGCAAGCCTTTTGGTATCACTGCCGGTATAAACAGATCAAAAGTAAACTATTACAAGGAAATGCTCAGCACTCTGGGACTGGGCCTTGAGGATAAGCTGTATACTCAGGTAGGCTCTTTGTCAGGAGGACAGAGACAGGCGCTTGCACTTCTTATGTCCACAATGACACCTATCAGATTCCTCATACTGGATGAGCATACTGCAGCACTTGATCCCAAGACAGCAGACATCATCATGCAGCTGACGGATAGAATAGTACATGAGAAAAAAGTTACCACCATCATGGTCACACATAACCTCAGATACGCCTTTGAGTACGGCGACAGACTCCTTATGATGCATGAAGGAAGGGCTATTGTTGATAAAGAAGGACAGGACAAGACCAAAATGGACCCTGAAAAGATCATGCACATATTTAATGAGATTAGTATTGAATGTGGAAACTAACCATGATATTATTTTAAAAGAAAAACGGGGAAGGAGATTGCAATGAAGGTCAAGACATGTCTAGTTAACAGATATAGAGCGTTGTTAATGGGCATAACTATCCTCATTAGTTCTATTTCCTATTCTCATTTATATTTTAATTATTGTTAGTTTTAATCGTAGAGAAAATTATTTTTTCTCTACGATTTTTTTGTGTAGCATCTTTAATAAAACCCCCTGCTATGCAGGGGGACAACAGCTGCTTTAGCTTAAAGTAGAAAAACTCCG
>SVGC01000016.1 GCA_015056495.1 Butyrivibrio sp.
CGCGTGTCCGGATAATAGAAGAATGCGTGTCCGGATAATTCAAGAATCTTGTCCGGATGTTACAAGAATCATCATTGTAATATATTTTTTTCAGTTTCTCGTCAAGTCCATACTTTTTCCAAATATCCATCATAAAAGATGTATCCCCACCACCTACATAAATGATATCTGCCATGTTCAAAATGCTATTAATTTCTTCATCAGTATAAGTTTCAGTAGTAAGTCTAAGTACACTTACTGTGCAGCCAAGGCTTTCAAATTCATTTTTAATACCTGTTATATAACCTTCTGCATCATGGCTGGCAGTTCCGATAAATAGAAAGTTAGGATTTTTCTTGCTTGCCAATTTAACAATATACTCATTAATTCTGTGCGTAGTGTCTAATTCACCGCCTCCAATTGCAACAATTCTTCCCATATATTTATTCCTCCACAGTTTGTGATATATTGTAGTAATTATTTAGGTGATAAAACACTAGAATTCTAAAAAACTTAAAAATAATATAGAAAGAACAAATTGAAAAGTCAACGGAATTGTTTTTAGATAAAAAATGAGGAGTCTTAATAGGCTCCTCTTAGCGTCCACGAGAGGATTCGAACCTCCGACCTCTGGCTTAGGAGGCTAGCGCTCTATCCAGCTGAGCTACGTGGACTTATAAACAAAAGAATATTATATATTCTTTGTTACCCGTATTTTGTTTAACCCAAATTATCTTAGCTGTGCAAAGATAAAAGACATACCAACTGGCACGTCTTTTATGTTAGCATATTTACTGAGTTTATTCAAATTTTATTTGTTTGGATAATTTATAATTCCCTGCATCCAGATATTTCCTTTAAATCTTCTGCCTACTTTTGGCTCTCCCATCAGATCTGCTGCATTTATACATACATCAAATTCAAGTCCGTTACAATTTATTCTCATTATATAAATTGTTTCTTTGGTGAGTTTATTAACTACAGCTTTATATTCTAGAATTTCTCCAAGTACTGAATACTGATCACACTCAACACCAAATGGCATAAAGAAGCTATCAACAAGGCTATATACGTCTTCTGTCTTAATCTTTTTAGATATTGTTGTATATGTATCCATGTCTCCCAGGGTCAGGCTTTCAATAGCGGCTTCATTTCCCTGTCTTGCTGCAGATATTAATCTATTTCGATCATTGTATTTTTGTCTTATTGCTCTTTTCTGTTGGCTACTTTTAGCAACCGGAAGAACTATGGTTCCTTTTACAGATAAGGCAGAGAGATTTAGTGTAGTACCTTTGATTGGAAGATTCTTTTCATTTTGTTGTTTTTTATATGCAATGATATTTTGGAGGTAAAAAATAAGTGTTACTCCGATTCTATTTTCATCACATACACCTGCATAGCTCTCTGTAGCAGCATGTCTCTCTACTGTAATATCTTCTCCTGAGCTTACCTTGCTGCCTCTTAGATATGGATAATAATATTCGTAGGTAAAAACGTCTTTTTCATCAAACTCACCGCATACTGCCAGCCCCAGTCCATCAGCAAAATCAGTACAAAAAATTGCAAATAACTCGTTACCTTCTTCCTGTAAAGTTGCATATTCTCTTGTAGTGGCTTCCTGGATTGTTTTATTTATTATTTCTGTAAGTTCTTTTCTTGTTTTTATTTTACTAAAACCAACTGCTCTAAGAAATTTATGCATTTGCTTGGACCTTTCTAACTAATAAATCAATATCTCTTTTAATTGTAGCATAAGACCGCCAGTTCATACTACCTTTAAGGTTAGTTTCATCTGACGGTCTTGTTAATTACATAACTATATTACGATTAGAACAAAGAATGTCGCTTGCGACATTCTCGCGCCGAGCGCGGTTGCATTTATGCAACATTTACCTATCGCGCGAGTGCGCATCCTTAGCGGAGCGTATTTTATATCATAGGAAAGCAATTTCCTATGATATAAAATACTATTATTCAGTAATAACTGTTTTTCCACCCATGTATGGCTGAAGTGCCTTTGGAATCTTTACTGTTCCATCAGCCTGGAGGTTGTTCTCAAGGAATGCAATGAGCATTCTTGGAGGAGCAACAACAGTGTTATTAAGTGTATGAGCAAGATAATTTCCATTTTCACCTTTGATTCTGATTTTAAGTCTTCTTGCCTGAGCATCTCCAAGGTTAGAGCAGCTACCAACTTCAAAGTACTTTTTCTGTCTAGGTGACCATGCTTCAACGTCGCATGACTTGCATTTAAGATCTGCAAGATCTCCTGAGCAGCACTCAAGTGTTCTTACTGGAATATCTAATGATCTGAAGAGATCAACTGTATTCTGCCAAAGCTTGTCATACCACATCTTTGAATCTTCTGGCTTACATACTACAATCATTTCCTGTTTTTCAAACTGGTGGATTCTGTATACGCCTCTTTCTTCAAGACCGTGTGCACCTTTTTCTTTTCTAAAACATGGTGAATATGATGTTAATGTCTGTGGCATCTGATCTTCTGTAAGTATCTGGTCTTTAAATCTTCCGATCATTGAGTGCTCTGATGTTCCGATAAGATAGAGATCTTCTCCTTCGATCTTATACATCATAGCATCCATTTCTGGGAAGCTCATAACGCCTTCAACAACGTTGCCATGGATCATGAAAGGTGGTATGCAATATGTAAATCCTCTATCAATCATGAAATCTCTTGCATATGCAAGTACTGCAGAGTGAAGTCTTGCGATATCACCCATGAGATAATAGAATCCATTTCCAGCCACTCTTCTAGCTGCATCAAGATCAATACCATGAAGTCTTTCCATTATATCTGTGTGATATGGAATTTCAAAATCTGGAACAACTGGATCACCGAATTTCTGGATTTCTACATTTTCAGAATCATCTTTTCCGATAGGTACTGTGTCATCAATGATCTGAGGAATGATCATCATCTTATTAAGTACTTCATCATCTACTTCTTTCTGTCTAGCTTCAAGTTCTTCAAGTCTCTTAGCACTCTTAGCAACTTCTTCTTTCATTGCCATTGCTTCTTCTTTTTTACCCTGAGCCATGAGTGCACCGATTTCTTTAGAAATCTTATTTTTCTTTGCTCTAAGATCATCAGCTTCCTGCTGAACTGCTCTTCTCTCATCATCCAGTTTAATTACTTCATCTACTAATGGAAGTTTCTCATCCTGGAATTTTTTCTTAATGTTTTCTCTTACTACATCTGGATTTTCTCTTAAGAACTTAATGTCAATCATTTCTTGCTCCTTTTATATTGTATAAAATATAATTTTAATAAATTAATAATTGATAGCATTTTGTAGTGCTTGCGCTTCTTCTCTTCCAAGTTCTGTGTCGCTTTGACCATTTTTTATTATTTTGGAATACTGGTAACAACTTTCTGCACTTCTTACTGAATTAAGTATGATTCCATTATCATTCTGGTCAAGTAGTGCTAATGCAAAACTTAAATTTCCACCAAGCTTGAACGAATCATATCTTACAATACTTACCTTCTGAAAGCAACCTGCTAATCTTGCATTCAGTCTATTAATATCATTTTGGTTCTTTTCAGTGGTTTTCTTAATTATTTCATTTTGTTGGAATATACTAAATATTTCATCTTCCAGACTAGCTGCTTCTTTTCCTTCAAAGAATCTGTCTATGCGTCTGCTCAATTTCTTAATTTTCTTATTTTGTTTTATTACTATTATAAGAAGAACTACAATTATTAAAAATAGAATAATTAATCCTATAAGTACAATTGCTCCATCTATATTCCCAAGTCCTAATAGGTTCTGCAAAAGATTACTTGTCATTATTATGTCCCATCCTTTTTGTTTTTATACTGACAGTTTATCTGCTATCTTTTCAAGATCATCTGTATTATAGAATTCGATTTCTATCTTTCCAGATCCATCGCCTTTGGCTGATGATGATATTTGAACTTTCGTACCTATTTTTGATTTGAGTTTTTCTTCTAATTGTCTATATGCTGTTTCAAGACTTTCATTCTTTGCTACAAGTTTTGGTGTCTTTGGAATCTTATCCAGGTTCTTAACAAGTTTTTCTGTTTCTCTAACACTTAACTTTTCATCAAATATTTTCTGAGCTATTTCATATTGCTTTTCAGGATTTTCTATAGATATCAATGCTCTTGCATGGCCTGTAGAAATCTTTCCTTCAATTACCATCTGTTGCACTTCGTCACATAACTTCAAAAGTCTCATAGAGTTTGTAACTGCTACTCTACTTTTTGATACTCTTGCAGCAACTTCATCCTGCTTTAAATTAAATTCAGTTAAAAGTCTCTTATATGCCTGTGCTTCTTCAATCGGATTTAAGTCTTCTCTTTGAATATTTTCTATAAGGGATATCTCTACTATTTCCTGCTCAGTATAATTCTTTATGATAGCAGGTACTTCTTTGAGTCCAGCCTTTTTTGCTGCTCTCCATCTTCTCTCACCAGCTATGATCTCGTAGTGGTCTTTTCTATCCTGTACTACAAGTGGTGATAAAATTCCATACTGTTTTATTGAATCAGATAACTCTAATATTGCATCCTCATCAAAGTTCTTTCTTGGCTGTTCTCTATTCGGTTCAATCTTTGTAATATTTATTTTTACTACTTGTCCCTCTTCGAGTACAACTTCTTCTTTTACACTTCTAGCAGTTTTTACTGCTGTTTTACTTTTTTCAACCTTAGTACTTGCTGGAATGATAGAATCCAATCCTTTTCCTAAGCCACGTTTCACGTTTTTTGGAGCCATCCCCTCAACTTCCTTTCTAATAATTAATCAAATACTCTATTTATTACTTCATCTGCAAGAAGTCTATAGGCTTCTGCCCCTGCAGATTTTGTATCATATGAATTAATAGGTATTCCATAGCTTGGAGCTTCTGCTAAACGTATATTTCTAGGAATAATTGTTTTATAAACATTTTCCTGAATATGCTCTTTAACATTCTCTACAACCTGTAATGACAGATTTGTCCTTGAATCAAACATAGTAAATACAACACCTTCCATCTCTAATTCAGGATTCAATCTTTCTCTAACAAGGTTAACTGTATGTACTAACTGGCTTAATCCTTCCAAAGCATAATACTCACACTGAATTGGAACAAGAACTGTATTAGCTGTTGTCATAGCATTAACTGTTAACATACTAAGTGATGGCGGGCAATCAATTATGATAAAGTCATATTCATCTTTTACTTTATCAATTTCATTTTTTAGTATATATTCTTTTTCCTCTACATCAATTAATTCAATTTCTACAGCAGCCAGATTTACATTTGATGGAATTATATCCACTCCATCATATATTTCCTTCTTAATTGCATCCTCTATACTACATTCACCTATCATTAATTCATAGATGGTATTTTCAATTTCATTTTTATCCAGCCCATAACCACTTGTTGTATTTCCCTGTGGATCAGTGTCTACTACTAACACTCTTTTTCCTTTTTCGGCCAGAGATGATGATAGATTTATTGATGTTGTTGTTTTACCTACGCCGCCTTTTTGGTTGGCTATTGCAATTATTCTTCCCATTTTCCTCTTTTCTGTGACTAAGCACCCTCCTCATATATTACCATTGTGAAACAAATAGTCCAGTTTATCAATATTTTATATATTTTTTATTATATGTTTCACGGAAAATCATCAATATCTTGCGTTTTTATGTTTCACGTGAAACAATTTCTAGTGATTAATATAATTATTTTATAAAATGTTTCACGTGAAACTAATAATTAGATTCAACATAAAGGATTTTTAGCAGGGATACCTGCTTTACGTGGGTAATTCTTAGATGTCTTTTCAACCTTATCTGAAACACAAATATATCTCTTAATATCAGAATTAGGTAATTCAAATTCAAACAGGTCATTAAATCTGCCACCTAATAAATGAATGGCTTTTTTTCCGTTAGGTAATTCTTCAAATATCTTTTCGCCTTTATAACAAATGAATTGACCACCAACTTTTACATAAGGTAAACAAAACTCTGATAAAGTGGCAAGATTAGCAACTGCACGAGAAACAGCCAAATCATATTTTTCACGAAGTTCACCGTTACGATATGCAGCATAATCTTCAGCTCTGCCATGTACGGTTTCTATTTTACCACAATCATTATTAAGATGCAGTTGTTCAATTACTTCATTTAAAAAATTAAGTCGTTTCTGAAGAGAGTCAAATAAAGTAACATTCAAATTAGGAAAAACAATTTTTAAAGGTATGCCAGGAAAACCTGCACCAGTACCAATATCAATAATATGAAGGTCATTCTGAGTAAAATCAAAATATTGACATGCAGAAATGCTATCCAAAAAATGAAGCTTACATACATCATTAAATTCTGTTATGGCAGTAAGATTCATTTTCTGATTCCACTCTATCAGGAGATTAAAATACTGATCAAACTGATTTAATTGTTCATCAGATAAAACAATATTATATTCCTTTAAGTCTTCAATTAACTGAGAATAGTTATTCATATATACTCCAAATAAATTAGTAAACTATTTACGATTCATAGAATCAATATAAACAAGAAGTACAGAAACATCAGCCGGATTAACACCACCTATACGAGAAGCCTGTCCTATATTAGTAGGATTAAACTTCTTTAATTTCTGTCTTGCTTCAAGACGTAGACTAAGTACGTCATCATAATTGATATCAGCAGGTATTAATTTATGTTCCAGTTTTTTAAATTGATCAACCTGTCGTTGCTGTCTTTCAATGTATCCTTCATATTTTATTGAGATCTCGACCTGATCAATTATTTCATCATCAAGTTCAGATCTATCAGGATCTATATCACTTATGATCTTATAAGATAATTCTGGTCTACAAATTAGTTCAGCAAGAGAGCAAGCTGTTTTTAAAGTGGAAGATCCATGAGCAGTCATAAATTCCTGTATATTCTTAGATGCTCCAACAAAAGTATTTTTTAATCTTTCAACTTCTTCAGAAATGCATTTCTTCTTATATAAAACTCTATTATATTGTTCTTCAGATATAAGACCAACTTCATATCCTTTTTCTCGTAATCTCAAATCTGCATTATCCTGTCTAAGAAGCAGTCGGTACTCTGCTCTTGAAGTCATCATTCGATAAGGTTCAAGATTCTCTTTTGTAACAAGATCATCGACAAGGACACCAATATATCCTTCAGAACGATCAATGTATAAGAATGGTTTTCCTTTTATCTGCATAGCAGCATTAATACCGGCATATAAACCTTGAGCTGCAGCTTCTTCATAACCACTACTTCCATTAAACTGACCACCACTAAATAATCCATAGACATTTTTAAATTCTAATGATGGATGAAGTTGTCCAGGAGTTAAACAATCGTATTCAATAGCATAAGCATTTTTAACTATCTTACAATTTTCAAGACCAGGAACAGATCTATACATTGCAATCTGAACATCTTCTGGCATAGAAGAAGACATGCCATCAACATATACTTCGTTAGTAAACGATCCTTCAGGTTCAATAAATACTTGGTGTCTGTTTTTATCTGGAAACTTAATTACTTTATCTTCAATAGAAGGACAATAACGAGGTCCGATTCCTTCAATAATACCAGCATAAATAGGTGATCTATCAATGTTTTTACGTATTATTTCATGTGTTTCTTCGTTGGTATAAGTCAACCAGCAGGAAACTTGTTCTCTTTGAATAGTTTCCGGATTTGTTTCAAATGAAAATGGTATTACAGGATCGTCACCTTTCTGCTCAGACATTTTTGAATAATCAATAGTATTACCGTCCATACGAGCAGGTGTACCAGTTTTAAATCTTCGAAGTTCAATTCCATTATCAATAAGAGATTTAGATAATTCATTAGATGGCTGTAAACCATTAGGGCCTGTATAAGTAATAGCTTCACCACAAAGGCATCTTGCTTTAAGATAAGTACCGGTACATAAAATAACAGCTTTGGCATTATATATAGTTCCTGTATAAAACTTAACACCAGTAATCTTTTTTCTATATCCTTCTGAATAAAGTTTATCTGATACATCTATATCAGTAGTTATTAATTCAGTAACCTCGCCCTGTTTAATAGTAAGATGTTCCTGACTTTCAAGAACAGCCTTCATAGAAAGGGAATATTTCAGTTTATCAGCCTGAGCTCTAAGTGAATGTACAGCAGGACCTTTTGAAGTATTAAGCATCTTGGACTGGATAAAAGTTTTATCAATATTTTTACCCATTTCACCACCAAGTGCATCAATTTCTCTAACAAGGTGACCTTTTGAAGATCCACCAATATGTGGATTACAAGGCATAAAAGCAATATTATCTGCACTTAAAGTAAAGACAACAGTCTCAAGTCCAAGCCTTGCGCATGCAAGAGCTGCTTCACAACCAGCATGTCCGGCACCAATTACTGCAACATCTATATTTTCAAAAACGTGATTCATTATAAATCTCCAAATAATAAATAATTATTTACCCATACAGAACTTTGAGAAAATCTCTTCAACAAGATCATCTCCTACTTCTTCACCAATAATTTCACCAAGAGAAGCATATGCATTCATAAGATCAACAGTGAAAAAATCTTCAGACATATCATCATTGATTGATTGAATAACAAGAGATATGCTATCATATGTTTTTCTAAGAGCCTGCTGATGACGCATATTTGTAATATAGAGCTCCTGTTTTGGAACAATACTACCATCTAAGAAATAATTAGAAATAGCTTGTTTCATTTCTTCAATTCCTGACATATCTGTCATAGAGGTATTGATAATAGGAATTTCAGATTCGAATCTTGATAAAACATCATCCTTACTAACAATCTGATTACCTAAATCTGATTTATTTAATAATACAATGACCTTTTTATTTTTAATAAGATCAATAATGTCATAATCATCAGAGGTCAGATTTTTAGTAGAATCTATCAGATATATTATCAATTCCGCATCATTAGCATACTTCTTAGCTTTATCAACACCAATTTTTTCGATAGTATCATCTGTATTACGTATGCCTGCAGTATCAATGATATGTAAAATAATATCATCCATACGAACTGTTTCCTCAATTATATCTCGAGTGGTACCTGCAATATCAGTAACTATTGCTCTCTCTTCACCAGTCATGATATTTAATAAAGAAGACTTACCTGCATTCGGCTTTCCTATAATGACAGTATTTATACCATCTTTACGAATCTTACCTTCATCTGAAGAATTGATCAGATGCATACATTTATCAGACAGTTCTTTTAATTCAGTTAAAAGAGTTGGCTTATAACCATCAAGGTCATAATTTTCAGGATCGTCTAAAGCTGATTCGATATATGCCATTTCATATAAAATCTTTTTTCTAAGTTCAGAAATGACATTATATACTTCACCTCTAAGTTGCTTTTCAGAATTGTGAAGAGCAAACTTATTTTGTGCACTTATAATATCCATTACTGCTTCAGCTTTAGTAAGATCAATACGGCCATTCAAAAAAGCTCTTTTCGTAAACTCACCAGGATCAGCAAGTCGACAACCATTAGAAATAAGTAATTCCAGAATTTCATTCATGATCATCATACCGCCATGGGTATTGATTTCAATTACATCTTCTCTTGTATAACTATGAGGAGCTTTCATAAAAGAGATCATGACTTCATCTAATATGTTTTCCTCATTATCACAAATATATCCATATTCAATAGTATTAGGCGCATGTTCTCTTAAGTTATGAACTTTTTTTGCAGAAAGATAAAACTTATCCACAATACTAACTGCATCTTTTCCACTAATACGGATAATACCAATACCAGCATCTGACATTGCAGTAGCAATAGCGCATATTGTATCGTCATCAAATCTCATAATGCAAAAACTCCCATATCGCACAATAGCCCCTCAATGCAATAAGCAATGAGGGGCGATTAAAAATCTTATTTCTTTAATGTAATAATAACTCGTCTGAATGGTTCTTCGCCTTCACTGTGAGTTGTTACATATCTATCGTTTTGAAGAGCTGAATGTATAATTCTTCTCTCATAAGGATTCATAGGTTCAAGTGCTACAGACTGTCTTGACTTTCTAACCTTAAATGCAATATTCTTAGCCAGATTTTCAAGAGTAGCTTTTCTACGCTCTCTATAATTTTCTGTATCAACTTTTACATGAATATAATTATCAGATTCCTTATTAACAACCAGTGAAATAAGATATTGGAGAGAATCCAGTGTCTGTCCTCTCTTACCAATAAGTACTCCCATCTCTGCTCCACTAAGTTCAACCTCAAGAACAGACTCCTTAGAATCAAACTTAGCATCGACATTAACTTCCATATTCATAGCTTCAAAAACGCTAGCGAGGAATTCTTTAGCCATAGCAGGAAAATCAACATTCTCTGAATTGCTAACATTTTTTGTATCAGATTTATTATCAGCTACTTCTTCTTTTTTATCAAAAACAACTTCTACCTTATCTTCTACTACAGCTTCAGCAGCTTTAGTATCTTTAACCTTTGCTCTAATAATAGCAGGTTTAACATTTAATCCCAGAAAACCAGATGAACCATTCTGAATAACTTCATAATCAAGTCTATCACTTGTAACAGTTAATAACTGACATGCTTCTGTAATAGCATCTTCAACAGTTTTAGCGGATACTTCTATGTAATCCATAATTAAATTAACCCTCCCAAAGATTATTTATTATTTTTTTCATCATACTCTCTTACCATGTTGGCCATAGATAAGAGACTGTTTTTCCTAATATTACCACTATTATAAGTATCAGTAGCCTTCTTAATACCAGCTTCTTTTTCAGAATCACTAAGATTAGATTTAATCTTGGTAACAGAATTATTAGAAGCCATATTACGAGTACTTAAATTAGCGTAGTTATTGATATTAGGTGTTCTATCTTTTCTCTTCTCAAGTTTCTTTTTATATTTTTCCTGATTCTTAGCTATTTCAGCATCAATATCCATCTTATCAATATGATGATTGATAAGTATCTGCTGGATACTTCTGATGACAGAACCTGCAATCCAGTAAAGACCCATACCTGCTGGAAGTGTAAAACAGAAAAATGCAGACATAATAGGCATCATGTAATTCATAGTCTTCATAGACTGCATCATCTGATTAGAAGCATCATTAGGATCTCCTGAAGTACTAGCTGCCTGAGGCATAAGCTTAACATTGATAAACTGTGTGAAAGCAGCAAGTACAGGAACAGCTATAGCTGCAATAAATAACAAAAATGATTTAGAAGTAAAAGCATTAGTTAACAAATACTGTGGTGAGTTACCAATATTAAGTCCCAAGAAATTATTATATCTATCTATAAGACCAACAGTATCACCGTTACTCAAAATAAGATGTCCATTATAAGTTAAAGAAGATAAATTATAATGTTCTGCAATAGATGCAAGGTCAGCACTTGATATCTTATTAAGAACATCAACTACACCATTAACCAGATTGTCATCTGTCAAATTCTTGCTATACATCTTTACAGCACTAGATACAGAGCTTAATTCAGAGTTTAAAAGGAACTCTGCATTATCAGTACCAATAATGTTATTAGCAAGGACTCTAAAGGTATCACCAACCTGTGTAACATAAGCAGGCATAGAATAAATAACTCGATAAAGAGCAAACAGGATAGGCATCTGGATCAATAACTGAACACAGCTACCAGTCTGAGAAACACCATACTTTCCATATAACTCTTTAATCTCTTCCTGCTGAGCAAGCATTGAATCATTATCTTTTTTGCCCTTATATTTAGCCTGAATAGCCTGAAGCTCAGGACTCATCTTAGCCTGAAGTTTAGAAAACTTCTGCTGTTTGATTGTAAGAGGCATTAAGCAAAGATAAATTAAAAATGTAAATAAAATAATTGATAAACCAATATTAGGAATTCCAATAGAATTAAGAATAGAAAATATTCCATTCATAAGAATACCCAATAATTTAGCAATAGGACCAATAAAAGTTCCCTGATACTGCGTAAGTAATACTCCCGTCACAGCAAATCCTCCACAAAAATATAGTTATGGTACAGGATCATACCCCCCGCTAGAAAAAGGATTACATCTAAGAATCCTCCAAATAGCAAGCAATCCACCTTTAACTGCACCATATTTTTCTATTGCTTCTAATCCATATTCAGAACAAGTCGGAATATATGGACATTTTGTTCTCTTTAAAGGAGACAAATATTTTCTGTAGAATTTGATCATAAAAATTAAAAGTTGCTTCATATTAATAATCCTTCTACATATAAAAACTGATATCCTTATCTAATATCAGCCTGCTCACCATTTTTTATTATGTGAGCACGACCTGCCAGGAATAATAGAGACTTTTCAATATCATGATAAGTACATTCTCTCGCACAGGCTCTGGCAACGACTACTATATCTAAACCACTATTAAATATATTTTCGTGTAGTCGGTAACTTTCTCGAACAAGTCTTGCAAATCTGTGCCTTACAACACTGTTCCCAACTTTTTTACTACATGAAACACCCAGTCTGTTTTTGATCGTTCCATTTTTCCACACATAAACTACTAAATTACGATCAGCGTAACTTTTACCGTTACAATAAACATTTCTGAACTGTTCATTTTTCTTAAGCGATTCGGAAAAAAGCATATCAAATATTCCTTTCGCATATGTTTACTTATAAAGAAAAAACGGATATGCCGGACTTACATCCACATATCCGCATAAAAGAGCCATTAACAAGTTTTAAAAACTTAAGTTAAGCTGAAATTCTCTTTCTACCTTTTAATCTTCTAGCTGCAAGTACTTTTCTACCGCCCTTAGTTGCCATTCTTGCTCTGAAACCGTGTACTCTTGCTCTCTGAAGCTTATGTGGCTGAAATGTCATCTTCATATTCAAAACACCTCCTTCGTTCCTAATATAAATAAGGTTGATAATGATAACACCGGAATGTTATCATTGCTATTTTCATGATCTAACATCCTGTGTGGAAAAAATCGTTATAATTATAATAAATAAGAGACAACGCGTCAAGCCTTAAAATTTCTTGAAAAAATTAAAAAAATGTTATGCACAATTATTAATCAATATATTGTGTTTCAAAAAGTTATCCACGACAAAATGTAGATTTTGTGGAAAACTTGTTCATAACTCAAATCTATCCACAAATTGTGGATTAATAGTGGATAATGAAGTAGATAAAAGGTAGATAAAAAATCGAAATGTGTATTTTATAAGGTTTATCGACTGTAGTTTTAGTTAATTGAGAAACTCTCATAATCCACTTTAACGGATTAATGAAAAAAATTTAAAAAATAGTTATCCACAAATGCAGTAAATTTGCAGATTGACACCAATTAATATAAAATAACAATTGTCAAAATTTAATTGTTGGGAGTTTAGTAATGCAAGCATCTGATGAAATTACTTCTTTATTAAAAACAGCATGGAATGAAATAAAAAGTACCATTCGTGAAGAATCAGGTATCACAGATATTTCTTATAGAACCTGGATCGATCCCTTGGAATTACACCAATTCAAAGATAATAACGTATATATAGTAATACCTTCAGATAATAGTATTGCTTTAAGTTATATAGTTAGCCACTATATGAACTTCTTCAAAGTTACTATTTCTGAATTATTAGGCTACGCTGTGGATATCACCTTTATATTGAAAAAAGACGTAGCTAATGAGGAAGAAGTATTAACTGAAAAAAATGGAGAATCTTCTTATATTAATAATGATTTTTATGAAAATTCAAATTTAAATCCAAAATATAGATTTGATACATTCATTGTTGGAAGTAATAATAAGTTTGCTCACTCAGCTTCATTGGCTGTTGCTGAATCACCGGGAGAATCATACAATCCTCTCTTCCTCTATGGAGGCCCAGGACTTGGTAAGACTCACCTTATGCATTCAATTGGCCATTTCATAATGGAGCATAATCATAGAGCAAAGATCCTTTATGTAACATCAGAACAGTTTACCAACGAAGTAATCGAATCCATCAGAAGTGGTAAAACAGAAGCAATGTCCAAGCTACGTGAAAAATATCGTACAGTAGACGTTCTTATGGTAGATGATGTTCAGTTTATTACAGGAAAAACAAGTACACAGGAAGAGTTTTTCCACACATTCAACGAACTGCATCAGGCTGGAAAACAGATCATCTTGTCATCTGATAGACCACCAAAGGAAATGGAAACTCTTGAAGAGCGTTTCAGATCAAGATTTGAGATGGGCCTTATAGCTGATATACAGGCACCTGATTATGAAACAAGAATGGCTATCTTGAAAAAGAATGCTGAAAACTATGGTAAATCAATAGATAACGAAGTATTTGAATATATTGCAACAAATATCAAATCAAATATCCGAGAACTGGAAGGTGCTTTTAATAAGATAATAGCCTTTTCACGATTAAATAATGTAGATATTACTTTAGATAATGCAAAAGAAGCATTAAAGGATATCATTTATCCTGAAAAAGAAACAATAATTACTCCACAGCTTGTTATGACTACTGTGTGTGAACACTACTCTGTTAAACAGGAGGATATCGCATCCAAAAAGCGTAATTCAGATATTGTACTTCCAAGACAGATAGTCATGTACCTTAGCCGGGAATTAACAGATTCTTCATTAGAAGAAATCGGAAAGATACTTGGTAAAAAAGATCATACAACAGTAATGAATGGTATAAGCAAGATAAAGAAAAAGCTGCAGGTAGATGAAGAGTTATCCAAGAACATCGACATAATAATGAAGAAACTTGGATCAAACGGTTAATGTGGATTAATATGTGTACATTTAGATACGATAATTCACATTAATCAAAAAAACTCAGTGGAATGATTGTTGAAATATAAAAATGAGAAAAATCATCAAAAATTGGATATGTTGAAAAACGTCAGTTTATAAACATTAAATTTTTATATATCAACAGTTAAAAATTTGTAAAAAATCCTTATAAATTGTATAATGAAAAGGGTTTTACACATATCTACACCTATTATTATTTAGTCTTTTATAATTAATTTATTTATATATACACACGCACAGGAGGAAATAATAACAAATGAAGTTTGTATGTTCTAAGTCAAATCTTGTGACTGGATTACAGATAGTATCAAAAGCAGTACCAAATAAAACAACAATGTCTATTCTTGAATGCATATTAGTAGATGCTACAGAAGGTGTTATAAAGTTCATTGCTAATGATATGGAATTAGGTATCCAGACTGTAGTAGATGGTGACATAGTAGATAGAGGTTTTGTAGCAATTGATGCTAAGATCTTTTTTGATATTGTGCGTAAGTTACCTGATAGTGAAGTAACAATAGAGTCTGATGAAAACAGTAAAGTAACTATCACATGTGGTAAAGCTAAGTTCAATCTTCTTGGTAGAAATGGAGAAGACTTTACTTATCTTCCACCAATTGAAAAAATTGATGGAGTTGCAGTGTCACAGTTCACTTTAAGAAGTGTTATTCAGCAGACAATCTTTTCTATAGCAGAAAATGATTCCAATAAGATGATGAGCGGTGAGTTATTTGAGATATCTGAAGATAACTTAAAACTCTGCTCTCTCGATGGACACAGAATATCTATTCGTAAAGTTAAGCTTGCAGCTTCTTATCCATACAAAAAAGTTGTAGTTCCTGGAAAGACACTTGGAGATATCAGCAAGATCTTATCTGACAGTACTACAAGTATGGTCAATATATACTTTACCGATAAGCACATTTTATTTGAGTTTGAAAAGACAATAGTTGTTTCAAGACTTATTGAAGGTGAATATTTCAATATTGATCAGATGCTTTCAAGTGACTATGAGACAAAGATGTCAATCAACCGTAAGGAATTCCTTGAATGTATCGACCGTGCTACTCTTCTTGTAAAAGAAGGTGATAAGAAGCCAGTCATTATATCAATTGTTGAAGGTAAAATGGAATTAAAGATCAATTCTACAATTGGTAGTATGGATGAGGAAATCAGTATTGAGAAACAAGGTAAGGATCTGATGATAGGATTTAATCCTAAGTTCCTTATTGATGCACTTAGAGTAATTGAAGATGAGACAATTGATGTATATTTAGTTAATCCAAAGGCTCCATGCTTTATCAGAGATAAGGATGCTAACTACACATATCTTGTATTACCAGTTAACTTTACAACAGTTGATTGATAAAAATTTTGGGTAAAAAGGCAAAAATGGATACAGTTAAGTTAAGAGAAACAGATGACTACATAAAACTTGGACAGGCATTAAAAAAGGCTGGATTTGAAGATTCAGGTGTTGATGCCAAGTATGATATTCAGGAAGGTAATGTCAAGGTTAACGGAGAAGTTGAAACAAGACGCGGCAAAAAGCTGGTTGACGGCGATATTATCGAGTATCAGGGCAAGCAGGTTAAAATTGTAAAATGATAATTAAATCACTGGAACTTGCTGATTTTAGGAACTATGAAAAACTAAATATAGAGTTTAGTAGTGGAACAAATATATTGTATGGCGATAATGCACAGGGAAAAACAAATATCCTTGAGGCGATATATTTATCAGCCACTACTAAATCACATAAAAGTAGCAAGGATAAAGAAATAGTTAGGTTTGGAAAAGATGAGGGACATATCAGGACCATACTTGAAAAAGATGGAGCTCATTATAGAGTAGATATGCATCTTAGAAAAAACAAGTCTAAAGGAATTGCTATAGATGGGCAAAAAATAAAAAGAGCCTCCGATCTGGTTGGAAGGCTCAATGTAGTATTTTTTTCTCCGGAAGATCTGAGCATAATAAAAGATGGTCCATCCGAAAGGCGTAGATTCATGGATATGGAGCTATGCCAATTGGATCAGATATATTTAAATAATCTCGCTAAATATAATAAATTGCTGGTTGAAAGAAATAAGGTCTTAAAGAACTTATACGATCATCCTGAAAATTCAGTATTGCTTGATGTTCAAGATAAGCAGCTTATAGAGTATGGTAGCGTGATCATAAGAACTAGAGAAAAGTTTATTAAAGAGTTAAATGAAATAATTGGTCCTATACATGAAAAGCTTACAGGAGGCAGAGAAAAACTGTCTATTTTTTATGAGCCAAATATTGATCTTGATAACTTTGAAAAAAAGCAAAGACAATCGAGAGAGAAAGATAAGATTTTAAAACAGACAACTGTTGGACCACATAAAGATGATTTTTCATTTATAGTAAAAAGTGAAAATTCAACAGAGGCTATTGATATACGTAAATTCGGTTCTCAAGGTCAACAGAGAACAGCCTCTTTATCACTTAAGCTGTCTGAAATAGAAATCGTAAAAAAGTCAAAAAAAGAAAATCCCGTTTTATTACTAGATGATGTGTTATCTGAATTAGACAGTAACAGACAAAATTATTTATTGAACACAATTGGTGATATACAGACGATAATCACTTGTACGGGATTAGATGAATTTGTTAACAATAGATTTGCTATAGATAAACTGTTTAAGGTAGTTAATGGAACAGTAACTAGTGAAAATTAAATCAGTTATGGAGGAGAAATGAGCGAAGAACAGGTACAGTATGGCGCTGACCAATTACAGATACTTGAAGGTCTTGAAGCAGTAAGAAGAAGACCTGGTATGTATATCGGAACAACAGCAAGCAGAGGTCTGCATCATCTGGTATATGAGATAGTTGATAACTCAGTAGATGAAGCACTTGCAGGATTCTGTGATCACATTGAAGTATCAATAAATGAAGATAACACAATAACTGTAGTGGACAACGGAAGAGGTATTCCGGTTGGAGTAAACCACAAGTCAGGACTTACAGGTGTAGAAGTAGTATTTACAATACTTCATGCCGGCGGTAAGTTCGGCGGTGGAGGATACAAGGTATCCGGTGGTCTTCATGGAGTAGGTGCTTCTGTAGTTAACGCTCTTTCCGATTGGTTGGAAGTCCAGGTATGTAACGAAGGAAAGATATATCAGCAAAGATACGAAAGAGGAAAAGTAATGTATCCTCTTAAGGTCGTTGGTGAATGTCCTAAGGAAAAAACAGGAACAACAGTTACATTTAAGCCAGATGGAACAATATTCAAGGAAACTACAGTTTTTGAATATGATGTATTAAAACAAAGACTTAGAGAAATGGCATTTCTTACAAAAGGACTCAAGATAACACTTAGAGACTTTAGGGTAGAAGAAGGCCAGGAGCCTATAGAGCAGATATTCCACTATGAAGGTGGTATCAAAGAATTTGTTCAGTATCTGAATAAATCAAAAACAGCTCTGTATGACAATATTATGTATTTTGAAGGTGATAAGAACAACATTCATGTTGAAGTCGCTTTCCAGCATAATGATTCATACAATGAAAGCACATATACATTTGTTAATAATATCAATACACCAGAAGGTGGTACACACCTGGAAGGTTTCAAGGCAGCACTTACAAAGACATTTAATGACTATGCACGTGCTAACAAGATGATCAAGGACTCAGACGACAATCTGTCTGGTGAAGATATAAGAGAAGGTCTTACATCTATCATATCTGTTAAGGTTGAAGAACCACAGTTTGAAGGACAGACAAAGCAAAAGCTTGGAAACTCAGAAGCAAGAGGTGCAGTTGCAAGTATCGTTACAGAGCAGCTTACATACTTCCTTGAACAGAATCCACAGGTTGCCAAGCTCATACTTGATAAGGCTATTCTTGCACAGAGAGCCAGAGATGCAGCCAGAAAGGCAAGAGATCTTACTAGAAGAAAGTCAGCACTTGATGGACTTGGACTTCCTGGAAAGCTTGCAGACTGTTCTGATAAAGATCCTAAAAACTGTGAAATATTCATAGTAGAGGGAGATTCCGCCGGTGGATCAGCAAAAGAAGCTAGAAGCCGTGCAACTCAGGCTATCCTTCCACTTAGAGGTAAGATCCTCAACGTAGAAAAGGCAAGACTTGACAGAATATATGGCAATGCTGAAATCAGAGCCATGATCACAGCATTTGGAACAGGAATACATGATGACTTCGATATTGAAAAACTGCGTTATGACAAGATCATCATCATGACTGATGCCGACGTAGATGGAGCTCATATAGCTACACTTATGCTCACATTCCTTTATAGATTTATGCCTGATCTGATCAAAACAGGACATGTATATCTTGCACAGCCACCTCTGTACAAGCTGGAGAAAAATAAAAAAGTCTGGTATGCATACAGCGATGAAGAATTAAACAAGATTCTTTCTGAAGTTGGTCGTGATCAGAATAATAAAATTCAGCGATATAAGGGACTTGGAGAAATGGATCCTGAGCAGTTATGGGAGACAACAATGGATCCTGAAAGAAGAATACTGCTTA
This sequence comes from Butyrivibrio sp., assembly GCA_015056495.1. GTDB lineage: Bacteria > Bacillota > Clostridia > Lachnospirales > Lachnospiraceae > Butyrivibrio. Next base: position 19,348 of record SVGC01000016.1, read on the forward strand.
GAGTAAATATGGATGAAGAAACTGAATCAGATGTAGATGTTACATTTACAACTCTTATGGGTGATAAGGTAGAACCTAGAAGAGAATTCATCGAAAAGAATGCTAAGTTTGTAAAGAATCTTGATATCTGATAAATGAGAGTGGAGTAAAATGGCTGAAAATAATAACAACGATCAGAACCAGAACCTGCCTGATGATATATTTGATGAGCAGGTGGTCAGTGATCGAATTCATGAAGTAGATCTGCAAAAAACAATGGAAAACTCTTATATTGATTATGCCATGAGCGTAATTGCAGCAAGAGCTATTCCAGATGTAAGAGACGGTTTAAAACCAGTTCAGAGAAGAGTACTCTTCTCAATGATAGAACTTAATAACGGACCAGATAAGCCACATCGTAAATGTGCCCGTATCGTTGGTGATACGATGGGTAAATATCACCCACATGGTGATAGTTCAATCTATGGCGCATTGGTAAATATGGCTCAGCCTTGGTCAATGAGATATTGTCTTGTTGATGGACATGGTAACTTTGGTTCTGTGGATGGTGATGGCGCCGCAGCCATGCGATACACAGAGGCCAGATTGTCAAAGATATCAATGGAGATGACTGCTGATATCAATAAAGATACAGTAGATTTCGTACCAAACTTTGATGAGACAGAAAAAGAGCCAACAGTACTTCCAAGTAGATTTCCAAATCTATTGGTAAATGGTACTACAGGTATTGCTGTAGGTATGGCAACAAATATACCTCCTCACAACCTCAGAGAAGTAATAAATGCTGTAGTCAAGATGATTGACAATAAGATTGAAGAAGATAGAGAAACAGAAATCGAAGAACTTCTTCCAATCGTTAAAGCGCCAGATTTTCCTACAGGCGGTATAATCCTTGGAACTAAGGGCGCTGAAGAAGCTTATAGAACAGGTCGAGGAAAAGTTGTTGTAAGAGCTGTTACCAATATTGAAGATATGGGCAATGGCAAGAGCAGGATTGTCGTTACAGAACTTCCTTATCTTGTTAATAAAGCAAACCTCATCTCCAAGATAGCAGAACTTGTTAAGTTAAAGAAAATCGAGGGTATTACAGCACTTCGAGATGAGACAAGTAGAGAAGGAATGCGAGTTGTAATTGAGCTTAGACATGATGTAAATCCTAACGTAATGCTCAATAAGTTATACAAACATACTCAGCTTCAGGATTCATTTGGTATCATCATGCTGGCTCTTGTAAATAATGAGCCAAAGGTTCTTAGCTTAAAAGAGACATTAAAGTACTACATCCAGCACCAGGAAGATGTAGTAACAAGAAGAACCCAGTATGATTTAAATAAGGCTGAAGAGAGAGATCATATCTTACAGGGATTGCTTATAGCCCTTGATAATATTGATGAAGTAATAAAAATTATCAGAGGCAGTGAAACAGTTGCAATTGCCAAAGAACAGTTAATGGGTAGATTCGGATTGACTGATATCCAGGCACAGGCAATTGTGGATATGAGACTGAGAACACTGACAGGCTTGGAAAGAGATAAGCTTGAGCAGGAACATCAGGAACTGTTAAAGAAGATTCAGGAACTCAAGGCAATACTTGCTGATAAGAAAGTACTTCTTGGAGTCATCAAGACAGAAATCACACAGATTGCTGCAAAATACGGAGATGACAGAAGAACTAAGATTGGTATAGATGATTCTGATATCGAAGCAGAGGACCTGATTCCAAATGAAAACACAGTAGTTGCCATGACAAGCCTTGGTTACATCAAGAGAATGTCAATTGACAACTTTAAGACACAGAATCGTGGCGGTAGAGGAATCAAAGGTATGTCTACAATAGAGAATGACTATATTGAAGACTTACTGATGACAACAACTCACAACTACATCATGTTCTTCACTAACATGGGAAGGGTATACAGACTTAAAACATACCAGATTCCAGAAGGTTCAAGAACATCCAGAGGAACTGCGATAGTAAACCTTTTACAACTTAATCCAGGTGAAAAGATAACTGCTACAATTCCTATAAAGGAATTTGAAGAGGAAAAATGCCTCTTCATGGTTACCAAAAAGGGTACAGTCAAGAAAACACCGGTATTGGAATTTGCAAATGTTCGTAAGAATGGTTTGACAGCGATCAACCTTAAGGAGGATGATGAGCTAATTGAAGTCAAGACGACCACTAAGGATTCCGAGATATTCCTAGTTACCAGGAATGGTATGTGCATTCGTTTTCAGGAAACGGATGTCAGATCAACCGGACGTACTTCAATGGGTGTAAGAGGAATGATGCTTGATGATGGTGATGAAATCGTCGGAATGCAGAAAAACACTCAGGGAAGTTCACTGCTCATAGTATCTGAAAGAGGTTATGGTAAGAGAACCAATATCAATGAATTTAAGATACAGAAACGTGGCGGAAAAGGTGTAAAGTGTTACAATATAATGGAGAAGACTGGAAACGTGATTGGTGTTAAAGCAGTTAACGATGATCATGAAATAATGATGATCACAAGTGCAGGAGTACTGATCCAGCTTCGAATGGAAGATATATCTGTTCATGGAAGAATTACATCAGGCGTTAAGATGATCAATCTTGATGAAGGTGTAACAGTTGCTAAAATAGCAAAAGTCAGAGAAAAAGTATCTGATGACGATAAAGAATTTGATGAAATCGAAGATGCTATGGAAGAAATAGATGACGAGGATAAGACAATTCTTGAGTCAGACGAAAACGATTTTGAAGGCGAAGAAACAGAAGAAGACATATCTGATGATGGGGATGAAGTGTAATGAGAATAGGCCTACTTGTTTCTGAGTTACAAGATGATGCTGTTAGAAGGATGTGCATCGGAGCAGATGTAGCTGCTAAAAAGTTTGATGTTAATCTATGCATATTGCCGGGAAAATATCTTCCCGGTAATATGAACAATAAAGCTGAGCAAAAATTCGAGTATCAGGATCAAGCGATATTTGACTATATATCAGATAAAGAATTCGATATATTATTAGTCGATATTGAGAAAATAGGAATAAACACTACCATTCTAAAAAAAGAAGAACTCTTAAAAAGATTTGGTGAAATACCTATACTGACAATATCTGAACAGGAAGGTTTTACCAATGTAAATCTGTATGATGATGCATCATATGAACAGCAGGGATATCTTGCTGTTCATGATGCTATTTATTATCTCAACAATAGAAAACTCCCAGAACTACTAGATCTAAATACAATAAAAATTCCAGATATCAAAATTGACAATAATAGCGTATACAATGCTGTTAAATTGGGAAATGCTCTACTTATAGCAGAATATAAAAATTGCAATGTATATAAAAAAATAGCTCAATATGTAAAGGAAACTGGAATAAACAATCTGGGAATATTTATTTTTGAGAAGCCAATAATCAATTCTTTAAAAGAAAAATGGAAAAAGGCTGAAAGCATTAAAGAAAAACTGATCATCAGAAATGGTCAGGAACAGATTGCTGATGAAGTGGAAATATCAACAAATTCAGTCTTTAAAGAATGTGAAATAAAAGAACAAAAAACTCAGATTGCAAAGAATATTTATATTGATGAAAATCAGCACGGAATCATAGTATCAGAATTTAAACCTGCAACGGCTGATATCTATTATCAAATATTGTTCAGCATGATAATAAGTGCCTGGAGAATAAGTGATCTGACAATAAAAAATGAGAAAATAGAAAAAGATCTTAATGAAAGCAGAGAAGAACTTGCAAAAGATGGATCAGTACTGGATCACATCGGAGATACAGACTATCTTACAGGACTGCTAAATAGAAGAGGCTTTTTTGATAAAGCATATGAAGAGATGCAGAATCGTTTTATACCGGCAACATATGTAGTGGTAGCCTATATAGACATGGCATCGATCAAAAATATAAACGAAATGTTTGGACATGATGAGGGTGACAGAGCGGTTAAAAGAGTTGCCTCAATGCTAAATGAAGTATTTGGACAAGACAGTATCTATGGAAGAATACGAGGAGACGAATTCGCTGTTTTAAATGTCACCGATGATGAGTCAAAGGCTGAAAAATTCAAATTACAAATGTCAGAACAGAATGCCAGACTTATGACAGAATCAGGCAGATATTTAAATCATCTTCAGTTTTCAATATGCGAATTTAGCTATGAAGACAATATGTCACTTAGAGACATGTTAAAGGAAACTGACAATAATCTCAAAAAAATGAAGAAGACTGAGATTAATAAATAACAACCAAAAAATAAAAATAAATCAATTGACAAAACCAGATAAAACTCTTATACTTTAAACCAATAAAGTAAACCGAAGACAAGGAAATAGTAGGTATTGAAGCATTTTCAGAGAGCTGCTGTAAGGTGTGAAGCAGTATTGTGACAATAGTGAATGGGCCTTGGAGGGTGGCTTGAAATCGAGAGAAAGTAGATGCCAACGGAAACTGTCCCGTTATCAAGACAGATACGTATGATAGTACGTAGTAGAGTGGGTATGAAAATACCAATTAGGGTGGTACCGCAGAAGCTAATGATTATATAGCCTTTGTCCCTAGCAGAACATGCTAAGGACAAAGGTTTTTTTATTACCAAAAAGAAAGAGAATTGTTTCTTTCCAAAACACTTGTCCAAAGCGAAAAAAACAAAATGGAGGAAGGAAACATGATCAAAGAAGCAATCAATCAGGTAATTAAAGGAGAAAATCTCGATTACGAGACACAGAAAGCAGTATTTGAAGAAATAATGACCGGAGAGGCAACACAGGCTCAGATGGCCAGCTTTTTGACAGCACTAAGACTTAAAGGTGAGACAGTAGATGAAATAACAGCAAGTGCTGAAGTAATGAGAGAAAAAGGAATAAAGATCAATCCTGTAAAAGATGTAATGGACATTGTTGGAACAGGTGGAGATGAAGTAGGAACATTTAATATATCAACAACATCAGCTTTTGTAGTAGCAGCAGCAGGAATCCCTGTAGCCAAGCACGGAAACAGAAGTGTATCTTCAAAGAGCGGAGCTGCAGATGTTCTTGAAAGCCTCGGAGCCAATATAACTGTTACACCAGAACAGGCAGAAGAAATCCTAAATGAAGTAGGCATAAGTTTCTTATTTGCACAGACATACCATTCATCAATGAAATATGCAGGACCAGTAAGAAAAGAAATTGGAATAAGAACAATATTCAATATATTAGGACCTCTTGCAAGTCCAGCTTCAGCTAAGATGCAGTTAATGGGCGTATATGACAAAAAACTTACAGAGCCTCTGGCAAGAGTATTATCTAACCTTGGAGTAGTAAGAGGCGTAACAGTCTGTGGAAGTGACGGACTCGATGAGATCACTTTAACTGGCCCTACAACAGTATGTGAGATCAGAGAAGGTGAAATCAGATCATATGAGATTAGTCCAGAAGATTATGGATTTGAAAGATGCAAGTTGCAGGATCTTATTGGAGGAACTCCACAGGAAAATGCACAGATTACAAGAGATATCCTAAGTGGAAAAGAAAAGGGACCTAAGAGAGACGTAGTAATATTCAATGCAGCTATAGCAATATATCTTGGAATAGACAATATAACTATCATGGACAGTATCAAAATTGCAAAAGAAATGATAGATAGCGGAAAAGCAATCGAAAAGCTGGATACATTTGTAAAGGCAACACACAGCTATGAAGAAAAAAAGGCAATGTAAAAGGACTTGATCAATATATGATACTGGATGATTTAGTAAAGGCAACAAGAAAAAGAATTGAAGAAGAAAAACAAAAAGTAAGTCCGCAGCAGATGAAAGCCAAAGCTATAGCAGTCTATGAAGATGAAATCAAAAGCCAAAAAGAGCCATTTGCTTTTGAAAAAGCTTTATCAGGAGACGATATCCATTTTATATGCGAAGTAAAAAAAGCATCTCCATCGAAAGGCATTATAGCAGAGGATTTTCCTTATATCGATATAGCAAAGGATTACGAAAAAGCGGGAGCAAGTGCAATTTCGGTACTTACAGAAACAGATTATTTTCTTGGAAGCATAGATTATCTAAGAGAAATAAGAGAAAGTGGAGTAACAACACCTCTATTAAGAAAAGACTTTACTATTGATGAATACATGATATACCAGGCCAAAGTATATGGAGCATCTGCGATATTACTGATATGTGCCATCCTTGATGAAAAGACATTAAAAAAATATATCGAGATAGCAGATAGCGTAGGTTTGTCAGCTATTGTGGAAGCACATGACGAGTCAGAGGTTGAGATGGCAGTAAAGAGCGGGGCCAGAATCATAGGAGTAAATAATAGAAATTTAAAGGATTTTTCAGTAGACATACAAAATAGTATAGCCTTAAGGAAATTAGTTCCAATTGAAAAAGGAATATTATTTGTAGCAGAAAGTGGTATCAAGACCTCAGAAGAAATAAAAAGACTGAGAGAAGAGCAGGTCAATGCAGTGCTGATCGGCGAAACGTTGATGAAAGCTACAGATAAAAAGGAAATGCTAGATAAGCTTAGGGGCTAAAAATATATAGAGGAGTAAGTTTATGATCAAAGTAAAGCTATGCGGGATAAAAACACCGGAGGACACAGAAATTGTTAACTGTTTCAAACCTGATTATGCAGGAATCATCTTTTACCCAAAAAGCAAAAGATATGTAACAGATGCAGAAGCAGGAAAGCTTAGAAACGAACTGGATAAAACAATTCCAGTAGTTGGAGTATTTGTAGATGAAGCTATAGAGCATATAGCAGATCTGTACAATGCAGGGATCATACAGGTAATACAGCTTCACGGACACGAGGATGAAGCATATATTGAATCCCTTAGAAAACTGCTACCAATGAAACAGGAAAGTAACATGGAAGTGCTTAAAGACTTTGGTAATAGAGTACCTATAATCAAGGCAGCAAGAGTGAAAGATGGAAGTGAAATAAAACCGGCAGAGCAAACTGATTGCGACATGCTACTACTTGATAATTATGAACAGGGAGTTGCAGGCGGAACAGGTAAAAGATTTGATCTAAGCCTTATTCCAAAGATAGAAAAGCCTTACTTTGTAGCAGGTGGAATAGATGCAGACAATGTGAGAGAAGTATTAACACAGTCTGTGCCTTATGGAATAGACGTGAGCTCAAGCATAGAGACAGATGGACATAAGGATTGGAAAAAAGTAGAAAAACTAATGCTGGTAATGGAACAGTATAGATAAGACAAAAAGGAGAGCAAGATGCAGGAAGCAGTTAACGGAAGATTCGGAGAATATGGTGGACAGTATATTCCTGAAACACTTATGAATGCAGTAAATGAGCTTGAGGAAGCTTATAACAAATATAAAAATGACCCGGAATTTAAGAGAGAATTCAAGGATCTGCTGGTAAATTATGCAGGAAGACCATCTCTTTTGTATGAAGCAAAAAAGATGACTGAAGATCTTGGAGGAGCAAAAATATATCTCAAAAGAGAAGACCTGAATCATACGGGAGCTCATAAGATCAACAATTGCCTTGGACAGTGCCTTCTTGCCAAGAAAATGGGAAAAACAAGAGTTATAGCAGAAACAGGAGCCGGCCAGCATGGCGTAGCTACTGCAACAGTTGCAGCTCTTATGGGCCTTGAGTGTGAGATATTCATGGGCAAAATTGACACTGAGAGACAGGCTCTGAACGTATACCGAATGAAACTTCTTGGGGCAAAGGTCAATGCAATAGAAACTGGAACACAGACACTTAAGGATGCAGTCAATGCTGCAATGAAGGAATGGACCAACAGGATCGAAGATACACATTATGTACTTGGATCTGTAATGGGACCACACCCATTCCCAACAATTGTAAGAGATTTCCAGAAGATGATCGGCGAAGAAATCAAGGAGCAGTTGTTTGAAAAAGAAGGAAGACTTCCAGATGCAGTAATAGCATGCGTTGGAGGAGGATCAAACGCAATTGGAACCTTCTATGACTTTATAGACAACAAGGATGTAAAGCTTATTGGATGTGAAGCTGCAGGCGAAGGCGCTGATACAGAAAGAACAGCTGCTACAGTTACAACAGGAACTACAGGAATATTCCATGGAATGAAATCAATTTTCTGTCAGGATAAGTATGGACAGATAGCGCCAGTATACTCAATCTCAGCAGGACTTGATTATCCGGGAGTAGGACCTGAACACGCATATCTCTCAGATATTGGAAGAGCACAATATGTGCCTGTAACTGACACAGAAGCTGTAGAAGCTTTTGAATACCTCTCAAGGACCGAAGGAATCATTCCAGCGATTGAAAGTTCACATGCAATTGCCTATGCAATGAAACTTGCACCAACAATGCGTAAGGATCAGATACTCGTAGTTACAGTATCTGGTAGAGGAGATAAAGACGTTGCAGCAATTGCAAGATACAGAGGCGAAGATATTCACGACTGATGAGAGGAGAAAGGTATACACATGATGAATATTAAGATAAAAGATGCATTTCAAAATGGAAAAGCTCTTATAGCTTTTGTAACAGGCGGAGATCCTGATATTGAGACAACAGAAAAACTGCTCCCTGCAATGGAAGAGGCAGGTGCTGATCTTATAGAAATAGGAATTCCTTTTTCTGATCCGATTGCAGAAGGAGTAGTAATACAGGAAGCAAATGAAAGAGCATTGTCAAAAGGTTGTACAACAGATCATCTTTTTGATATGGTCAAAAGAGTAAGAGAAAGTGGCAAAGTAACGGTACCAATCGTATATCTGACTTATGCCAACCCAATCTACACCTATGGTAAGGAAAAATTCATGGCCAAGTGCGAAGAATGCGGAATCAATGGAATAATAGTTCCAGATGTTCCATTTGAAGAAAAAAATGAATTTTTAGCAGAAGCAACAGCACATAATGTAGATATCATATCAATGATTGCTCCTACTTCAGAAGATAGGATAATCAAAATTGCAAAAGAAGCAAAAGGCTTTTTGTATGTAGTTTCTTCACTTGGTGTTACAGGAGTCAGAAGCAAGATTACTACAGATATAGATTCAATGATATCACTGGTAAGAAAAGCCTCAGATATACCAGCAGCAATCGGTTTTGGAATCTCAACACCAGATCAGGCTGCTAACATGGCTCAAAAGTCAGATGGAGCAATAGTTGGATCAGCTATTGTAAAAATAATCGGACAGTATGGAAAAGATTGCATACCTTATGTTCAGGAATATATAAAGAGTCTTAAAGAAGCTGTAAGATCAGAAGAATTAGTAGAAAAAGTAAGCTAAAGAAAGTTAAAGGAGAGTCAGCGGGGACGTATCAAATTGACTCATTGCATACAATGAGTCAATTTGATACGTCCCCGCTGACTCGTTTGCACATAAACATTGATCAAATCAGTTGAAGTGACTTTAAGATAAATAGCCAAAATGTAAGTGAAAAAGCACAACCAAAAGTAGTCATCATGATTATGCTAGAGCTGAGAATCCCATCATGTCCCATATTCTTGGCCATGATAAAACAGCTGACAGTAGTAGCAGAACCATACATAACAAGAAGTGCGATGAGCTGCTCGTTCCTAAAACCAAATAATACAGATATTGGAAGAAAAATAGCAGCAAGAGCAAAAAGTTTTATAAATGAAGCCAGTAAAGAAGGCGCAATCTCTTTTGTTGCCTTCTTGATATCAAAACTTGCACCCATAGCCATAAGTCCAAGAGGTGTAGCCAGACTACCAATGTCTTCGACAACTGATGAACATATGACAGGCATAGGAATCTTTATCACTGACCATAATAGACCAATGAAGATTCCCAATATAATGGGATTAGTTACAATACCTTTTAAAGTTTTTAAAACAAGCTCCATGTTAAAGGATGAAGTCTCAGAAGAAGTATCATTATCCTGAGCAGTTAATGTAAGTACAGTAACTGCAAAAATATTATAGATAGGAACACTGCCAAGGATCATCATGGCCCCCATACTACTTGAACCATTGCCATAAATATTCTGAATAAAAGCAAGACCAAGAAGAGCAGCGGAGCTTCTGTAGGATCCTTGAATAAATTCACCTCTGTGACCGTTATCATGTATTACCAAAAAAGAAATTCCAGTGATCAGAGTAATGCTGATCACTGTTGTAATAAGACAAAACAGGACAAAACGACCATCCCAGGCAGATTCAAAATCCTGCTTGTACAGATCATTAAAAAGCAGAACAGGAAGTGCTATCTTAAAAACAAATTTATTTAAACCGGAAACAAATTCGGATTTTAATAGTCCTAATAACTTAAATATATAGCCTAAGATCATCAAGAGAAAAATCGGTAAAGTTGCATTTATGCTAAATAAAAAGTTTTCCATGAGAAACCTCAATCAATGATGATGCCAACAGGACAATGGTCTGAACCCATGACCTCAGGATATATCATGGCGTCTTTAAGTCTGTCTTTCAGACAAGCAGAAGTAACAAAATAGTCAATACGCCAACCTGCATTTTTTTCTCTGGCATGGAATCTGTAAGACCACCAGGAATATGCACCTTCCTTATCAGGATAGAAATTACGATAAGTATCGATCATATCTGCATTCAGCACTGCATCGAATTTAGAACGCTCTTCATCAGTAAATCCGGCGTGTCCACGATTGGTCTTTGGATTTTTAAGGTCTATTTCCTTGTGGGCAACGTTTAGATCTCCGCAATAGATTACAGGCTTTTTCTCTTCCAGCTTCTTAATATATTTTAAAAAGTCATCTTCCCAATGACAGCGATACTCAAGACGGGAAAGGTCTTCCTTGGCATTAGGCACATATACAGTGATGAGATAATGATCCGGATATTCTAAAGTAATGACGCGGCCTTCATGATCATGCTCTTCAATACCAAGACCATAAGATACAGAAATTGGCTCTTCTTTGGTAAAAATAGCAGTTCCGGAATAACCTTTTTTCTCTGCATAGTTCCAATACTGATGATAGCCAGGAAGATCAAGCTCTATTTGCCCTTCCTGAAGTTTAGTCTCCTGTAAACCAATAGCGTCAGGCTGCTCCTTTTCAATAAACTCAACAAAAGTTCCCTTCGAAACACAAGCGCGTAATCCATTAACGTTCCAGGAAATATACTTTTTTGACATAACATCCTCCATTTATTCTTCAGTGATTTCGTAAGTTAAAAGACCTTGTTCTTCATAAGGTATAATGAGCTCAGTCACGATCTTGTCAACAAAAGCAGACATATTATCAAGAGTTTCCTCATAATTATCTAAAGTCAGCTGATCGTTGCCAAGAGCCATTTCTTCGCACATGAACTGGTTGATTTCAGGGGCAAAATGGAGAGAATCCATGTACAGTTCCAAGTCGGTGATAATCTCTTCATTGTCCTGAAAATAATATATCTCAACATTGTCATACATTAAAAGAGCTTTAATTGCCTGCTTTTCATTATATATGATAGCATCAAGCTCGCCATTTCTATAAGTTCCGTCCCACCAGAGCATAGAATATGGAGGAAAGAAAAACTTAAATTCTGTTTCAGGGTGCTCCGAAACAAGTGTAGTTAAAAGATTGATATTGCCGTCCAGTTTAGATTGATAATAATCTTCAGGAAGCATTTCAGAAATATTGTTGGGTCTAAAATATAATCCCAAAGCGCTGGCTGAATCAAACACCTTCCACTGAGCCCAGTTATAGGATAAATCTGAGTCATAACCAGCCAGATTTTGAGCCAGCATATATGGAATCTTGGAAAAGAGTACATCCTTATTAAATAGATATTGAACATCATTAAAAGGATTTTTGTCGTATAAGTACATAGGACATCCGGAAGACTCAAAAGTTGTTTCAGTTGACGCTGATAAAGAAGACGGATCAATATTGTAAAATACGTACTTCAGATCATGCTCCTCATAAGCCGCATCCAAAAGATAGCATAGATCAGAAGTTGCACCATAGCTTCTTGTAGCCTTGATCGTCGTACAATCAAAAGCCTCATTGTACCAGGAGTTATTATTATTTTCAGTAACAGACGAGCCTACGATCAAAGCGTCATAATCAAAATTACGTAAAGTACCAATGCATTGATATTCTTTGTCGTTCAATACTGCAGTAAGTCCAAACCAGGGCTTGTGATAGTGATAGAATGGATCAAAAATATAAACTATTCCAGCAATAAATATGATCAATATCAAAACTAATAATATAAAACGTTTGATAAAAACATGCTTTTTTAAATTCATATAACCTCTTCTAAGTAAAAATACTTGAGCATTTCGAAGATAGATAAATGCTTTTCCATATGAGAATTATAAAACATTTTTAATTTGCTTTAAATAAATGTTTATACACATATTTTTAGCAAAAATTAAAGTGTTGTGGATAAAAAAATTATGTTAGTATGATAACGATGAAAAAAGATTTTGATATCTTTGGAGGAAAGAATAATGTACACAGATCAGAACTTTCAACAGACAAATGTTAATCAGTCTTTTAATCCTAATTATCAGGGACAGTCAATGAATCAGCAGTCATACAATCAGCAGTATGCTCAAGGATTTCAGAATCCTTCAATGAATAATAATCAGGCATATGGTCAGAACTATCAGCAATCAGGAATGAATCAGCCGGTATATGATCAACCATACATCCAGAATAATCAGCAGCAGTTTTATAATCAGGGCTATCAGCAGCCTATGGCAAATCAGCAATATGGTCAGACTTATGGACAGACCTATCAGCAGCCATATATGAATCAGCCACAGGAATTTAATAATTTTAATCCTCAGATGATGCAGTATGGACAGGGCAATATGCCTTTTACAAAAGAGGCTATGTGCAAACTTCCACAATTTAAAAATGCCAACGCAAGTACAATGGCAGGAGCCATTATTGCATATATATCTGCTGTAGTGACATTGATCCTTATTATTGCAGAGGAGATGGATCCGATGTCATTAATAGATGTCATCATTGTCGCATTACTTGGAGTGATCATACATCGCACCAAGAGCTTTGGTCCTTCTGTAGTGTTACTTGTTTATGGAATTGTTTCATGTATTGTAACCACATTAACCATGGGAGCTTTAAGCGGATGGCTGTTAATAATTGGTGGAATAGCAGCAGTGATAGGCTCCAACAAGATAAGTAAAGCCTGGAAAAATTATGAACGTACAGGCATGATCCCTGCTATGCCAGTATGATGAATGAAAATAACTGATCAAGTACATATTATTTATTATAAAAAAGCAGCCGTATCAAATTTGACGAGGCTGCTTTTAAATATGATAATATAAATCAAAACGAAGCTTTTAGAATAAAGGAAATAACATGTTATTCAATTCATTTTCATTTATATTATTATTTCTTCCCATCACATTACTTGTATGGTTTTCATTAAACCATATCAAAAAGTACAGATTGGCTGATATTTTTATCATAGCCATGTCACTTTTTTTCTACAGCAGATTTGGTATGAACGTTATGCTCATAATGTGTGGAAGTATATTAGTCAACCACATTATCAGCATGCTGATGAAGAGATTTAGCTCAAATACATGGCTAAAGGTTTTGAAAATACTTGGCGTAGTAGTCAATCTTGGCTTCCTGTTTTATTTTAAGTATTACGATTTCTTTGTAGGCAGCGTAGTAAGTGCACTTGGAATGAGCTATCAGTCTGCTCAGATCGTAATGCCAATTGGAATCAGCTTTTACACATTCCAGCAGATGTCATATATGATCGACAGAGGAAGAGGTGAGGCTGAGCATTACTCACTTATTGATTATGCTCTTTACGTTACCTATTTCCCCAAGCTTATAGAAGGACCTATATCTTTCCATAAAGAGATACTGTCACAGTTTAAATCTGAGGAAAAAAGACAATTCAATCTGGATAATTTTCAAAAAGGCATAATTTATTTCGTTCTTGGATTGTCCAAAAAAGTATTACTGGCTGACACTTTGAGCCTTGTAGTTACTTACGGTTTTAAACAGACTTTTTTCCTGGATACCCTTACAGTCATAGCGGTCATGCTAGCTTATACCTTTCAGATATATTTTGACTTCAGCGGATACTGCGATATGGCGTCAGGTATTGCACTTATGATGAATATTGAACTGCCTGTCAATTTTAATTCACCATATAAGGCAGCAACAGTTAAGGAATTATGGCAGAGATGGCACATGACCCTATCCAGATTTTTTATCAAATACGTGTACATCCCACTTGGAGGAAGCCGGAAAGGTAAGCTGCGAACAGTTTGTAACGTGCTGATAGTCTTCATACTAAGCGGATTATGGCATGGAGCGGGATGGACCTACATCTGCTGGGGACTCATGCAGGGACTTCTGGTAGTATGGGATGACATCGGTATTGTAGAAGTAAAAGGCAGCCATAAAGGTAAATATCTATTTAGAGAAAAACCACTGATCACAGTTCCTAGATTTGTAGGAAGATTTTTTACCTTCACATTCTTTGTAATCTCGCTGTTTTTCTTTGGAGCTCAGGATATGAATTATGCTATAGGAATGTTTAAAAGATTATTCTATTTTACATATCCGGGATTCCTTACAAGAACAGCAGGTCAGCTTGATATTGCAGAAAACTATGTATTATCGCAGGTTATAACAAGAACAGCGCCAAAGTTTGAAAATGCGCTGTACATAGGAACATTATTGATTCTTCTTGCAATATGCTTTTTGGTCAATTCCAGGAAAAACACAGCTGAGATTGCCAGTGATAAAGAACCGGATATGAAGAGAACTATAGGTCTGGTTTTATTATTTATCTGGTCATTTATATCATTGTCTCAGGTTAGTACATTTATATATTTCCAGTTTTAGATGCGAGCAGAGAATAATAGCCGTGCAGCGGTTGAGTTTACTCTGATTGCGAAAAAAGGAGTAGTATGAAAAATAGTTATAAGAATTTGTTGATATTAATATCGATGGTAATAGGCTTTGTATCAATAGCGTTGGTAATAGGCTATGTATCAATAGCAATGGGGATAATCCGTAGTATTGGAGGCGTATCTATGTATCAGGATTATGGTGCAGTATTTGTATTACCGTTACCAAGTATTGCTAGGATACTGATGAATTTAGCCATTGTTGTAATAAACTATATTATGTGTAAGAAAAATAAAACATCAAATTTGCTAGCTGTTTTTTCCATAATCCTAGTAATATTGTTGCCAATCTGTAATATAGTCTTTAACAGATATATGCAATTAATATGTATTAGTAAAGGTGAAGAAATATTATCGTCATATTCCATTTTTGAAAATAGTTTACTGCTGGCAAAGGTCTTTGCTAATGTTTCAGGGTTGATATTATGCTCAGCAATGGGAGTATCAATGTATAATGGCCTGGCAAGAAGCAGTAAAGTCAATGTCTGGTTCAATATTTCATTTATATTTTGCATAGTCAGTATTTGGATCTGTTACGAAATGAGAAGTGAATTGATCAGAGAATTGTTAGAAACTCCAGATGCTATTCCAACTTATAATAAGTTAACGTTTTATGAAATTTTTGCTTTTATAATACCAACAATTATCATAGCAGCAACTATCTTTATTAAAGTCTTATCAATAATCAGTAAAAGTTATATTGTAATTGTTACAGTACTTATGGCAATTCTTCAGATAGTTTATGAAATAGTTCGAGGAATTGAATCTGCTAATATAGGTCTGAATCAAAGTACAGTTGATATTGCATCATATGGATCGATGACTGGCACGATTTATATTGTTGCGATTCCGGTTATGTTTGTGGCAGAAGTTTTTTTCTTTGTAGGATTAGGCCAAGAATCTAACGAAATGATCAATCCTCAAAAAGAGACTCTATTAGATTAAAGATAAACGAATTATTTCTATAAAAGAGTATAAGAAAAAAGTACTCAGCTTTAGGATCTTGAATGACCCCAAAAGCGGAGTACTTTTTGATTGATACAATAGTAAAATCAATTATTTTTTCTTTGTAAATCTGATAACATTCCAGCTCTTCTTAGGAAGTACTGATGTGAGCTTACCATCTTCAAGCTTAGAACCATTATATTTTACAGGTTTAACATTATCTGGATTTGCTTCTGTATTAACAGCCTTTAAGTCATCATGTGTGCAGAGGATGTGCTCTTCAAGCTCAAATCCAGTAAACTGACGAAGATCCATGTTAAGCTCGATATCTTCTTCAAGATTCTTATTAACAGCAAACACAGTAAGTGCACCATGCTCTTCATCATATATTGCAACAGAGTCAACGTAAGGAGCATCGCCGTGCTTAGATTCGTATGTATCAACTTTGACAACAGTATTAAGAGCTGTACCTCTTCCGTAGATTGAAGCATGCATATATGGATAGAAAATAGTCTGTCTCCAAGCACCTGTATCTGAAGTCATGATAGGAGCAATTACATTTACCAGCTGTGCAAGACATGCAATCTTAACACGGTCAGCATGACGGAGCAGAGTTATGAGCATGCTACCAACAAGAAGCAGATCCTCAAAGTTATATACATCTTCAAGCTGATGAGGATGCTGTACCCACTTCTCAAGCTTCTTATCCTGCTCATTGGAGTGATACCAAACATTCCACTCATCAAATGAAAGGTTGATAGTTTTTTTGCTGCGCTTAATAGCCTTTACATAATCACAAACTGAAAGAACCTGTGTGATAAACTGATCCATAGCAACTGAGTTTGCAAGGAAGTTAGGAGTATCATTTTCATGATTGCCATAATACTGATGAAGAGATAAGTAGTCTGTTGTATCATAACTGCAATCAAGAACAGTCTTTTCCCATTCACCAAATGTAGGCATTGTAAGGTTTGAAGAACCACATGCTACAGTTTCAATAGTAGGATCAACCAGTTTCATGATCTGACCTGCACGACCAGCCAGCATACCGTATTCAAAAGCAGTACGGTGACCCATCTGCCAAGGACCATCCATTTCATTACCAAGGCACCAGAGTTTGATATTGTGAGGCTCTTTTACACCATGCTTGATACGCAGATCACTATAATATGTTCCGGATTTGATGTTACAATATTCAACAATATTCTTAGCATCATCAATTCCTCTTGTACCAAGGTTTACAGCATACATAGGCTCTGTGCCGACCTTTTTTGCCCAGTCCATAAACTCGTTAAGACCAAATTCATTAGTCTCTACAACACCCCATGCAAGCTCGATCTTTTTAGGACGCTCAGCCACAGGACCGACCCCATCTTCCCAATGGTATGCTGAAACAAAGTTTCCACCAGGGTAACGTACGATAGGAACATTGATCTCTTTGATCAGTTCCATAACGTCTTTTCTAAGACCGTTTTCGTCAGCAAACTTGCTTCCAGGCTGATATATTCCTTCATATACAGCACGACCAAGATGCTCGATAAATGATCCAAAGATTCTCTTATCTACTTCGCCAGCAACGAAGTTAGGGTCAATAATGACTTGAGCTTTTTTCAGTTTATCCGCCATAATTTTAAATACCTCTTAAATATTTTATTTTTATGTAAAAATTGTACTCTAACTGACAATAAAATGAAATAGAAAAAAATCAAATAAAATAGGGAATAATTATAGATATTAAAAAACTATAAACATAAATACTCCAATTTAAATATGGTATTATTAATATTAATCTTTAGAAATATACTGATATAGGAGCATTATATGGGCAAAAAAGGTAATGTATTCTTCATGGGACTATTATCAACGCTGGCAGGTGGCCTGTTTGTAGGTGACAGATTGTACAAAATGGCAGCCGTTCCCAAGCTTCATGAGCCTGATGAAGAACATTCAAATAAAATGATTCAAACCGGAAGACTGTGGGTAAGGAATAACCCGGATAAAAAAGATATCTATCTGGATGCTCTTGATAAATTACATCTCCATGCAACCTTTATTCCTAACAAGGAGCAGACTCATAAATACAGCATATGTATTCACGGAATAAATGATAACTGCGAATATATGGGTGCCTACGCTATCCATTATCATGAAAAAGGCTTTAATGTACTTCTTCCTGATTTGAGAGGACATGGTAAAAGCGAAGGCGGATATGCAGGTTTCGGCGTTCAGGACAGATATGATATCCTTCAGTGGATATACTGGATAATCAAAAGAGACAAAGAGGCCAAGATAATACTTCATGGAGTATCCATGGGAGCTGCAACTGTCCTTATGACTACAGGAGAACATCTACCAAGCAATGTTGTTTGTGCAATAGAAGATAGCAGTTATACAACTGTAAAAGATGAGTACAGGGACGTATATCATATGATGAAAGGCTCTTTTTTCCCTACAGCGCCACTTATCGAATTGATAAGATGGGAGATCAAGATCAGAGCTGATTATGATATAAATGATGGCAACTGCATTGAAGCGGTAAAACGTTCCAAGACACCGACAATGTTCATTCACGGGGACAGTGATAAGTTCATTGATCCAAAGATGTGCAGAAGACTGTATGAATCTGCAGCGTGTCCAAAAGAGTATTGCACAATAATAAATGCAGACCATATTCAGGGCATCTATATAGATACCGACAGGTACTGGAGTAAAATAGATAAATTTATAAGTGATAAGATAGGTTAATTAGTGAGTCACTGGAAATGTATCAGATTGGAAATGAGTCATTTTGATACGTCCCCAGTGACTCTTTTAAGAATATCGACATAAAATGAAGAATATTGTAAAATAACTAGTGATTCATGGCAATAAACATTGATTTGATAAGAATATAGGAGATAATTATGGATTTAATACCTAGTTTTTCAGTAGACCACACAAAGATTGTCCCAGGTATATTTGTCAGCAGACAGGATCAGCTGGGCGACAAAATAGTTACAACATATGATGTAAGAGTAACCAGACCTAATAAAGAGCCTGCAGTAGATGTTGCAGCAATGCATACACTTGAGCACCTCATAGCTACATTTCTCAGAAATGATCCTGATTGGAAGGATGAAGTCATCTATTGGGGACCAATGGGATGCCTGACAGGTTTTTATCTTATCCTTAAAGGAAACCGCGCACCAAGAGAGATACATGATCTGCTCCTAAGAGCATTCAGATCAGTAGCTGATGCAGAGACAGTTCCAGGTTCTAATGAAGAGAATTGTGGCAACTACCTTATGCACAATCTCTGGCTTGCAAAATGGTATGCTGATAGATATGCTCAGTATCTTAGCGACAACGCTGATAATGACGCTATATTTGAATACCCACAGACAGATAGACTAGTAACTGATGATGGACGTCAGTTCTTTGATTCATAATAGGAGATTCATAGGCATGATATATAAGACAAAAGGCACTTGTTCTACTCAAATAGAGCTTGAACTTGAGGGAACAGAGCATATAATAAGAAATGTTAAGTTTACAAACGGATGCAATGGCAATCTCCAGGGCATTTCCAAGCTGGTAGAAGGAATGAAGGCAGAAGATGCAATAGACAGACTCCGCGGCATTAAGTGCGGATTTAAGAATACATCATGCCCTGATCAGCTCTCATATGCACTTGAAGAAGCAATCAAACAGGCCGTTTGATTAAAATAATAGTAAGATTTGAGGACTAGAAAAAGTAAAGAGGGTAGTAACGTTGAGTAAGAAGATAGTACTGACAGGCGGTGGTTCTGCAGGTCACGTAACACCTAACATAGCACTGATACCTGCATTAAAGGAAAAGGGCTATGAAATCTATTATATTGGTTCATACAACGGAATCGAAAAAAAGCTTATAGCTGATTATGGAATTCCATATTATGGAATAGCAACAGGTAAGCTTCGCAGATATTTTGATCCTAAGAATTTCTCAGATCCATTCAGAGTAATTAAGGGATTTGGTGAGGCCAAAAAGATATTGAAGGAAATACAGCCGGATATCGTATTTTCAAAAGGCGGATTCGTAAGCGTTCCTGTTGTTAAGGCGGCTAGAGCCTGCAAGATACCTTTTGTACTTCATGAATCTGACATGACACCAGGACTTGCCAATAAATTATGCCTTCCTGGAGCAACCAAGGTATGCTGCAACTTCCCAGAGACCATAGAAAAACTTCCTGCTGAAAAAGCAGTCCTTACAGGAACACCAATCAGAGAAGAACTGATGAGAGGAAGCGCAGAAGCTGGCAAAAAACTATGCGGATTTACAGATGATAAGCCGGTACTCATGGTCATCGGAGGAAGCCTTGGAGCACAATCCGTTAATGAGACTGTAAGATATGCTCTTCCAAGACTCTTGCCTACATTCAATGTAGTGCATCTGTGCGGAAAAGAAAAAATGGACAATTTAAAGCTTTCTGTACCAGGCTACAAGCAGTTTGAGTATGTAAAGGAAGATCTAAAAGATATATTTGCCATGGCAGATGTAGTTGTATCAAGAGCAGGAGCTAACTCAATCTGTGAGCTTTTGGCACTGCGAAAGCCAAATATCCTGATACCACTATCAACCAAGTCCAGCAGAGGGGACCAGATACTTAACGCTGAATCATTTAAAAAGCAGGGATTTAGTATCGTGATCGATAACGAGGAACTTGATGAAGATATCCTTGTTGAAAGCGTTTTTGATATGTTTGAAAATAAAGAGAAGTTTATTGATAACATGGTAAAAAACAGCCAAGAGAGCGCAACAAATACAATTGTTGATGTTATAGAGGGAATTGTTAATAAATAATATATTTCGGGGTTCACATTGATATGTGAGCCCCTTTTTTCATTAATTAAAAAATTTTTTTATTCTATCGTATTCTTCATCAGTAATTTCAAGAACAGTTCCGTGCTTGAATCCATAAGGGAATGAAAAAGATTCATCAGATCTAACAAATTTACCGGTTGATATGTCATCTGATACAAAAGGAACATATCCCTGCTTTGATTTTTCACATCCGTAGAAATCAAGCATCAGGCACACTCTGCCATCAGATAATCTAAAGCTGGTTGGTGCTTCATACATACCATCAGCCAATTTGTTCATCTCTTCATCAAATTCATAGACTCTTTCATAAGGACCTGTAAGACTCTGACTTTTGACCATATATATGTGAGCCGGATTAAAATCACTCTTGAGGAATAAATAGTACCAGCCATCCTGTTCAAAAATATTAGAATCGATAATTCCGGTATCTTCCTTGTCAATCAGGAAGTGTGGTCCGTCAAAGGTCTTAAAATCTTTGGTCTTGGCATAGTAGATGCCCATGAACTTTTCATTATGTTCAGGATTAAAGGATGACCAGTGAACCATGTAATCATCATTTTCTTTATCATAGATAATATCCGGTGCCCAGGCGCAGCCAAAGCTATCAGGAACTACCTTGACCAGTTCCTGCTCAGACCAGTGTATGAGGTCTTCAGACTCCCATTTAGACAGATATTTACTTCCTTCGTGGTTTACTACATTCCATGAATCTCTGTATTTTGTCTTAAAGTAGTTAGCAAGTCCCAGATCTGTAGCCAGGATCACAAACTTACCATCCTTGGTTCTAGTGATAGTGTGGTCTCTTACACCTTCATCACCAAGATGGCTTGTCAGGACAGGTTCTCCACCATTTACCTGCTCCCAGTCAAATCCGTTTTTGGAAATGGCAAAATATACCTGCTCTCCATCAGGTGTAAATTTTTCTTTGAAATGTACAAATAAATATGCTCCCATTTTTCCTCCTGTTGCAGATGTTGTCTCAAAATCAAGGAAACATCTGTATTTCGTAACCCATGAATATTGTCGCATTATCTTAATAAAACCACAAGAGGAAAAAGTAAAATACTTTACTAAAAAGTTAAATAAATGAATGTCGCGAGCGACATTCTCGCGCCGAGCGCGGTTGCATTTATGCAACATATTCCTATCGCGCGAGTGCGCATCCATAGCGGAGCGTTTTTTATGATATGGGAATTTCGGAGATATTTCCTATATCATAAAAAGAGGCCACGTGCAATGCACATGACCTCTATCTGGTATCCCCTACCTTATGCAAACATCAGCAGTACGGATCAGCCAAAATATCTCTTTAACAGACCAGCGAACGCCTTGCCGTGACGTGCTTCATCTCGGCCGATTTCATGAACTGCATCATGGATTGCATCAAGATCAAGAGCCTTAGCCTTTTTAGCAAGGTCAGCTCTTCCCTGAGTAGCACCATATTCAGCATCAGCACGAAGCTCAAGATTCTTCTTTGTAGAATCTGTAATTACTTCGCCAAGAAGTTCTGCAAAGTGAGCAGCATGCTCAGCTTCTTCCCAGGCAGCCTTCTCAAAGAAAGCACCAATCTCAGGATAGCCTTCTCTGATAGCTACACGAGACATAGCAAGGTACATACCTACTTCTGAGCACTCGCCGTTGAACATCTCGCGAAGACCATTCTTTATTTCTTCAGGAGCATCACTTGCTACACCAACAACGTGCTCGCAAGCCCATACCTTTTCACCTTCCTGCTTAGTGAACTTAGCAGCAGGAGCATGGCATACAGGACATTCCTGTGGTGGCTGATCTCCTTCATGTACATAACCGCAAACCTGACAAACCCATTTCATAAAAACTCTCCTTTCTTGTGCTCATTATGGCACATGCAGAGCGCCTCTCTGCAAAATCAAATCCAGAAACGAAACACTTGCCTGTTAATCGTCTCTCATTTTTGCCAGACAATCCTCGCAGATTCCATAGAAAAAGAATTTGTGAGATTCTATGTTTCCTTTGACGTATCTGGCTGCAACTTTCTCGATATCTTCCATACCATCCATATCCAGATCAAAAATCCTGCCGCACTTATTACAAATAAAGTGGTTATGATCCCTTGTCACCGGATCAAAGTGGTCAGCACCATCACCAATATTTAGCTTCTGTATCTCGCCAAGCTCAGATAAGAGCATTAAATTGCGGTACACAGTGCCAAGGCTTATATTAGGCAGATGGCTCTTGACTCCTTGGTATACGACATCGGCTGTTGGATGATCTTTTCTTTCTTTTAGAAAGTCATAGATCAACTCCCTTTGTTTACTATATTTTAAAGACATATATAGTACCCTCATAGAAAAAAATAGTAATAATTACTAATATTATCTTAACATGCTTATAAATATTGTAAATAGACTTTATAAAAAATTTATAATCACAACTAAATTTAGTTAAAATATGTTATACTTTTTTATAAAGAGGTATACGAATATGACAATAGTTGAGACCAAAATAAAAAGTTTATATCCAACCCTTGCCAAATCAGAGCAAAAGGCTGCTGATTATTGCCTAAAACACAGAGATGACATTTTTAACTTCCCGCTTTCAGAGCTGGCTAAGCGATCTGGAACCAGTGAGGGCGCGTGGATGCGCTTCTTTAAATCACTGGACTATTCAGGTCTTAAGGAATTTAAAAAAGAGCTATACACAGAGGTAAAAGATGGTGGAGAAAATAAAACTCCGCCAAAGATTGTATTCAAAGAAGTTGAAGAATACACATCGATCCAGTCGATAGCTGACAATATTTTTGCCACAAGCGTTCAGGCAATCCAGACTACTTACCGACTTTTTGACGAAGGCAGCTTTAATGATGCTGTGACCAGGATTGTTGAGGCCAATCAGATCAATATATATGCTGTAGGTACGTCAACAATTGCAGCAGGTGACCTCTTTTGCAAATTTCAGAAATTGTCATATCATGTAACCTACAATACAGATACTCACATGTCCATAATGACAGCATCTCAGATGAATGAAAAAGATGTAGCTATAATAATAAGCGACAATGGCAGGAGCCCGGAAATAGTTGAGCTATGTAACCTTGTCAGATCAAAAGGTGCTGAGATCATTGCCATCACAAAGCTTGGAAATACTCCACTTTCACAAATGGCTAAAGATGTCCTGTTTACAACGTCTCCAGAGATTGATAAAAAGAGCGGAGTAACAAGTTCGCGCTTTGCACAGCTTGCACTAGTTGATATACTATATACAGCGGTTGCAAATAGGGACTATGATAATATAAAAGGATATTTGCAGGCGTCTTATGATGCATTTAAGAGCAGAAACAAGTAAAACTGTAGCTACTCATGAGAATTCATTGTATAGGCTCATGTAAAACAGCTATCAAGAAATAAGATATAGCGAAAGGAATTAAAGATATGTCAGATAAAAAAATAGGTATCATTGGTGCCATGGATGTTGAAGTTGCCAAGTTAAAGGCAGATATGACTATTAAGAATACAATCAGCAAAGCTTCAATGGAATTCTATGAAGGAACTATTGGAAATACAGATGTAGTAGTAGTTAAAAGTGGAATAGCAAAAGTAAATGCAGGAATATGTGTACAGATACTTTCAGATATATTTAATGTTACTCATATCATAAACACAGGTGTAGCAGGATCTTTAGATGCAAGGATCAATATTGAAGATATAGTATTATCAACAGATGCCTGTTTCCATGATGTAGATGCAACAATTTTTGGATACAAAAAAGGTGAAGTTCCGCAGCTTGGAAGACTTGAATTCCCTGCAGATAAATGGCTTATTGATAAAGCCGAAGAAGCAGTTAAGGCCGCAGCTCCTGATATTAACGTATGGAGAGGAAGAGTCTGCAGTGGAGATCAGTTCATTGCTTCTGATGAAGTTAAGAAAGCAATAAAAGAAGAGTTTGGCGGATTGTGTACAGAGATGGAAGGTGCTGCCATAGCACAGGCAAGTTATCTCAATAATATTCCATATGTGATCATCAGAGCTATCTCAGACAAGGCTGATGGCAGTGATGTCATGGACTATCCTGAGTTTGAGAAAAAAGCTGCACAAAATTGTGCTGCTCTTGTCGAATTTTTGATAAAAAATATATAAATAAAACGTAACTTTTGCCGATATATATGTTAAAATAAAATATATATCGGCAATGTAGTATGGGGGAATTGTATGCGATTTCGTACCAGACTGATGATCACTTCAGTTACAATCGTAATTCTGCCTTTGGTGATGACTCTTATAGCGTTTCTGCTAATAGGTCGAGTACTTGTCTTTGGTAACAGAGCGTTTACACTAGGTCAGACCTTTGATTACAAAATGGTGGCGGATATGGGAAGTACCTTCCAGACCATGACGGATGAGATTTTTGAAAGAGTCATGGATGATATGGAGGAGACTCCTGATATACTGGAACATCGTGATTATCTGGATTCAATCAGTGAAGAGATTAATTTTAAAACTTCATTTATACTTGTACGCAAGGATAATGAGATATTTTATGTAAGCGATGAAGAATATGAAGATGAGATATTTGATATTCTCCCTCCTTATGAAGATGCAGAAAACGCTATCAGTAATATCTATTATACCTCTACCGGTCAGCTCCTGAGACAATTGGATTTTAAGTTTCAGGATGGTTCAAATGGAAGCCTGTTTATCATCACATCAGTTAAGACCTTTGTCTCTTCCAAGATGTGGATATACATGATAATAGCCATGATCATCATTTTACTTTTGACCAGTATCATGATGACCAATTGGATCAAAAAGACTATCATGAAACCGGTAGATGATCTGAATATAGCCATGCAGCATATTAAGGAAGGCAATTTTGACTATGTACTTCCAATAGACCTTGATGAAAAAGGCGAGATTGGCGAGCTCTACAGAAGCTATGATGACATGAGACTCAGGCTTAAAGAGTCGGCGGAAGAAAAGATTGAAAGAGAGCATCAGAATAAAGAACTGATAAGCAATATATCACATGACTTAAAGACCCCTATAACAGCCATAAAAGGTTATTCACAGGGACTTATAGAAGGCATAGCAGATAGTCCTGAGAAAAGAGAAAAATATATCAGAACTATTTTTAATAAAGCCAATGATATGGACAACCTGATAAATGAGCTTACCCTATACTCAAGTATAGACAACAACAGGATTCCATATAATTTCCAGAAGATAAATGTGGCAACATATTTTGGGGATTGCATTGAAGAGATTGGAATGGATCTGGACAGCAAAAATATTAAGCTAAACTATTCTAATCTGACGACGCCTGATACTATAATAGTAGCAGACGCAGAACAGCTCAAACGAGTAATAAACAATATTGTAAGTAACAGCGTGAAATACCTTGGCCGTGAAGATGGAACCGGCGTCATCGATATCAGACTTTTAGATGAGTTGGATTCAATAAGAGTTGAGATTGAAGATAACGGAATTGGTATTGCACAGAAGGATATTCAGAACATTTTTGACAGATTCTACAGGACTGATTTATCCAGAAATACCAAAAAAGGTGGAAGCGGAATTGGTCTGTCTATTGTAAAAAAGATAATAGAAGACCATGGTGGTTATATATGGGCAACCAGCCATGAAGGCGAGGGAACATGTATGCATTTTGTTCTGAGAAAATATGCAGATGATCCAGAGAAGCCTGAAACAGACACTGTTGCACAGGAAGCGTAAACAATTCAAGTTGGAGGTTAAATACATGAATAAAATTCTCATTGTTGAAGATGAAGAAGCCATAGCGGATCTGGAAAAAGATTACCTTGAACTAAGCGATTTTGAAGTTACTATTGAAAACAAAGGTGACATTGGCTTGCAGACAGCGCTTGCCAATGAATTTGATCTGATCATTCTTGACCTCATGCTTCCTGGCATGGACGGTTTTGAAGTATGCAAACATATCAGAGAAAAAAAGAATGTGCCGATACTTATGGTATCAGCTAAAAAAGATGATATAGATAAGATAAGAGGTCTTGGTCTTGGCGCAGATGATTATATCACCAAGCCATTTAGCCCTTCAGAGCTTGTAGCTAGAGTTAAGGCTCACCTTGCAAGCTACAGCAGACTTGTGGGAGCAGGCCATGAATCCAATGATGTGGTTGAGATCAGAGGACTTAAGATTGATAAGACTGCAAGAAGAGTATATGTAAATGACGCAGAAAAGAGTTTCACAACCAAGGAATTCGATCTGCTCACATTCCTTGCGGAAAATCCAAACCACGTATTTACCAAGGAAGAGCTCTTTAGAAAAATCTGGAATATGGATTCTATCGGAGATATTGCTACAGTAACAGTTCATATCAAAAAGATAAGAGAAAAGATTGAGCTTGATACAGCAAATCCACAGTATATTGAAACGATTTGGGGAGTAGGATACAGATTTAAAGTCTGATATCTATTAGCTTTAATGGACGAAATAAATATTGTTTATGAAGATGACAACATAATTGTATGCGCCAAGCCAGCCGGTATGGCTACTGAAAGTGCCAGAGTCGGCAGCATGGACGTTGTCAGTGCAGTAAAAAATCACATTGCAAGAGAAAACAGAAATAATAAAGGGCGGCAAGGCAAAAACTTGCCGCCTTATGTTGCGCTGATCAACAGAATAGATCAGCCGGTTGAAGGACTGGTCCTTTTAGGCAAGGACAAAAAATCTGCAGCAGATCTGAGTCGTCAGCTGACGGATAAGAGGATAACCAAGAGGTATCTGACAGTTGTTTGTGGAAAACCTTCCGAGGAAAAAGGAAGACTTGTGAATTACCTATCTAGAAGCAAAAATGGCGATGCCCTTGTGGAAGAAGATGATAAAAATGGTGCTAAGAAAGCAATATTAAATTATGAGTGTTTAAAAACAGTCGAAGAGAAAACATTGATAAAAGTGGAGCTTGAAACAGGCCGTTTTCATCAGATCAGAGCTCAGTTTGCAAATATTGGCTGCCCTATATATGGCGATGTCAGATATGGTTGCAAACCGGAAGATACAATGCTTGTAGGCTTTGGAGAAATAGCTCTGTGTAGCTATCAGCTGATCTTAAAACATCCGGTTACAGGTAAGAAATTAGATATAGTATATAAGCCTGAATCAGAAGTATTTAATAAGTACTTTAAAGAAGAGGTAGAAAGCCTGTGAATGAAAGAACAGATAGGGACAAATCAATAGTAGAAAGCATCTGGCTTACGTTGTGGACCTATCTGTTCATGATGTGCTTTGCACTGGCTATTTATACAAAAGGAACATATAATGAGCTTGGAAATACCAAGTTCAGTTTTTATAGGAGCATTTCTATTGCAGGAGTTATATTACTCTGCCCTCTTTATGTACTACTGATCATCATCAATAAGAAAAAAATTCTTGCCAAAAGAAATATCAGATTGGTGGACATTGCATTTCTAAGCTTTGCTATTACTAATCTGCTTACCTTTTGTTTTGCCGTAGACAGACAGGAGAGTCTATGGGGAACAACCGGTTGGAACATGGGATTTCTAACCTGGTGTCTTATGATATTCTATTACTTTTCTTTTTCACGATTTATGAAATGGAAAAACTATCTCTGGTATATCATCTTTATTCCGGTGTTTATCGTAGCTTTTTTGGCGATATTAAACAGATTTGGTGTAATAAGCATTTTTGGAACAGGCACAAATTCATTCTTTTTATCTACAATCGGCAATATTAACTGGTACTGCGGCTATCTGTCAGTATTCATGCCCCTTGGAATATGCCTTTTTACCATGGAAAAGCTAAATAATATAATTATAAAATGCGGTCTTGCATTGTGGGTCATAGTCTGCTATACATCAGCTTTTACTCAAGGCAGCACTTCGATCATCGTGATAATGCTGGCAACCAATACAGTTCTTTTACTTGTGTGCCTGGCAAAAAGAGAATTGTGGATATCTTATCTGATCCAGCTGGCAGTCTGTGGATTGTCAATGGAGGTGGTCAGATTTCTTGTAAAGATATATGGATACAACTACGAAGGCGGCAATTTGTGCATAAGTATTGTTGATAAAAGAACAGGACTTATACTTATGGCAGTATCATTTTTCCTCATATCAGTCAGCAGGCTCCTAAGAGCTATGAATATTAAATGGCATAAAAAAGTCTACCTATTTACATACGTTTTATGTATAATAGGCTGTATGCTTGTTGCCATATTTTTGATAATTAATAATTTTAATGAAGAATTTGGCAATGGCAGAGGCTTTATCTGGATCTATTCAGCCAGACTGTTTAATGAACTTGATGTCTTTAGAAAACTGGTGGGAATAGGTCAGGATTGCTATGCATATTATTCTTATTCGATAGGGGAATACGCATATATACTTGATATGGAATTTGGATCAGCAAGGCTTACCAATGCTCACAGTGAGCTATTTACTTTGCTGATAAATAATGGAATATTAGGACTGTTGTCATATGTATTTGTACTAGGCGCGGTAGTTCTTGAATTTGCAGGGAAATATAAAAAAGACAAGAACATTTTTGCTCTTGCCTTTTTGATCTCGTTAATAGCATATACTTGCAACAACTTCATATCCTTTGCTCAGATAATGTCTACGCCATATATTTTTATGCTCATAGGCATTGGAGAAGCAGCTGTACGCGATGACCAATTTAATCAAGATCCTGAATAAGCGGAATGGATTCATCCAATTCATGGAAGAATTTTCTTGTCTTTTTCAGACCCTGAACTGCATATTGGTACTCAAACTCTACATCTTCTGAAATAAAATCTTCTCCAAACATCTGGACTTTTCCGGAATATGAATGTATTACACTGATAAAGTGCTTATCAAATTCGAAATTACTGTAAATATCGTCTTTTCTACCAGGATGCTCAGCAGCAAATGCTGCAATATTCATCCTTAAATCTGATGGTAGTGGTTTTTCTCTACGGATTACAGACTTAAGGCATTGCTCATAGGTATCATCATCGATAGGCTGAAGCCTATAGATGAATTCTAGGCAGCAAGCGTGGTCTGGTAAAAATAGTCTTACTCTGTCAGGACCGATGATATCTTCGATCTTGGCAACAACATAAGGAACTATTGGTTTTCCGTTGTAATCAAGCAAAATAACTTTGTCACCTGGCTTATACTTATGCATTTCGAACACCCCCTTTATTCTATTATAATATATATCGTATTGTTTTTACGAAAATTTATAAAAAAATATTTTTCTTTTAGGTATGATTTAGGTAAACCTTTTAGAATGTGACATATAGAAAGAGATAATCCTGGAAACGAGGTGATACTATGGGTGGATTTAAAGATGTTTTTCAGAGAATAGAATTAAAATATTTAATGGATGATGCTCAGTATACTGCTCTAAGAGAGCGACTTCAGGGCATGGCTGAAGTTGATAGTTACGGCGAGACATCTATTTTAAACATATATTTTGATACTCCTGATTACAAACTCATCAGAAGATCATTAGAAAAACCTGTATATAAAGAAAAGCTCAGACTTCGTAGCTATGGCATTCCTAAAGATGATACCACTTCATTTATCGAGATCAAAAAGAAATACAAAGGAATCGTATATAAAAGGCGAATAGGAATGCCTTACGAACAGTCGCTGGCGTATCTGGTTGACGGAGAGCCGGTTGCAAAAAGATCTCAGATATCAGATGAAATTGATTACTTTGTAGGATTTTATAAAGGCATAGAGCCAAAGATGGCAATATCCTATGACCGAATAGCTATGGCAGGTATTAAAGATCCTGAGCTAAGGATCACCTTTGACAGGAATATCCGATGGAGAACCGATAATCTCGATCTGAAATATGGAAATGTCGGAAATGACATATTGGAACCGGGACAGCATCTGATGGAACTTAAGATTGCAGGTGCAATACCAATGGATCTTGCTCATATTTTAGATGAGCTAAATATTAGAAAGACCTCTTTTTCCAAGTATGGCAGAGGTTATGAAGAGCTTATGAGGCTTAATATGGAACAAGACAAAGATAATAAAGTAGAATTCATTAAGAAGGGAGATAAGATCAGTGCTTAACTTATTATTTAGTTCAATAATTACAAATGGCGAAATCACAGCCAATTCATTTTTAGGAGCAACTCTTTGCTCGCTGGCAATTGGAATATTTATAGCATTTATGTATACACTGGGAAATAAATATAGTAAGAGCTATGTAGTAACCCTTGCACTTCTCCCGGCTATCGTAGAAGTAGTTATCATGATGGTAAATGGAAACATAGGCGCAGGTATCGCAGTTGCAGGTGCATTTTCACTTGTAAGATTCAGATCTGCAGCAGGAACAGGACAGGAAATAACAACAGTATTCCTTGCTATGGCAGTTGGTCTTGCAACTGGTATGGGATATATTGGAATCGCTTGTGTATTTGCAGTTATCATCTCAGTAGTTAATCTTATTCTTAATAAGAGCAGCTTTGGTGAAAAAGGCGATTCAGTAAGGACTATGAAGATCACAGTTCCTGAAGGACTTGATTTTGAAGGTGTATTTGATGATCTGTTTGAGAGATATACAACAAGTGCCAAGCTTGAAGATGTAAGAACATCAGGAATGGGAAGTCTGTATAAGCTCACATATACAGTATCATTTAGAAATGGCGTATCTGTAAAAGCTATGATGGATGAGATGAGACAGCGTAATGGTAATCTCGAGATCAGCTGCAGCAGACCAATTGCAGGAAAGTCTGATGAATTATAATATTTTATAAAAAAGAGTCACAGGGGACGTATCAAATTGACTCATTGTGCACAATGAGTCAATTTGATACGTCCCCTGTGGCTCACTTAGCGGAGCGTTTTTTATTTAATTGGAAGAGTGACGATAAATCTGATTATCTGGTCCCCATCTTTCTTGGCAACAATATCACCGCCGTGGGATTGAGCTATAGCTTTGGCTACTGATAATCCTATTCCGTATCCGCCGGTTTCACGGTTTCTTGAAGAATCAGCTCTGTAAAATCTGTCGAAAAGTCTGTTCAGATTACCGGATGGCATGATATCACAGTTATTAGATACTTCAAATCTTATGGAGTTTTTCTCCTTTGAAAGAAGTACACGAACATGACCATTTTCTGAAGAGTACTTCATTGCATTGTCTATAAGAAGTGAAGCTAACTGATTGATAGCATTCTGATCGCCGAGGAATGAAATATTTTCCTGAATATCCAGGTCATATTTTTTATTCTTGGATTCTGCAACGGCGCTAAATGAATTGGCACAATCAAATATAGCCTTACTTAAATTGAATTCAGAAAATATCGGATGCAGGTTTTCTTCATCCATCCTGGCCAGAGTCAAAAGATTTTTAATAAGATCGTTTAATCTTTTAATCTGATTTTTAATACTGATAGTCCATTCTGACTTACCGGATTCGATCTCAAGAACATCTATATTGGCAGATATGACAGCCAGCGGAGTCTTTAGCTCGTGCCCGGCATCTGTGATAAACCTTTTCTGCTTTTCAAGAGATTCAACAACCGGAGATACAGCCCGTCCTGAAAAGGCATATACAAGTATAAACATACCAACAAGACTAAAGAATCCAATTACAAGAGTCTGTAAGAACAGCTGTCTTGCATTAAAAAATGATTGTGAGCAGTCCAAAAATAGTACGAGATAAGTTCCATCTGAATTGGACTTAACATGATATCTGTAAGTGTGATAAAAGCCGTTTTTAGTAATGTCACCAGCCATGACAGCTGTTGCAAAATCTGAAGCATCCGTAGAAGTTACTGCAGCAACATGGCCTGTATTTACATCAGTAACGGACAGATCAGCATTCATTTTTACCCAGAAATATCTGGTAGAATAAGGCAACTCCATATTTCTGATGATCTCAGAATTAGGCTGTTTATTCTGCTGAAAAGGTCCATTGGGATTTGGTTCTGGAGCCTCACCGGAATTAAAACTACCGGCATTATTGGAGTTATCAGGTGGTGTATTTCCATTTTGCTTCATAAATTGCATTTCTGGGAAAAAACCATCATTTTCAGCAAGTGTTGTCAAAGTCTCATCAGCGTTTTTAGTAATCTGAAATAGGTTTACTATGTTAATGACACCAAATATTAATATAAGAACGACCAATAATGATGACATTGCAGTAAGGATAAATTTTCTGCGTAGTTTATTGACCATATCACTGACTCCTTTAATTAAGATCTTTTGCGTTATCAGCTTTTTTCATTGATTGAATATCCAAGGCCTCGTGAAGCTTTGATCTCAGCAGTTGAATCGAGAGAAGCAAGTTTCTTTCTCAGGTTGGAAATATATACCCATACAACGTTGACGTCAGCTTCGCCATCAGCCCATATATGATCCATGAAATTGTCGACTGATACTATATGACCTGGAGAAGTCATAAGCATCTCCATCATCTGGAATTCTCTACTTGATAGACGAAGAGCATCATGACCAGGTGTAGTTAATTCATAGCTGGAGCGATCGAGAGTTAGATTGCCACAAGACAGATTAGGCTGAGAGAACTCTGTCTTACGCCTTGTCATAGCACGGATTCTTGCAAGTAGTTCGCCCATATCGAAAGGCTTTGTCAGATAGTCATCGGCTCCCAGATCCAGACCTTTAATACGGTCATCAATTTCTGAGCGCGCAGTAAGGAACAGAACAGGAGTGGCAATGCCTTTAGCCCTGATATTGCTGAGAACTTCCATGCCATCCATTCCTGGCATCATTATATCGAGAATAATGCCGTCATATTCTCCAGAAAGTGCATAGTCCAATGCATCAGTGCCGTTATAGACAGCGTCAATGGAGTAATTGCTATGTTTCAATATAGCAACAAGAGCGTTTGATAATTCTTTTTCGTCTTCAGCAAGTAATAGTCTCATGCTAAAAAACTCCTTTCCGTATAATTAATATCAGTTTAACACACAGAGAATTATTGTTCTATTGCCGTGCTTCTAATTATTTTATTATATAACTGTAAAGAAAGTGTGATATAGCGCAATTTGAAGTGAAAAGATAAGAAAAAGAGCAGGAAATGCAAGAAAAAAGGACAGTGCCTAAAGCACTGTCCTAAACCTATACTAAAGCAATCGATTACACGTCTTAAAAAACTATAATCAACTAAATTAGTTGTTTGAAGCTTCTGATGAAGCAGCATCTGCTGCGTCTTCAACTGACTCTTCTGATGAAGCAGCGTCTGAAGACTCTTCTGTTGAAGCTTCTGATGAAGCCTCGTCAGCTGCATCTGAAGATGCTGATGAAGCTGCGTCTGCTGCTTCTTCAACTGACTCTGCTGTTGTAGCTTCTACTGCTACTTCTTCAACTGACTCTGCTGTTGTAGCTTCTGTTACAACTTCTTCAGATGCAACTTCGCTTGAACCACAACCAGCAAGAACTGCTGCTGATAAAACAAATACTGATAATAATGCTACGATATTCTTCTTCATAATTTTTATTCTCCTCTTTACTGTTACTTTTGCAATTTTGATGCAATAAAATAATTGCTTCAGTATTAGTACAAGAATTGATTATATATTTAAAACCTAAAAAATACCACTACAAAATTATTCAAAATGCTTTAAGATTTTTTTAAGATTTATGCAGTTTGCACAAAAAATGATTGTTTTTGATTAAAATTGATGAGTTTTTGAGTTTTACGATATAATAAAAAAGATATTTTTAAATATTAATAACGCAAAAGGAAACGAAAAATATGCCAATGAAACATAAAGTCAGTTTTATTCTTTTTAACATAGCTATATTAACTTTTTTAACTTCGTGTGGCCCTTCAGAAGAGAAACTGGCTGAAGTAAATACAAAACTTCAGGCTCTTGAGAATGCAAGAACGGTTGCAGAAGAGACCTTTGGAGACCTGATCGATTCTTCATACAAAGATGAACTTGATAAGCTGAGCATTGCAGCAGATGACATTGCTGCTCTGGAATATACCAAGATGAAGGATTCCAAGATTGATGAGATAATACCTTCCATCGAAAGCCTTACAGATGATTATGAAGCTATGGAAGCAGATCTGCTTGAGATTGCAGAAAAAGAAAAGGCAGAAGCTGAAGAAGAAGGCAGATATATCAATATTCAGGGATATGTTACTAATAAGACCGGTAAGACCATTAACAGCATAATATTAAGGGATGATTCTCAGAATAAAGAAAGTGATGATCTGCTGATCAGTAATGTAGAACTTGGAAATAATGAAACACTTATGGGTATAGTCTTTGAAGTATACATTCCAACAGATGTGTGGAGTATCATCATAACAACATCTGACGATTCTACCTACGTGGCACAGGTTCAGGATCTTGAAGACAGATCAATGTTTGGAATGACATTTGGAGAAATTGCTGAAGACGGCACATTTACAGTTACAATTGGTGATTATGTATCTGAGGCAAAAGAGACAGAGGGAGCCAATACTTCAAGTTCAGAAAGTAGTTCTATAAACGCAGAAGAAGAGGCCTCTTCAAACGAAGCCTCCTCTGAAAGTAGCAATTAATTTGATGCCAGCATAAATGGATTTTCCACTAGTTCTGGAGAATATTTGTAATATTCCATGATCAGTCCTACAACGTGATTGTAGCTGACTTTTCCTTCAAGAACTCCATTAACTTTTAAGGTTGTATCTACGAAAGTAGTTGCAGCCTTTTTTACTGTAGCGGTTTTGACGATTGCCTTGGCTTCAACCGTTGTCCAGGAATCGTCTGTAAGAAATTCATTATCATGTTTTACCAGAGCAGATATTTTTACATGTGAGTTATATACGCTTTTATCAACGGCCTTATAGAAATCATTATTGATATAATTCAGCACTCCAAGATATCCACTGTACTGAAATACGACATCATCTGAGTAAATGCAGGCCAAGAAGCCTATGAGGTTGGCCTCGTCTTCAAGTATATATCCGTGAGTATGGGCAAGTTCATGACACATAGTAAATGGCTTATTCATTATTGACATTGTATCGTTGTAGCCGGCCTCCATGGCAAATGGGAAATAATATCCCTGCATATACTGTTGGCTTATAAAATCAGAAAAATGAAGAGCTTTAGGACTTACGGAGTCGCCTTTTAATGCAGGGAACAGATCTGAAATACCGGCTATAGCTTCAGTTGCTGTTTTAGCCATATCCCCTTCATAAATCACGTTACCATTGGCATCGTGTGGGATTTCTTTGGAAAGACTGTTGCATTTTGTGACTACATAATCTCTCAGAGTAGCAAGCTCTTCCAGAGAATACTCATCAAGTACAGGCATATTGGCATCAACACTGCTGCAGTGATACAGAATAAAGCAATTGCATGACATTATAACTGATATCAGCACCAGAAGCCATGCAGTAGCACTGTATAGAGGTTTTGTTATTTTTTTCAGGATACGATAGGAAACAAAAAAGCCTTTTTCAAGACTACGTGATAACTTACTGATTGAAAAGAAAGCAAAACGGGACAAGGAAATAAAGAATAAAATCGCGCACCAGATGATTGCAGCGACAATCAGAATTTCGCCCACAGAAAATGAAAACTTAGAAGTAAATTTTCCAAAGCCATTGGTTAAAACCGGGAAAAAATATTGCCTGTACCCGTCAGAAAAACCTGGCATGAACCAGGCTAGAAGATTAACAAATACTACTAAAAATGAAATTGCGACTAATATTTTTGTTCCTTTTTTCATAGATGCCCCATCCACAAGAAGAAATATTGTCTATCTTGTATAAATGGTAGCATCTAATTATGACATGGGTATGACTAAATGACCATAAAGTTGTTAATAATTTGGACATATTTAGTAATTTTGTACATATAATTGATCATTCAGACTTACAAGCACCACAATAACCATATATCTCAAGCTGGTGACCGGTGATCATGAAATCTGACATTTCAGATCCAAGCATACGTCTCGTATCAAGGATAGGGCAGCCCTTAAGTGCAAATTTGGTGTGGCATTTAAGGCATACAGCATAGTGCCTGTGCCTTCCTGTTTTTAGCTCGTACAGAGCGTTGTCTTCAGTAGAAAAAACAGTTTTGGAAACAACACCTGCATTCTCGAAAGCAAGTAGGGATCTGTATACCGTGGAAAAAGCGTAGTTTTCCTTTGGATTATCAATTGTAAGTTTCTTAAATATATCTGCAGCAGAAACAGGTATTTCTGAACTGGATAATATCTTATATATTTCAATTCGTTGTCTGGTCTTTTTTACGCCTTCAGGCCAATTTCTATCTATTGCAGCATCATTGCATGCCGGTTTGATAAGCTTTGCCATGATAAATCTCCCAATTAAAGTGCAATTCCAAGTAGATCAATTACGAAACCAAAAACAGTACCAATAATGTAAAGCATAATGGTAATGTTTATATTCTCCTTAAGCTTTGGATTGACTCTAAAGAGTACCAATAGTCCAATTCCAGCGCCAACTAACAGTCCTGACATCATAGAACCGAATGTGATCATACCTTCCAGATATAACTCGGTAATGATGATAGATGCAGCACAGTTAGGTATCAGTCCGATGACACCTGCAAGTATGTGTGAAAGAATAGGCGCATTGGATAAGATTCCAGAAAGAGTATCTTCTCCAATGAAAGCAATTAAAAGGTTAAGCACAAAAGTAATTACAATTATGTAAAGAAAGATGTGAAGAGTATGGACTAAAGCAGATTTGATGATACCTGAATTAGATTCATCTTCTTCGCAGTGACAGTGCTCTTTTTCACATAGTGCATCAATCTGAAGCGGATCATTCTCAGACATATTTTTTCTCTTATGATATCTGTGGATGATAAAGTCGATTGCAAAACCTGCAATAATACCGATTACAGCCTTGATAAGAAGTGTGCAGAGCATCATTCCTACAGGCATCTGAGCAGAGATCAGAAGAGGAAGCATTTCATCTGATGTTGAAAGATAAATTGCTATAAGTGTTCCAAGGGTTATGACTCTTCCTGCGTAGAGATTAGAAGCTGCTGCAGAGAAACCACACTGAGGAATAGCACCAAGCAAACCTCCGAATAAAGGACCAAAGTGTCCTGATTTCTCAACAAGCTCCTGGGTATGTTCTCCTGCATGGTGTTCCAAAAGCTCCATGAGAAGATATGTTACAAACAGGAATGGTAAGATCTTGATCGCATCAATACCTGTATCTATCACTACATCTAATAACATTTCCATAAATACTCCAATCTCAGATTTTTTATCTGGGGAAAATAATAACAGAAACAAAATGCAAATGCAAACTATTTGCATTTAAATTTTTTGCAAAAAAAATATCAGAGAAGCAGGTGATGGGAATCGAACCCACGTATCCAGCTTGGAAGGCTGGTGTTCTACCATTGAACTACACCTGCATAGGTCTGACAATGAGTTATTTTACTCACTTTAAATAAAACTGTCAAGAGTTTGTGAACACATTAGTAATTTTAGGTAATTTTAAGGTTCAAATGTGATAAAGAATAGAGCGCTTAATTATAAGAAAAATTATAGGAGTTGATATGGGCCTAGTAAAAGAAAAACTAAAGAATATCAAAGATAAGGTAAAGGGGCTGTCAAAACCAAAGAAAATTCTGGCAGTGGTCATTATCGTAGCAATAATCTGTGGCGCATCTTTTGGAACATATTATTTTGTTACGAGTAGCAATTCATCTGGTGATCACATGATGGGCGGTATGGGTTTTGAAGAAATGTCCACGATGGAAGGCAATGTGATCACTGCCAGTGGAACAACAACCATGGGCATGGTTACAGAGACTTTTGATGTAGATTCCCTAGAGACAGAATTAGAAATAGAAGAAGTGTATCTGAATAATGGGGATGAAGTCGCTGAAGGCGATAAGATCTTGAAGATATCCGAAGAGAGTCTGGAAAAAGCAAGAACAGAACTTGAACAGGCGGCTCTTGAAGCTGAGTACGCATATCGGCTCGGCGTGATCACTAATCAGGAGTCACTTATAACTGCTCAGAGTACTTATGATACAGCGAGTGTAAATGCACAATACGCTGAGAATGATTATAACGATGCAGTGTTACAGGCACAGGAGACTGTGGATGATCTTCAGGCGCAGGTCGATGAAGCGCAGGAATTGGTTGATGAATACACAGATGCCATTGCTAATAATACTTACTATACAGAATATGATGTGGAGAATCTCAAAAATACGGCATATGAGAATTTTGCTCTGCTTATGCAGCTGTATGAAGAATGGGAGATAGATGATAGTTCAACAAGCTCAGGCAATTCTTCAGGCAGTTCATCAGGCAGTTCATCAGGAGGTTCATCCGGTGGCTCATCAGGAACTACATATTCCAATTCTTTATCTTCTATATATAGTGCATTTGCATCTGAGGTAGAAGAAGAGGAGCAGGAATACGAAACGGCTCTGGAAAGCTATGAAGAGGCAATGGAAACAGCTCAGAGCAATCTGACAAAAGCACAGGCCAACCTTGAAAAACTTACGGCACAGCTCGAACAGGCTAAAGTAGCCTATGATGATGCTGTTACTTCAGCAAAATCTACCTATACAGAGACTGTAGCTGCTCAGGAAACAGCAGAGGACACTTATAACACATCAGTTGATAAGGCCAATGAAGAACTGGAAACATTGAAGGATGCAATGGAAGATGCCCAGGATAATCTTGAAGCTTTTGAAACAGCCATAAGTGACGGTTATATGTACACAACTACTGCAGGAACCATCATGATGGTCAACGTAAAAGAAAATGAGAGTCTTGCAGCTGACAGCATAGTTATCGCATATACAGATTCAACAACAATTTCTGTTGCTGCTTCTGTAGACCAGCAGTACATATCACAGCTCAGCATTGGACAGAGTGCTTCAGTTGTATTTAGCGAATATGGAACTTATGAAGGTACTATCGTTTCAATAAATCCTGCAACTCAGTCAAGCAGCAGATCTTCAGTGACATATACAGTAACAGTTTCACTGGATGGAGATGTAAGCCAGTTATCTCAGAACTTATCTGCAACAGTTTATTTTACGGTAGAGGAGGAATAAATAGTTGAAACAGAAGCTTAAAAGAAAACTAAAGAATAGAAAATTTATGGTTCGATTCCTTCTCATAGCCGTAGTAGTTCTGGCTTTAGTATCTCTTTCATTGTACAAGCTTATTATTGAACCGCTGCAGAGTGCAGATACCTATGTATATAAAGAAGTAACAGTTGAAAGAGGTGATCTGGTCCTTGGAATAATGGAAAGTGGATCAGTTGAACTGGCAATATCGGAACTTGATTATGATCTGGTAATTGAAACAGATGATGATGAAGATGATGACGACGACGATGACGATGATGATGATGATGACGAGAGCAGTAAATATCTTGAAATAGAAGAAGTCTACGTCGCACAGGGACAGAGGATAACCGAAGGAGAAGCATTATTTAAGCTGACAGATGAAAGCGTAGAATCTGTTAAACGAATCCTTACCTCTAATCAGACAGATGCGACTATAGCACTTGCAGAAGCACAGGAAGCCTATAGTACTGGAGCATTGGAAGCATCTAACACACAGACTGAGACCAATGTGACAGCGGCTAATGCAGCTACTCTGTATAATGCGACAATTGCAGAACTTGAAGCAACAATCACTGCATATCAGGGAGATATTGAAGCTTTGACAGCAGAGATCCAGAAGTATCAGGAAAAACTGGTGGACGAAGATC
This sequence comes from Butyrivibrio sp., assembly GCA_015056495.1. GTDB lineage: Bacteria > Bacillota > Clostridia > Lachnospirales > Lachnospiraceae > Butyrivibrio. Next base: position 59,679 of record SVGC01000016.1, read on the forward strand.
TTCTGGAATCATTGGAAGAAGCAAGACTCGAACTGGTAGCAGCACAAAATGTATTTAATGATACAGACGTATCAAATTTTGGAGCCTATACCTCTAATCTTGCTGATCTTAATACAGCACAAAGTGCGTATGACAGCATAGTAGAGGAAATGGAAGGTTATCAGGACATAATTGATACAGACCAGGAACAGATAGAGACAGACAATGAAGCGATAGCCAAGGCTCAGGCAGAACTGCTGGTCAAACAGCAGGAAGCTCAAAATACATATGATTCATCAGTGTTAAATGGAGAGCTGTCAGGAGATGTTTATTCATACTCCGTAAGCTCATTGGAAGAAGCGGTAACAGAAGCACAGACTGCACTTGATGAAGCACAGGCAGCTCTGGATGAATTCAATGCTTTTGTTGGTGATGATGGAATCATATATTCGAATGGATCAGGTCTGGTGACGGCGGTTAACTATGAAGCGGGAGATGAACTTACTACAACAGGAGCAATGGTTACTTATACTGAATCAGATGATTATTCAGTATCGATAGATGTATCAGAAGAAGATATATCTACGATCAAAGTCGGAGATTCTGTAGATATTGTTTTTTCAGCATATGAGGATGAAACATACGAAGGCAGTGTATCAGCTATTACAACTACAGCCAGTGACAATCATTCAACAACAGTCTCATATACTGTGACAATAGATATTCTTGGAGATACAACGGCTCTATACGGAGGAATGACAGCAGATGTAACATTCGTGTCTGATTCTGTATCAGATGTTTTATATGTATCTGACCAGGCAATTGTATACGACGGAGATGATGCATATGTATATCAGCTTGTTAATGGAGAGTATACATTAGTGCCTGTAGAAGTTGGATTTACTAATGGATCAGAAATAGAGATAACAAGCGGACTTAACGAAGGAGACACTATTTATATCGCAAGCAAGATCAGTTCTTCAAGCAGCGTGAGTGAACTCAAAGATACTTCCGATGCAAGTCAGGATTCATCTGGTGGTGACAATACTCAGACAGAGACAGGAAGCGGAGAATCAGGAATGCCATCAGGAGGAGGTATGCCTTCAGGAGATTCAATGCCTTCAGGTGGTGGAATGCCAAGTGGTGGAGGCCCGGGAGGAAACTGATAGATTATTGCATTTCTAGGAAAGAAAGAGGATGACATGGAATCAAAAAAAGATTTTTTCCGAAAAAAGATAGATTCTCTGAAAAAATGGACAATAAACAATAAGAAGATAGCGGCAATAGTATATTCTGCAGTTGCAGTACTGATGATCCTGATCATAGTTGTATGTGCGGTCAATAGTAGTTCCGGCAGCAGCGTTTCTACTTATAAGGAAGAAACAGTTGCCTATGGAGCTCTTACAGTTGGTATAACGGCTGAAGGAACAATAACAATAGGAACTTCCACACAAACGCTGGATATAGATATAAGTGCTTACTCAGGAGAAGGCGATTTTTCCTGGGGCGGCATGGGACAGATGGGTGGACAGACTCAGAGTACAACAACATCGTCTGATGATGAAGATGATCGAGTACTGGATGTCGAAGCTGTATATGTAAGTGTTGGTCAGGAAGTAACTGAAGGTGAAGCGATCGCAAGACTTACAGAAGATAGCGTAACAAGTATCAAGGCAGAACTAGAGGCAGACGTTGCAGATGCTCAGAATACGTATGATCAGACAGTTGCCGATCAGACATTGACTGATCAGAGCGCTGAAGCATCCTATGCCATCAACGTATTATATGGAGACTATGCGCAAAGCGAATATGATGCAACGGTTTTAAACCTGCAAAATGCAGTTGATTCAGCACAGGATGATCTTACAGATGCGCAGGAAGAACTTACAGAACTGACAGAGCAGCTTGAAGAAGATCAGACCAATCTGCCTATATATCAGAAAGTATTGGAAAATGCTGAATATACTGCCAATAACATTGATAAGTATACAGAGATGTATGGCTGGCTTACTGCAGAAGAAGCAAGAGAAGATGCACAGGACAATGTGGAGGCTCTTGAGGATGAGATAGAGAGCCTTGAGACTCAGATAGAGGAGCAGGAGACCAAGATCAAGGAACTTGAAATAGCGCTTATATCTGCGCAGAAGGCATATGACCTTGGAGTAATAGAGGCACAGGCAACTTATGAAAAAGAAATGCTCTATTACAACAATGCAGATGAATATAAAGAAGTAACACTTCTTCAAAGCGCACTTACTACCCAGCAGGCCCTCGATGATCTCGAAGAGGCACAGGAAAAACTGGATGAGTTCAACACATACATTGTAGATAACGAAATCATAGCAGCGTATAGTGGTGTAATTTCTTCTCTGTCAATAGCGGCAGGAGATGAGCTTTATTCTGATTCAGAGATCATAACAGTAAATGATTATGATGATGTAACTGTAACTGTGGATGTAAGTGAAGATGATATAGCTCAGACAACACTTGGTTCAGAAGCCAAAGTAAATGTAAGCGCATTCCCGGATGTGACTTTCGATGCAACAGTAACCGACATAGGCGATGCTACTTATAACAGTAGTACCGGAGAGACTACATATGCAGTAACTGTTACATTATCCGGTGATATGACTGAGCTCTACGATGGTATGACAGCAGAAGTTACATTCATAACAGAAGATGTAGAAGAAGTTCTTTATATTTCAAATAGGGCAGTAACAAGAGAAGACGGCGTCTCATATGTCAAAGTAAAAGAAAATGGAAATATAGTAACTAAAGAAATTACTACAGGTTTCTCAGATGGTACATACGTACAGGTAGTAGAAGGACTTAGTGAAGGAGACATAGTAGTTATAGAAAGTCAGGTGGATAGCAATTGAGATTATCAGAGATTTTTAAATTAGTATGGCTAAATTTATCCCAGAATAAGTCCAAGGTACTACTTACCAGTTTTGGTATCGTAGTTGGTGCAGCAACTATCATGCTGGTAATAGCAATTGGTACCGGTGGCCGAGAAGAAGTAGCAGAGCAGTTCAAAAATCTGAATGCAGGTGCGATCGACATTACCTATGATTCATCCAGCTCAACATCAGAGCAGAGCGGCTTTGGTGGAGGAATGGGTAGCATGGGCGGTGGCGGTGGTCAGATGCCTGGAGGCGGAGGAATGGGAGGCATGGGCAGCAGCCAGAGAGCCGGCCAGGAAACAGTCACATTGACAGCTGATGATATGGATGACCTTGTTACATTTGTTCCGGGTATCAGCGATGCCACAATGTCTTTTTCAACCACCTCAACAGTAGATGGTGGTGAACTTGATGAAAGTACAAGCTATACAATAGCAGGTGTCAAATACAACTATGCAACCATGTCCAACCTAGAGATGGCTATTGGTGAATTTTTTTCAGAGGATGATGATACCTACAAAAATAAGTATTGCGTATTGGGATATGACGTAGCAAAAGAGATATTTGGAAGTGTATATGATGCTTATGATGAGACAGTCTACATCGATGACAGACCATATAAAGTTATTGGTGTAATAGAAGAGATAGGAAGCGTTGCCTCAGGAATAAGCCCGGATACAGCAATATTTGTTCCTTATGAAACAGGTATCAAGTATCTGACAGGTAGTAATGTAAGTCCAACGATCACTGTTGTAGCTGAAGATACAGATGAAGTAGATACGATCAAGACTTATATAGAGCAGGTTTTATCAGAGTCATATCCAAATGCAGAGTTTACCATCTCTGATGCTGGAACCAAGATGGAAGCTGCTAATCAGTCTAACAGAACCCTTACATTACTACTCATTGCAATGGCAGCTATCGTATTTGTAGTTGGTGGTATCGGAATCATGAACGTTCTGTTTGTATCTGTCAAAGAAAGAACCAATGAGATAGGTATATTAAAGGCTATAGGCTGCAGCAGAAAAGATATTTTGTTTGAATTCCTGTTAGAAGCCAGCTGCATGAGTTTTATAGGATCCATAGTCGGAATAATCTGTGCCCTTGGAATAACGCCTATATTGGAGAGCTTTAGCATGAGAGTGTCGCTGTCAATAGGTGGAGCTGTGTTATCTCTTGTATTTGGCGTCCTTACAGGTACGCTGTTTGGATTCTACCCGGCATATAAGGCATCAAGACTCATTCCTGTTGTAGCACTTAATCAGGAATAACACGCTATTAACTATAAATTGTGATAAAGGATGAGAAAATGGGACAGTCACAAGAAAATAATAACGGAACGAAAATAACAGAAAAAAAGAAAAGGGAAACTTCTGCTGAGAAAAAGGCAATGATAAGCGAAGATGTAGCTCTTGGAGATATTGCCTCGGATAAGATATTCGAGGCTGATCCGGAGCTTGCCAAGGAGCTTGAAGAAGATAGAAAGATCCAGGCAAGAGCCCTTGAATATAAAGAAAAGAAATTGCAGCGTGCCCAAAAAAGGAAAAAAAGACTGATAATCTCACTTGTTATAATCGTTATTTTATCTGCATCAGGGTTTTTGGGCTATAAATATTACCAGCAGAAAAAGGCGGCAGAAAATTCAGAGGCGATCGTAGCTGTTTCAGATGGTCAGGAATTAGTGTATGCATCTGTTACTCTTGTTGCAGGAAATAATATCACAGTTGATATATTACAGGAAACAACGTCATCTGCAGAGGAATCAGCTGAAAAAACAGATATGAAGTCTTCTGGAATGAAGGCAGGAAGATCAGATTCTGGCTCCTCTTATGCGGAGACAGGAGGAAGTACCCAGTATCAGATACCTGTGGGGACAGTTGTCATAACTAAACTTGGTACATCTGCAACATTTTCAAGCATATCAACCGGAAACGTTCTGGCGATTGCTTTAGAAGAAGGCACAGATATTATTGATAAAGTTTGGATAATAGAATGATTGGAGAAAAGCTTTATGTCAATGATCAAGATGGTAAACATATGTAAAGGTTTTACGGTTGGTGAAGAAAAGGTTCAGATACTTAAAAATATAAATTTCAACGTTGAAGAAGGCGAATTTGTGGCAATCCTTGGACCATCAGGTTCAGGTAAAACAACGCTGATGAACATCATAGGATGTATGGATATCTGTGATTCAGGAGAGTATTACCTTGATGGACAGGCTATACATACCATGGAAGAGGAAGACCTGGGAGATATCAGAAATAAAGAAATCGGATTTATATTTCAGAACTACCAGCTGATCCCGACTTATAACATTTTGCAAAACATCATCATGCCACTGGTTGTCAGAGGCATGACTACAGCAGAAGCAGAAGCTAAATGTATGGAAACGATCAAGCTTCTGGGAATAGATCACAGAATACATCATAAACCTTCTGAGCTGTCCGGTGGACAGAAGCAGAGGGTATCAATAGCAAGAGCGTTGGTTGGAGAACCGGCGATACTACTTGCGGATGAACCGACTGGAGCTTTGGATAGACAAAGCGGTAAAGACGTTCTGGCACTGTTCAAACAGTTAAATGATATGGGGCATACTGTAGTAATGATCACTCATGATCTTACAGTAGCCCAGGCAGCAACGAGAATTGTTCATATAATTGATGGACAGTTGTCGGAAGATTAAGCACAAGCATAGAAATATGTATGGCAGAAGAGACATGATGGCAGTAGGGAGCCGTAATCATGTCTCTTCTTGCATGGTAGTGCTATAAATGATAAACTAGACCGTGTTGTTTGTTTTTACAAAAAATAGATTTTTAAAAATTTTATTGTATTGAGGGGATAACGGTGCTATGATAATTCCTACTAAGTATGTAGGAAAAGAATAAATAGCAGCGTCTTTTGTTGTATAAAGGGTAATTAATTAGATTTGGTTTCATTATTAGAAAGGATATATCATGTCAGAACAATCTTTATTGCAGGTAAAAAATCTTACAGTATCAATTGATAATGAATTAGAGATCCTGCATGGAATAAACCTTAATATCGGAGCAGGTGAGACTCATGTACTCATGGGACCAAATGGTGCAGGTAAGTCTACTCTTGGTTATTCACTGATGGGCAATCCACATTATTGTGTAACTGAAGGAAGCATCATTTTCAACGGTCAGGATATTACAAATGAAGCTACAGACAAGAGAGCCAAGGCGGGAATGTTCCTCTCTTTCCAGAACCCAATAGAAGTTCCTGGTATTTCTCTTGGTGGTTTTATAAGAAATGCATATCATGAGCAGACTGGTGCACCAGTTAAGATCCTTAAGTTCAAAAAGGACTTAAATCAGGCAATGGAACTTTTATCAATGGATACAGCTTATGCTGACAGAGATTTAAATGTTGGTTTTTCCGGTGGTGAAAAGAAAAAGGCTGAGATCCTTCAGATGCTCATGCTTGAGCCAAAGCTTGTTATTCTTGATGAGACAGACTCTGGTCTTGACGTTGATGCTGTCAGAACAGTTTCAAAAGGAATCGAAGAGTATCAGAAGAAAAAAGATGGAGCTCTTCTTATCATAACTCATAGCACCAAGATACTTGAGTCACTTCATGTAGATTACACTCACGTGCTTGTAAAGGGACAGATTGTCCATACTGGTGATGGTTCATTGGTTGATGATATCAATGAGCATGGTTTCGAGCGCTTTGAAAGAGCATGATGATTGCATAGAGGATAGTTTTATGGAAGATAACAAGAATGTTGTTGTAGACGTTGATCGTAGCGTCTATGACATCAAGGACATAGAAACAGATCAGGACTTTTATCGTGAAAAGGAAGGCCTGACTGAAGATATAGTCAGACACGTATCTGAAGAAAAAAATGATCCTGAATGGATGCTCGAGTTCAGATTAAAGTGTCTGAAAATATATAATGAACTGAAAATGCCGGAGTGGGGTCCAGATATTGATGGACTTGATATGGACAAAATAGCCACATACGTGCGTCACAAGTCTGATATGAAGGGTAATTGGGAAGATGTACCTGAAGATATCAAGAACACTTTTGAAAGACTTGGAATACCTCAGGCAGAAAGAGAATCCCTTGCAGGTGTTGGTGCGCAGTATGACTCAGAGCTTGTATACCACAATGTAAAAGATGAGGTTGCAGCTCAGGGCGTTATTTATACAGATATTGAAAGTGCTCTTAGAGGTGAATATGCCGACATGATCAAAGAGCATTTCATGAAGCTTGTTCCTCCAACAAACCACAAATTTGCAGCATTGCATGGTGCAGTTTGGTCTGGTGGTTCATTTGTATATGTACCAAAGAATGTAAAGGTTGAAATTCCACTGCAGTCATATTTTAGATTGAATGCAGCAGGAGCAGGACAGTTTGAGCACACACTTATCATAGTTGATGAAGGCGCAGATCTTCATTTCATTGAAGGCTGCTCAGCACCAAAATATAACGTAGCCAATCTTCACGCAGGCTGCGTAGAATTGTTTGTTGCCAAGAATGCCAGACTTCGTTATTCAACTATAGAGAACTGGTCCAAAAATATGTATAACCTCAATACTAAGCGTGCCATTGTAGAAGAGGGCGGTGTTATGGAATGGGTATCTGGTTCTTTTGGATCACATACAGGATACCTCTATCCAATGACTATACTTAAGGGTGAGCGTTCCAAGATGGAATATACAGGTATAACTTTTGCCGGCAAGGGTCAGAACCTTGATACCGGAGCCAAAGTTGTTCATCAGGGAGCGGATACTACATCAGTCATAACAACCAAATCTATTTCTAAAGATGGCGGTATCGGAACATATCGAAGCAGCGTTGTGATACAGCCTACAGCTAAAAGAGCCAAGGCTTCAGTTTCCTGTGATTCTCTGATGCTTGACTCCATTTCAAGATCAGATACTGTTCCGGGAATGGATATCAGAACTAATGATGCAGATGTAGGTCATGAAGCCAAGATTGGTCGTATCAGTGACGAAGCTGTATTTTATCTTATGTCCAGAGGACTTAGCGAAGCAGATGCAAGAGCAATGATAGTCAGTGGTTTTGCTGATCCTGTTTCAAAAGAGCTTCCTCTTGAATATGCAGTAGAGATGAACAATTTGATCAAGCTGGAAATGAGTGGAAACGGCTGATATAGATGGAGACAGTTATGGATCTGAATTTAAAAGTTAATGTCATTCCTGCACTTACATATAATAAGCTGCAGTTAAATGGCAGTAGCATTAATGAAAATGGAATAGATATAACAAGCGTAGGTACTCCTGATCCTGAGAGATTACCTCAAGGTGTGGATATCAGGACAGGTGTGGACACTGAAGAAGCAGAGAGCATTTTTGCCTGCTATAGAGAAAAAATGCTCAAAGCAGATGAAGGTCTGCCAAAGCCAAATGGTGACCAGTCATATAGAAATGACAACCAGTCTACAAGAACCGGAATGGGTATCGAAGTAGATGAGCTGCTGGATAAGGCTGGGGTTAGATCAGATGTTTACTACGTTGCAGAAGATGTAAAAATTGACGAACCTCTTGTTCTACATTATGAATTGTCAGATGGAGATGGAAGTCTTTCAAGACAGATCATTCACCTGAAGGAAAATTCAGAGCTTACAGTAGTAATGTTCTATGAATCAGATGAAGAGGCAGCAGGATTTCAGGGAGTAAGTACTAAAGTACTTGTTGAAAAAAATGCTAAATTAAAATTATTCAAGATACAGAAGCTTGGAAACAAGTTCCTACACTTTGATGATTTTGGCGGAGTTGTAGATGACAATGGAAAAGTTGAAATTGTTCAGATAGAACTTGGTGCCATCAAGAACTGGAATGGTGTACATATCACATTATTTGGAAAAGAAGCATCCTTCCTTGATAATACAGGATATCTGTGCGTGGGCGAGCAGCAATACGATATGAATTACATCGCTGAGCATAGAGGCAAAAAGACTGTGTCTGATATGTACTTCAGAGGAGTACTTGAAGGTTCAGCACAGAAAGTATTCAGAGATACTCTTGATTTTAAGAGCGGATGTTCAGGTGCAAAGGGTAACGAACAGGAAGATACACTTCTTTTGACACCAGAAGTAGTTAACCGTTCTATGCCGATCATCTTATGTCAGGAAGAGGATGTCGATGGTACGCATGGAGCTACTATTGGACAGCTTTCAGAAGATGTTCTGTTTTACATGAATTCTAGAGGAATCGATGACGAAGAGGCCAAAAAGCTTATGGTCAGAGCAAGACTTGAAAGTCTTGTAAAGATGATACCGGATGGAGCTACTGCCGGTAAAATGCAATATTTTGTACAGAATATGAATGCTTGAAGCAATACATAATTAAGGAGTCTACTATGGCTATCAATCTTGCAGATTTTAGAAAAGATTTCCCTATTTTGCAAAAGGGAGATTATATATATTTTGATAATGCTGCTACTACGCAGAGACCTACACAGGTTGTTGATGCAATCAAAGATTTTTACGAAAATTCCAATGCTAACCCTCTTCGTGGGTTATATGACTGGAGTGTTGCAGCAACAGAAGAATACGAATCTGCAAGAGAAGTAGTTTCCCAGTTTATTGGCGCAGACAGACCTGAAGAAATCATTTTTACCCGTAATACTACAGAATCACTTAATCTTGTAGCATATACTTATGGTATGAGTAATATTTCTGCTGGTGATGAGATCGTTATCACAGTAATGGAGCATCACAGTAATATCCTTCCATGGCAGAAGGTTGCCAGAGAAAAAGGTGCAAAGCTTGTATTCATGGAGCCATTGGAAGATGGAACTATTACTGAAGAGGAATATAAGAGTAAGATTACTGATAGAACTAAGATTGTTTCCGTAGGACATGTTTCTAATGTTCTTGGAATCACTAATCCTGTAAGAGCGATTGCAGATTATGCCCATTCAAAAGGAGCAGTTGTAATAGTAGATGGTGCACAGTCTACACCACATATGAGTGTTGATGTAAAAGCACTTGGCGCAGACTTTTTTGCATTATCGGGTCATAAGCTTCTAGGACCTATGGGAATAGGAGCACTCTATGGAAGATATGAGCTTCTTGAGAAGATGCCTCCATTTCTGACAGGGGGCGAGATGATCGAGTATGTTACAAGAGAAGATGCAACCTGGGCAGAAATACCACATAAGTTTGAAGCTGGTACAGTAAATGCGGCTGGAGCTGTTGGATTAAAGGCTGCGATCAGATATATACAGAATATTGGAATGGACAACATCTCTGCCCATGAAAAAGAGCTTACTGCCCAGCTGATGGACGGATTGAAAAAAATGCCGTATATTAAAGTATATGGATCAGAAGATCCTGCAAAGCATTGTGGAATTGTTACATTTACAATGGACGGTGTTCACCCTCATGATATTTCTTCAGTACTTAATGAAGATCATGTATGTGTAAGAGCCGGACATCATTGTGCGCAGCCACTTATGCAGTTTATTGGTGCAGGCTCAACTGCAAGAGCCAGTCTGTATTTTTACAATACACAAGATGAAGTAGAACGCTTTTTAGAAAAGCTCTCTAATGTTAGAAAGGTTATGGGTTATGGAGCTTAAGGATTTATACAGAGAAATAGTTAATGAACACAATTTAAGACCAGAGCACAAGGGTGAAATGGCAGATCCAAGTCTAGTGCTCAGAGGAGTCAATCCTAGTTGTGGTGATGATATTACACTTCAGTTAAAACTTGATGATAATGGCGTTATTATAGACGGTATGTTCAGCGGAAGCGGATGTGCAATATCTCAGGCGTCTGTTGATATGATGCTTGATAATATTACTGGACTTACTACAGAAGAAGCAATGAAGCGCTCTGATCTGTTCATGGGAATGATCAAGGGTGAAGTAAAAGATGATGATGAGCTTGAGATATTAGATGATTCAGCAGCTCTAAAAGATATTTCACATATGCCTGCAAGAGTTAAATGTGCAGTTCTTGGCTGGCGTACTATGAAGGAGATTCTCGCTGATCCGGGTAAATCTCAGAAATAAAAAGACATCTTGAGGTGATAACTATGGCAGATTCAAATATAACGAAGAATGCCTTAGCCACAGCATTAAAACAACTGATGAAGGAAAAGCCTTTTGAAAAGATCAGCATTTCTGATATCTGCGATGCCTGTGGAATGAATAGAAAAAGTTTTTACTATCATTTCAAAGACAAGTATGATCTGGTAAATTGGATCTTTTATGTGGATTTTATTGGAAAGATGGATCTTTCATCCTACTCAAATGGTTGGGATCTGATAGAGGATATCTGTAATAGGTTTTATAAAGACAAAGAATTCTATGGCGAGGCTCTAAAGATAAAAGGTCAAAATAGTTTCCATGACTATGTGCTGGAAACCATCGCGCCTATAAGCAACTTCTTCATAGAAGATTTGTATAAAGAAGAACAGTTTCAAGATTTCTTTGTTCAATTTTTTGGAGATGCATTTCTGCAAGCTATCATGAGGTGGCTTACAGAAGGTATGAGACTTACACCTGAAGAATTTGTCAATAATTTAAAAAAGATCAGTGTTTGCATTGCAACCAAGATCATAGAAGATGAAAAATAAAAGTTGTCGGTATTTGTGCCGGCAACTTTTTTTGAGTCACCGGGGACGTATCAAATTGACTCATTGTGCAAAAGGAGTTTATTTGATACGTCCCGGTGATTCTTCCATCTGTTTAAAGTTTAGGCATAGTTTCAGATAAGATATGCAGGATATCGTTACCATCGTTCAAAATATTAAACTTGGTTTTTTCTGGACAATAAACATTACCGTTTTTATCAAAGTGTAGCATGCACTTTGTATCACATAGAATCTCATTGACCAGCATAGCATCGTAATAATAATCCCAAATAATAGCAGGAACATTAGTATGGAATCTGAAATCCTTTATGACAGGTCCACCATCTTTATAACAACTATTTGATGAAGTCATAAAGATCATGCTACTCTTGAAGTCAAGAAGAGGAGCGTAGAAGTCAGGATCAGACAAATTGGATATATCAGTATCTGTGTAGTATTTATAAATAGCATAAAATACACCGGAATCATAAAGCATATCACAGGTTTCTTTTGCATATGACGCGTCAGCATTTATCAGCAAAATGACATTTGCCGCTTTTTTTAGTAGCGAAGCCTGATGAGCTGTTATCTGCGCATCTTTTAGGATATAGAAGAAAGCAGAATATTCATTTTTTAAGAAAATATCATATATTGCTGTATCCGGCGAAAAATCAGATTCTTCTTTAATTGCAAAAGTGTTTATTCCAAGATTTCTGGCATCATTAATAACACTGGAGATTCTGTCGACAGTCATTGCATTTTTTGTTGCAGCACTGGAATCATAAGAAAAACCAAGAACCCATGGAATACTAAATTTAAGATCTTCAGCCTTTTGGCGGAGGATTCTTGCATTGTAGGTCCAGCTTTCATAGCCGATATTGATACCAAAAGTTTTTACGCAGTTAAAGTCAGTATTAAAAAGGAAATCCCTTATCAGTTTATAATATGGACTATCTTCATTTTCCAAAATATTAGTTATAATACTGAATATTTCAGGTTGAAATCTTCCTGTAGAGAATTCGGAACCCATGTCTACAAGCTTTCTTAAGGCTCTTTTAGGGTCATCTGTCATTTCCTTTAATCCGCGGTCAACAGCGGTGTTTATCATTAATCTTGTTATATCTTTTGTATTCACGTTAACTCCAAAAATATAATTACTTAGATTGATATTACAGTACAATGTTATTTCATTACAAATGCCAAAAAAATGGACAGAAAAATGAGTTTGTCCAAAAATGCGACGAAACAAATTTTTTGACCAATGAATCATAAAAAAATGAAGGATACAATGATAATTGTAAGGGGATTGGAAAAAAGGAGGAAATTTCATGGCAGGAACAATTGAAAAGATGTCACATGCGGCACAAAGACAGGCCTTCAAGTTATTGATTGACCATTTTTATGACCACATTGATAAAGCTGAGGATAGAACAAAAACCTACCTTAAATTAGTAGATCAATACGAAAAATTCATGGGTGACGGCTCTGATAAGAAAAATGTAGAAGCAGTAAGGAAGGCTTTTCAGGACCCAAACAACAGATGGGTTAAGTTTTTGAATAAAGTCATTGATGAGACAGATCCCACTTATGCCAAGAAACTGTTACTTAATCTTGGATATGAAGCATTTTTTAGAGGAACTAAGACAATAAGAGCGAACAGGGAAAAGTATAATTGCAATATCCCATGGCTCATATTATTCGACCCTACAATGGCTTGCAATATGCATTGTGTAGGCTGCTGGTCAGGAACATATGGACATAAATCCAACCTTACATTTGAAGATATGGATAAGATCGTGACTCAGGGTAAAGAACTTGGCGTCTACCTTTATATGATGACTGGCGGAGAACCTACAACTCGTATGAATGAGATATTCAAGCTGGCAGAAAAGCATAATGATTGTTTCTTCGGTTTATATTCCAATTCTACACTCATAACAGATGAATTATGTGAAAGAGTAAGGCAGTTAGGTAATATTACATTCATGCTGTCTATCGAAGGCACACCTGAGACAAACGATTCAAGACGTGGTGACGGTCACTATCAGGCAGTAATGACAGCAATGGATAGGCTAAAGGCACATGGAATAATATTTGGTACTTCAATATGCTATACAAGAGCCAATATTGAAGCTGTAACTAGCGATGATTTCTTCCATCTTCTGGAGAAAAAAGGCGCCAGATTTGGATTCTACTTCCACCTAATGCCTGTAGGAAACAATGCAGCACCAGAACTTATGCCAACAGTAGAACAGAGAAAGTATATTATTAACAGGATACGAGAAGTACGTTCTCCAAAGTCAGATATTGAATTCTTCCCAATGGATTTCCAAAATGATGGAGAAGCAGTAGGCGGATGTATTGCAGGAGGTAGAAACTACTTCCATATCAATTCCAATGGAGATGCTGAACCATGCGTATTTATCCACTTCTCTAATACAAATATACATGATAACTCAATCCTGGAGATGCTCCAGAGCCCATTATTCATGGCATATCATGAAGGACAACCATTTAACAGAAACCACCTTCGTCCATGTCCTATGCTTGAGAATCCGGAGATTCTAAGAGATATTGTAAAAAAGACAGGGGCACATCAAACTAATCAGGAAAGTCCTGAAGATGTTGATCATTTATGTGCAAAATGCGATGAATATGCAAAAGAATGGGGACCTGTTGCAGATAAGATCTGGGCAAGTCAAAAGCATAAGAAGCCAGCTTATGAGAATTATTCCAAGGAAAAGAGAGAACATCCGGAGCTTGCAGCCTTTGAGCATATTCCAAAAACAAATAATGATGTAGAAGAAAAAAGAGCTTAAAGAAAATCAAATAAAAAGATGTAAAAAAGCCTATACCATCGATTGATAAAGTAAAAATATCAACTGATGGCATAGGCTTTTCTCTTTGCATGGTGATCGTATAGATACCAAAGAAAATTCAACACAAAAAAAGTACCATCCCCATAGCTTTGCTACGAAAACAGTACTCGGCGTGCGCTGCCAGGGTCTCGAACCCTGGACAACCTGATTAAGAGTCAGGTGCTCTACCAACTGAGCTAGCAGCGCATTTATTATTTATTTGTTTCGCTCTCAGCGACAAGTGATATATTACTACTAACTAGACTTTAATGCAAGTGTTTTTTTGAAAAAAATTGAAAAAAATAATATAAAATCTTAAAAGCCTTGAAAATACAGCGTTTCAAGGTATAAAAATTTTGAAAAAGTTATATCTGTCAAAACAAAATACCAAAATAAAGGAATAAAATGACAAGAATCTAAGAATTAAGTTAAAATATGCTTACTAGAAAAAGCGAGGAAAACAATAATGATATTTGATACACATGCGCATTATGATGATGAAAAATTTGATGAGGATAGAGATGAGCTTCTAAAGAGCCTTGCAGATGCAGGAGTAGGTACTGTTGTAGATGCTGCATCAACAATAGATAGTTGCCATCAAATAATTGAGCTTATAGATAAATATCCATTTTTATATGGTACCCTTGGAATACACCCTAGTGAATGCAAAGACATGACAGAGGATGACTTTGATTGGATCAGGCAACAGCTCAAAAATCCTAAGATAGTAGCTATAGGAGAAATAGGTCTCGATTACTATTGGCCGGAACCAGACCATGATATCCAAAAAAAGTGGTTTGAAAAACAGCTGGAACTGGCAAAAGAAACAGATATGCCTGTAGTGATCCATTCCAGAGATGCTGCAGAAGATACTCTCAATATGATCAAAATGGCGCAGCTTCCGCCTAAGACAGTGGACATTCACTGCTTTTCATATTCCAAAGAGATGGCAAGAGAATATCTGAATATGGGCTATTATCTTGGCGTTGGAGGAGTTGTCACCTTCAAAAATGCCAAAAAATTAAAAGAAGTAGTAGAATATGCTCCAATTGAGAATATTTTGCTGGAAACAGATTGTCCATACCTTGCTCCAGAACCAAATAGAGGAAAAAGAAATTCATCCTTAAATCTAGAGTACGTGGTAGATAAAATTGCCGAGCTAAAAAATATGGATAGAGAAGATGTCATTAGCATCACAGAAAAAAATGCTCAAGACTTTTATAGAATAAAAAAATAATTGTATCTGTGGTAAGATAAATATGGCATTTTTAATTTTTAAATAAATTGAGGTAAATATGGCATATCTTGGAAACTCCAAATCAACTCTCGAAGTTGTAAAAAAATATAACTTAAGCATTCAGAAAAAGTTTGGACAGAACTTTTTGATAGATAGCGATGTACTTGAGGGCATAGTTGAGGCAGCAGGCATCACAAAAGATGATTGCGTGCTTGAAGTAGGACCTGGAATAGGTACAATGACTCAATACCTGGCTGAAAGTGCAAGAGAAGTTGTTTCTATTGAGATAGACAAGGCGCTGATACCAATCTTAAACGATACACTTTCTGAATATAACAATATCACTATCATTAACGAAGATATCTTAAAAGTAGATATTGAAAAGGTTGTAAGAGAACATAATGGTGGAAGACCAATTAAAGTAGTAGCTAATCTTCCATATTATATTACAACACCAATCATCATGCGTCTGTTTGAAGAGCATCTTCCTATAGACAGCATTACTGTTATGATCCAGAAGGAAGTGGCGGATAGAATGGAGAGCACACCTGGAAATAAAGATTATGGTGCTCTTTCATTGGCAGTACAATACTATTCCAAGCCTTCCAAAGTTATGACTGTACCGCCGTCAAGCTTTATACCTCAGCCTGGAGTAAGTTCAGAAGTCATACATCTTGAATGTTATAAGGATATGCCTGTAAAAACAGATGATGAAGACCTGATGTTCAGAATCATAAGAGCAGCTTTTAATCAGCGCAGAAAGACTATGGTTAATAGCATATCGACTCTTGGAGAGTTTTCCAAGGCTGATATTCAGAGTGCTCTCCAGCAGATGGGACTTCAACCGACAGTAAGAGGAGAGGCATTATCATTAGAACAATTTGCAACACTTTCTGATACATTAAAAAGGCTAAAAATGCAGTAAAATCAAGCCAATAGGCCGCTAGGCGTTTTGACATCGCTATATGCGTATGATAAACTAATCACAAGAATATGAATTTGATATAAATGCACCAAAGAGGTGGGGATATTTTGGATAAGTATGAATATAAAGTACGTGCGGACGCTATAAGATCGCTCATTGGGGAAGGAAGATACGCGGAAGCAGTCGAAATTGCAGATACTATCGACTGGAAAAGAGTAAAGAGCGGCAAAATGCTCTGCACTGTTAGTGACTTATATAAGATAAACAGAAGATTTGAAGAGAGTAAAGATATTCTATTATTGGCTTATGACCGTTCACCGGCCAGCAGAGCCATAGTCTATTCGTTGTGCGAACTATCTATAAAGATGGGCGAGTTCGTACAAGCTGTCGAATATTACAAAGAATTTGTAAGAATAGCACCAAGAGATACAGCAAGATATATATTGCAATATAAGCTATATGAAGCTCAGGATGTAAGTCTTGAGGAACGTATAGCTGTTCTTGAAGAGCTCAAAAAACACGACTATACGGAAAAATGGGCCTATGAACTGGCATACCTCTACCATAGAGTCGGACTTACTACAGAATGTGTAGAAGAGTGCGATGAGATGTTTTTGTGGTTTGGCGAGGGAAGATATGTAATGAAAGCCCTTGAATTAAAGGCATTACATGAGCCTCTTTCTCCAGAACAACAAGACAGATACACAAGATGCAAGAGTGGCCTTACAAGTTCAGTGACAGAATCTGTTCTTGAAGAAAATGATGATATGACAAGGGAATCTGCTCAGGTAAAACAGCCTACAAAAGAGATCCCGCCTATCGATCCTTATTATACCGGTCAGGCAGCTCAGCCACAGTATGGTCAGCAGTATGCAGATGAACAACAGATGGCCTATAATGCGCAGCAGTACCAGGATCAGAGCCAGATGGCATATGATCCAAATGCTTATGCTGCCAATAGCTATAATGATCAATATAATACACAGTACAATGAACAGTATGGTGATCAGTACAGTAATCAATACAGTGATCAGTATACTCAGCAGTATGAACCGCAATACAATCAGCAACAGTATGAGCCTCAGTACAATGAGCAATACAATGATCAATATGATCAGCAATCTGAACAGCCAGTATATTATCAGGATACACCTGTTACTGATGAGACCAAGATATATGGACAGGTAAATACAGACAATGATATTGAAATAAAGCCGGTAGATGTAGGCAACTTCAATACCATCAATCTCCAGGCAGCCCTTGCTGAGAGCCTTAAAGAAGTAATTGGAGAAGACGATTCTTCTAATTATTCTTCTGCAATGAATCTGGCGGGAGATACTGCACAACCTGATATGCAGGAAGTGTTCTTTAATACACAGGAGCAGGAGCCTGAAAAGATTGCTGCTAGTATGACCACAGAGTTTGAACAGACCTTGCAGAAAGAAGATCCAATTGTAAGAGCAGCCAGCAAGAGTAGAGAATACGCTTCTCCTAATAAGGATGTGGAGCCTGCAACTCAGAGTATATTCAGCAGAGTACCATTTGCTGATGAACCTCTGCAGGACGAAGTCCCAGGGGCTGTTATCAAGCCAAATGTCAGATATAAATCAGATACACACTTCGAAAATATTCTTTCACAAGATTATGACGGACAGATCAGTATGGTTGTTCAGGAAGAAAAACAGGTTGAGCAACAGATCACTGGTCAGATAAGTATTGCTGATTTCATGAACAACTGGGAACAGTACAAGAAAGACCAGCAAAAACAACAGTTGGATAGAATCAAGAAAAAAGTATCTGATGAGACTGGAGATATGTTTGCGGACTTTGATGAAAAAACAAAGGCCGGACTTCAGGAAAGAATTGAAAAAGCAATATCAGATGCACTTCAGCAGGAAAGAGAAGACAAGGCTACCGGAAGAAAGGCTAAAGAGCGCCATGAAGAGATGCTCAATGAAGCTATCACTAAGGTAGTAGATTCTGATGAAGAAGACCTTGAAGATGCTCAGCCAGGTTCAGTTGTCAAACCTGAAACAACCATAAAACCGGAAGTTTCTGGTGAAACAGAAGAAATCGAAGCTTCAATCGTTGAAGAGATCATGAATGAAGATACTCCAGATGATGAGGACATTCAGGAAGAATCTGAAACAGAAGAAATCGTTGAAGATGATGATACAGAAGAAATGCCTTCAGAAGACTCAGAGGATGAATCTGAGGCTGAGTCAGAGGATATAGCTGACAGCGAAGAATCAAAAGAGGACATTCCTGAGGATTCAGATGCTGAAGAAACTGATGAAGCAGAAGATAATGAAGAATCATCAAAAGCTGCTGATGAAGATACAGAACCTGTTTCAGAAGAGACAACTAAAAAAGAAACACCTTCGGATGAAAGTGAAGATAAAGCAACAAAGAAAAAATCTCCACAAAACGAAGATCATAAAAATACATCAAAAGAACATAAGCATGAAAAGGCTGGCGATAAAGAATCCAGAGAGATCGATGAACGTGTAAGGGCGATGACTCCTGAGGAAAAAGAACTTTTTGGACCTTACATACACCATCGTAAGTCTAGAAAGCAGATCATCAAAGCCATTGATTCTCTTAGCATGGCAGCGTACACCAATAACGCGATCGTTACTGGTGAAGAAGGAGCCGGAACAGTGAATCTTGCCAAAGGACTTATTAAGTCTGTACAAGTATCAGACTCTAATTTCTCCGGAAAAGTGGCTAAGATAACAGCTAATTCATTAAACAAAAAGAGCGTGAACACAATCCTTGAAAAGCTTTCCAATGGTGCACTCATCATTCAGAGAGCTACTGATATGAAGCCTGAAACTGTTAAGAACCTGCAAAACGCACTGCAGAATGAGAACAGGGGCCTCATCGTGGTAATGGAAGATAACAGAGCTGATATAGATAAGTTCCTTGAAGATAACCCATCACTTAAAGATTGTTTCAATGTAAGAGTTGACATTGAAGCACTTGATGACGAGTCTTTGGTAGCTTATGCAAAACAGTACGCATTAGAAAGGGAATACGCAATCGACAACCTTGGTATATTGGCATTACATACCTGTATCGAGGAACGTCAGACACTTGATCATGACGTTACATTGTCAGAGGTAAAAGATATTGTTGATGACGCCATCTATTACGCAGACAAGAGAAGTATCGGACATTTTGTGGATGTACTTGTTGGTAAGAGATATGACGATCAAGATATGATCATATTACGAGAAAAAGACTTTATGCATTGAGGGGGCATCTATGGGTAATTCAGTTTTCATTTCTGAAGCTGATGAGTATTTGTTTGGGCAGGGTACTCATTATGATATTTATAAAAAATTAGGAGCACATCCATCAGAAGAACATGGCAAGAAGGGCATGTTCTTCGCTGTGTGGGCTCCTCATGCAGCAAGTGTACATGTTATTGGAAGCTTTAATAACTGGGATGAAGAAATGTATCCTATGACAAGAAGCAAGTCCTGTGGCATTTACACTATTTTTATACCCGGAGTTGGAACAGGAGAATTATACAAATACCTGATCCATACACCTGATGGTAGAAAATTGTATAAGGCTGATCCATTTGCCAATTACGCAGAGCTTCGTCCAGGAAACGCTTCCAGGACAACAGACCTCTCAGGTTTCAAATGGTCAGATGAAAAATGGTATGATTCTGTAAAGGGTAAAGATCCTAATAAACAGCCAATTGCAATATATGAATGTCATATTGGATCATGGATGAAGCATCCGGACGGAACAGAAGATGGATTCTATTCATACAGACAGTTTGCAGACAGGATTGTAGACTATCTCAAGGAAATGAAATACACCCATGTAGAACTTATAGGTATCGCAGAACACCCATATGACGGATCGTGGGGATATCAGGTAACAGGCTACTATGCACCAACAGCCAGATATGGCGAGCCAAAAGACTTTATGTACCTTGTAAATAAACTTCATAAAGCTGGTGTGGGAGTCATCCTTGACTGGGTACCGGCTCATTTTGCTACCGATGATTTTGCTCTTAGCAGATTTGACGGAGAATGCTTATTTGAGCATCCAGACCCAAGAAAAGGTGAGCATCCTGACTGGGGTACCAAGATATTTAATCTCGAAAGCCCTGAGATCAGGAACTTCCTGATAGCCAATGCTCTTTTCTGGATCAAAGAATTCCATGTAGATGGACTTAGAGTTGATGCTGTGGCATCTATGCTGTATTTGGATTATGGCAAAAAAGATGGCCAGTGGGTAAGAAATAAATACGGCGACAATAAGAATCTTGAAGCTATTGAATTCTTCAAGCACCTTAATAGCGTTGTAAGAGGAACATATCCAAATGTCCTTACAATTGCAGAGGAATCAACAGCATGGCCTAAAGTAACTGCAAGACCGGAAGAGGATGGACTTGGATTTACTTTCAAATGGAATATGGGATGGATGCACGATTTTTGTGAATACATGAAACTGGATCCATACTTTAGAAAAGGTGCTCATTATATGATGACATTTGCCATGAGTTATAATGAGGCTGAGAACTATATACTTCCACTATCTCATGATGAAGTTGTACATTTGAAATGCTCGATGGTAGAAAAGATGCCTGGATATAAGGTGGATAAATATGCCAACCTTAGAGTAGGTTATGCATACATGTTTGGTCACTCAGGCAAAAAGCTTCTTTTCATGGGCCAGGAATTTGGTCAGGAAAGAGAATGGAGTGAAAAGAGGGAACTTGACTGGTTCCTGCTTCAGGAAAATCTCAACAGAGGAATGAAAGACTATGTACGAGATCTTCTTGAAATCTATCGCAAGTATCCTGCTCTTTGGAGCGTAGATAATAATTGGGGCGGATTTGAATGGATCAATGCCGACGATCAGGATAGAAGTATATATAGCTTCTATAGACGTGCAGAGGATGGAAAGGATGATATATTATTTGTCCTGAACTTCACGCCTATTGAACGACAGGGATACCGAGTAGGTGTACCTTTTGAAGGAACATATACACATATTTTGGATAGTGCTGATACTAAATATGCCGGAATGGGAACCCATGTCCCTGGCAGCATCAATGCAGTAGAAGGCGAATGTGACAAAAAGCCATATTATTTGGAATTTGACCTGCCGCCATATGGTGCTGAGATTTTCAGATTTGATAATCCTGAGGAAGTTAAGCAGAGGTCTAAAATATCTGTAAAAAAATCAGAAAAGAAGCCTGAAACTAAGGAAAAAAAGCCAACTGCCAAGAAGACGACAAAAACTAAAAAAGGTTAAGATAATAATTTACTATGCCGAAATAAGAGGTGACGGATGATAATGTCCGTTACCTCTTTTTACTTTTTTTCTAAAAAAGCGCAAGGCAGGGCATATATGATTAATTTTCAGACAATATCTGGCTTGGACACCAAAATGAACCCCAGGGACGGGGTCAACGGGTCATTTTATAAACCAGATATAGCCATGGCAAAAGGAAGTGCCTACGCTATTAACTTTAATTCCAATGAACTTAATAATGACGCATATAACGAGCAGGCTGACAGGACCAAAGAAGGTATTATGGAAAGTGCGGCCTCTGAAAATGTGGCTGTAGAAGAAAAATACAAGATCCTTATGGCCAATACCATGTCTCCGGAAGATTATTCAAAAGCAGCAAAAGAAGGCTTTGATTTTAATGAACTGGATCCGGAAACAGCAGTTACGATACTTGATAAGATCAAAAGCGTCCTGGTGCAGGCAGGTACAACAATAGAAGGCTACAATGATGACCTGAGCCTTGAACAGCTTACCAGGATAACCGGCAATAGTGGACTCGCCAATGCAATAAAGAACAACTTTAATGCCAATGACATTCCTATAACAAAAGAAATAACAAAAGGAATAAAAGATATTTTTGATCAAATGTCAGAAATACAAAAGCTTGATGAAAGTACAATGCGCTATATGACTGTAAACCAGCTGGAGCCGACTTTTGAAAATATCTATATGGCAGAGCATAGTACCAATGGCCAGACTAATGCAGGCAGAGGTTATTATGCACAGGACAGCTCAGGATATTATGCTCAGAAGGCTGATACGATCAATTGGGAGCAGATAGAAGGTCAGGTCAAGAGAGTTGTTGAAGAAGCAGAACTCAATGTGGATAACGAAGAGGTACTAAAGGATGCCAAGTGGATAATACAAAATGGCATCATGTTGACATCAGATACATTAAAAAAAGTCGAGCAATTAAAAGAAATAGATTTTCCATTATCGGTAGATACTGTGGTTAAGGGAGTTATCAATGCCATCTCTAGTGGAAAACATCTGCAGGCAGGCAATGCTCTTGATACCGAGACAATAAATGAACAGGCAAAGCGAATAAATGACAGAGTAAAAGAAATCTCTGATGAAGCAGTAAACAAAGTAGTTCTGACAGGAAGAAAAATAAATATCAAAAATCTGGATGATGCTCAAAGAAAAATTGATGCAGAACTATTGAACAAAAATAATATACAGCAACAGAAAGGAAAAGACAGTACAAATACATTATCAGATACTGATAAACAAAAAGAACTCATGGCAAAAATGCAGCTGGAAGAAATCCGACTGACCATGAGCATTGAAACCAATATCAGACTATTAAGAAAAGGCATACATATTGAAACGGCACCTATTGAAAACGTGATCGAAGGCATACAGAAAGCAATGCGTGAAGACTATGTTGGAGAACAGGTGACAGACAGGATCACAAATGGCATCAGAACACCAGTTTATGAAAACACATT
Source organism: Butyrivibrio sp. (assembly GCA_015056495.1). Classification (GTDB taxonomy): domain Bacteria; phylum Bacillota; class Clostridia; order Lachnospirales; family Lachnospiraceae; genus Butyrivibrio. The sequence continues at coordinate 82,932 of SVGC01000016.1, forward strand.
CGACAGTGTCCTAAATAGATTATCATTTTTGTCAAAAGCTCCAGTAGCAGTTGTGGGGCTTATGGAAGAGGAATTAAAGACTGCAACGATAGATGCAGTCATAACCTCAGCTCAAAAGCTGGAACAGGATTATTTAAAAGCAGGACTTGCATACGAAACTCTTATGACCAGACCTAGAAAGGATATGGGAGACAGCATAAAGAAAGCCTTTAGAAATGTTGATGATATCCTGGATGAAATGGGACTTGAGAAAACGGATGATAACAGGCGGGCAGTAAGGATTCTGGGCTATAACAATATCTCAATCGAAAAAGAGACTATTGAAGATGTAAAGCTTTGGGACAGTAAACTACGGAATCTGGTAAAAGAATTAAATCCAGCTACTGTTCTAAAGATGATAAGGGAGAAAAAGAACCCTTTGGATATGACAGTAGAAGAAGCACTGGAATATCTTGAAAACGATAATACAGAAGAAACAAAAGCTGATGAAAAATATGCCAGATTTTTATATAAGCTGGAACATAACGAAGAAATCACAGAAGAAGAACGAGAATCATTTATCGGAATATACAGATTATTCAACGTTTTAGAAAAAACAGGAAATGCTGCAATTGGAATTCTTCTCCAGACAGGATCTGAAATGACTATCAGTAACCTGTTATCTGCTAACAGAACTCTCAATGCAGAGAAAAAAGGGCTGGATTATCTCGTTAATGACAATTTTGGAGGAATTGAAAAAGGCACAGAAAAAAATGTAACGATCTCAGATCAGATAAATAGTGCATTTAATTATTATTCTGAAAAAGCCAGGAGCATATATAACAACATACAACCTGAAAAGCTTCATGCCTTTAATCCACAACCTGAAACCAACATAGTTGAACTATCTGAGGCAATGGAGACACTTCCGGAAGATGAAAAAGCAAATGAAGCATATTACAAAGAATTGGCTCTCCAGTATAGAAATACAATGACTTCCAGAGAAATCTCTCAAAACATAGAAATGCTGGAATTTTCCGGAATAGAAGTAAATGGCTATAACATCAGCGCAATGAATGCAGAGCGTTCAGGATTTAGAGGCCGCAGATCCCTTTGGGAAAAAGCTGAAGAAAAAGAAGAAGGATTATCTGAGGAAATATCATCAATACAAGAAGAAATGGAAGATGAAGATTTTGACTCTAAATATTTAGGACACCTTAGCCGAATTAATGAGAGACTATCTGATATTCTTGAACATAACGCTGACAATTATGTAGATGTAAGAGCAATCTCTCTTTTGCATAAGCAGCTGAATGTTACATCACAGATGGCCGGCAATGGCAGCTATGACATACCGGTAGATATTGATGGACAGAAAATTTCAATGCATGTGGTTTTAAAACAGGATGATTTTTCAGGTACCAAAGTTGAGGCAGCAGTCAGAACAGATGAGTACGGATATCTGACAGCAACCATGCAGGTAAAAAATGACAGAATAGAAGGTGCCATCATGACAGACAGAGGAGAGACTGAGGAACAGGCAGAGTATATGAATGCAGTAAGATCAAGACTTCAGACGAACCTTTCCAAAGCTTTTCCAAGGTATGAGACCAATGAACAGGATTTAGTGGTATTGTACCGGACAATGGATCCAGGCCGGCTGATCACCGGATCGGGAAAAGGAATTTCCGATACTAGAGAATTATTAGGAATGGCTAGAGCTTTTATTAAAGCGTTATAAGATCGGAGGTTTCTATGAAAATTAATTACAATGTATCAGCAATGATAGCCAATAACGCACTTAAGACCAATGACAGTCTTCTTGCGGATTCTATAGAGAGACTATCCAGCGGATTAAAAATCGCTAATGCCAAAGATAACCCATCAGGACTTGCGATGTCCAGAAGAATGAATTCACAGATCAAAAGCCTTAACGTGGCTGGTGACAGTTCAAACGACGGAATATCTGTAATTGAAACTGCAGACGGTGCTTTGTCAGAAATACATGAGATCCTTCAGAGAATGAATGAACTTGCAATTCAGGCAGCCAATGGTACAGTCAGCGCCAATGATAGAAAAAACATACAGGACGAGATCAATCAGTTAAAAGATGAAATAGACAGAATTGCAGAGTCTACTCAGTTTAATGGACAGAACTTACTTGATGGAAGCTTTGACCTTAAAGGCTATTCAACTATCAGCAGATGCACAGATGCAACCACAGAACCGCCAACATTTGCAGCATACGAAACAGATTCCACAATAAAAGTCAATTCTTACTCAGATAAAATGGATGCTGATGTATATACAATTGGCGGATATAAAGAAATCACAGATGCCACGACAGGTGTCACAACATATCAGGGTACAGGCATAAGCTTAGAATTTGATGATTATAATCTCGTTACACTGGTTGATGAAAATGGCTATGCCCAGTCAGAGCAGACTGTTACAGTATATGGATCAGATGGCTCTGTGTATATGGAAAATGCTTCAGTCAGCGTGATTGATGATCTTGTTACGATCAAAGACCAGAAAGGTCATGAAATTGAACTTAAGGTAACATCTAGCATATCATCTCTTGATAAGATCCAGCTGGATCTGACTGCCAAAGGTGCCATGACCATGCAGGTAGGAGCTAACGAAGGACAGACTCTGGATATCAGGATACCAAGAACCAATCTCAGTAACCTTGGCCTTGAATATGTCGATTTTACAAGAACTATCAAAGAGGATGTTGCTTATAACGTATCACTACTGACTGCAGATGATACCACTACAACTCAGTCCTGGAATTCGATAGTTAGTACAGATGATCCCGCAACTACTGGAGAAACATCAGGATACAAGTATTATTTAAATACCTATATCACCAATAATCCTGATGCTACTGATGTTGAAGACTATCAGTCCATGGTAGACAAGATTGATGAGATCGCAGCCAAAACTGATTTAGTTGGAAATGCATATTCCACTGAAGAAAAAATAGAATTTTTTGCAAATACATATTACGTATCCAAGGACGTTCAGGAAACACTTGATGCTACAATTGCAGATACATCACTGACTGACGAGCAGAAAGGCATCAAAATATATAACATCCTGGCTACAGCAGAGGAAAATGGCAGAATCGCACCTTACACCGGAGTAGATGAAGCAATACAAAGAATCTCTGATGCCATAAATGAAGTGTCATCAATTCGAAGCAGACTGGGTGCATATGAGAACAGACTCGAACATACAACCAAGAGCATAGATGTTACAACAGAAAACATGACAGCTGCTTATTCCAGGATCATGGATGTCGACATGGCAGAAGAAATGACAGTATATTCAACTCAGCAGGTACTTTCTCAGGCAGGAACCTCAATGCTTGCGCAGGCCAATGAAAGACCTTCACAAGTACTTACACTTTTGCAGTAAATGAGATTTTGAAAGAGAAGGTGAGAATATGAATGCTGAAAAGAAGAAAAGCTATACCAGACGTATTACTACTGCCAATAAGACACAGATGATAACGATCTTATACGAGATCACATTAGAATACATTGATGAAGCAATACATTCTATTGACCAGAATAAAAACCAAGCTTTTGGAGATAGTATTCGCAAAGCCCAGAATTGTATAGATGAGCTGATCCTTTCAACCAATACTGAATATGAACTGGGAGTAAACTATAAAAGAATATACTTTTTTGAAAAAAGGCAGCTGTTAAAAGCCTATGCCAAAAAAGATGTTCAGTATCTTATTCAGGCAAAAGGAATTTTTGAAAAGCTCCACGCTTCATATCTGGAATTGGAAAAACATGATAAAAGCGGACCTATAATGGTCAATACACAGGAAGTTTACGCGGGTATGACCTATGGCAAATATAGCTTGCTGGAAAATATGACCTTTAACCAAAATCGTGGTTATATGGCATAAATTGGACACAAATATACGAAACATTAATCATTAGAAGAAAACAGGGACAAACAAACGTTTTTTGTAACGCTTGTAGTCCCTGTTTTTTAGCGGATTACAGACAATTTTAGAATATTAAAAAAATGGAACTATCATAAAACATAGTGCAATTTTTACAAAAAATAAATTTTATGATATTTGCTATTTACAAATTTTTGTTTTACTGCTAATATCATTTTCGCGTTCAGGAAATGGTCAAAAGTCGATAATAACCGTCTTGGTTGACAGAGTTATACAGGCTATGATACTTTTCAAAACGCACACTAATACATCTGCTTGGCCGAAGCCGGTATTAGTTAAAAAAGTAATATGTCGTTAATATCTTTTTGAATCGGCTATCCACATTGCTAAACATAAACGCGTTACCGATTGCTGCTGATCGAAATCCGTTTGTATTATGCATTTTGGCGTTCTGCCAGAGGATTCCACCTCCGGATAATGTGCTTCACATAGCAAGCTTACATGAACGTCGTTTGTGATTAGTGCTAATTGTGACTGATTGAAAATTTCAACCGCTGTGGGAACAAAGCTTATTCTGTACTAGGAGTTGGGATGCTTATGTACGTGAATACGCTTTCAGTTCTCCGGTGGATTGAAAAAAGTTTTTAAGTTGAAATTACATTCTTTGTTATCAAGCCAGAGCGTTCAGGCTCTGCATAATAAGTATTTTATCAGGATACTTATTTCCATAGATAAACAATAATAAGGAGAAGCAATGCAAAATAAGGACATTATAGTTATTTGTGACGAAGAAGTAGACTATTGTTATAAACTTGATGAATATCTAAGAGCCAATCTGAATCTGCCTTTTGAAATATATGATTTTACAGATGTGGCAAGTTTAAAGGAATTTAATAAAAAAGAAAATATCGCAATACTGGTCATTTCATCCAAGGCATATAAAGAGCTTGATGAAAAAATGTGTTCCAATGTTTTACTGCTTGAAGATGAGGATATGACAGAACAGTATGTGGCAGAAGGAGAGGATTTTGTCCACATAAGTAAATATGTTCCAAGTCGCATAGTATTGAACAATCTTTTGGATGTATGTATGGATATTCCGGGAAGCATCGGCCTTGCTAGAACGGATGGGATGGGCAACATAGAACTGATTGGTTCATACACACCTTTGGACAAGGCAAGCCAGCTTTTTGCAGCCATGGAGATAGGAGCCAAAATAGCAGAAAAAGAAAAAACACTTCTTATCGACATGGAGCCCTTCTCTGGGATGGAACTATATACCAAGGAACACTATCATGAAAATCTGGCAGATTTAATGTATTATCTCGAATGTAACCCTGACAAATTTTTATTATATTTTGACAGGATCACGCAACAATATAATGATCTCAAGATAATACCACCGGTGGTGGCTCCTTCACTGATTCAGACTATAACATATGATCAGTGGATTAAACTGATTCAGGAAATAGCAGCCAGGACAGATATTAAAAAAATAATTCTTAATGTGTCCGAATCAGTAAATGGTCTATATGATCTATTAGCTAAATGCAGCAAGATATACTCCATTCTTGGAGATGATATCATTTCCCAAAATATTTATGCACAATATGAAAAAATGTTAAAGGAAAACGAATATGAAAATATCATTGCAGCAACTACAGGGCTAAAACGCCCTATGTACATAGCAAATGGTGAAACTAACCAAGTAGCATATAAACGCTGGGTCAAGGAGTTTATGGATTGAGGAAGCAACAATGGAACATAATAAATTAAAAAAGATCGTAAAAGAAAGCTTTTTATCTACAATAGATTTTTCGCGAGATGTATCAGATGAAGAGATCATGAATCTGATTGATGAAAAGATTGCAAAAGAAAGCCGGAACCTGGATATAACCATTGAGCAGAAAAAAAGACTTAGAAATGAACTATTTGATTCTGTAAGAAGATTGGACGTATTGCAGGATCTGGTGGACAACCCAAGTGTCACGGAAATTATGATAAACGGACCGGATGACATATTTATAGAGAAAAGCGGACAGCTGATGAAATACAATATGTCTTTTGAAAGCAAAGGAAAACTAGAAGATGTAATTCAGCAGATCGTTGCAAAATGTAATCGTGTTGTAAATGAATCATCGCCAATTGTTGATGCGAGGCTGGAAAACGGCTCACGAGTGAACATAGTACTGGCTCCGGTGGCATTAAATGGCCCAATAGTCACTATCAGACGATTTCCGGATAAGCCTATTACTATGGACAAGCTTATAGAGCTGGGTTCCATAACCCCATATCTTAGTGAATATATAAGTGTCTTGGTCAAGGCCGGATATAATGTCTTTATATCAGGTGGAACCGGATCTGGAAAGACCACTTTTCTCAATGCAATATCAGATAGTATCCCAAAAGATGAAAGAGTAATAACTATAGAAGATAATGCAGAATTACAGATAATGGGAGTTGACAACCTTGTAAAGCTGGAAACCAGAAATGCCAATGTGGAAGGCTGTAAAGAAATCTCTATAAGAGATCTGATAAAGTCCTCCCTACGTATGAGACCTGACAGGATTGTAGTTGGTGAAGTAAGAGGTGGAGAATGTCTTGACATGCTACAGGCAATGAATACAGGCCACAAATCAATGTCCACAGGCCACGCCAATAGCGCCAGAGACATGCTGTCCAGAATCGAAACAATGGTCATGATGGGTATGGAATTGCCGCTACCGGCTATTCGAGGACAGATAGCATCCGGAATAGATATTATCGTACATCTTGGAAGACTAAGGGATAAGACTAGAAAGCTACTTGAAATATGCGAACTTGAAAAAGAACTTGATGAACTGACCGGAAGAATAAATGTCAGACCACTATACAGATACGTGGAAACCGGAGTGGGACCAAATGGACGAATACAAGGAGAATGGGAAAAAATAAATGAACTTAAATATACTGAAAAGCTACTGGCAGCAGGCCTTACATTACCGTCTACGTAAAGAGGATATTGGAATAATCATAAAAGGAGTAGGTATATGCTTCTTATTTGGAATCACATTTTATGACTCTGTAATAGCTGCAATACTTCTTTTTCCACTGATCATCCCCTGGTTTATTTATGAGAAAAATAAGGAAGGCATCAAAGATTGTAAAGAACTTGGTATCCAATTTAAAGACGCAATGCTCTCGGTTACGACAGCAGGAAAAGCCGGATACTCAATAGAAAATGCATTTTCAGAAGCATGCAATGACATGGCAGCGCTGTACGGCAAAAAAAGCAAGATCTACAAAGAGATGAAGAGGATAACCATAGGATTGAGAAACAACATAGTTCTTGAAGACTTATTAAAAGATCTGGGTTACCGAAGCCGAAACAGGGACATTCAGGAATTCGCAACAGTTTTTGCTGTAGCTAAACGAAGCGGAGGAAATATGACAGAGATCCTGAATGCATCTATCAACATGATCAGCAGACGTATTGAAGTAGAAAAGGAAATAGATGTCATGATAGCTTCAAAAGAAATGGAAACAAGAATAATGGAAGGTGTTCCATTTTTCATTATCCTGTACGTAAGTCTGACCAATAAAGGATTCTTTACACCGCTATACCACAACTTTTTAGGTATAGGGATCATGACCGCATGTCTGTGCGTTTATCTTGTTGCTGTATACATGGCAGAGAAGATCATAGACATAGAGATATAAGAGGAAAAGGTATGAATGTAATTATATATGTGCTTGTGGCGCTAATGCTTATACTGCTTTTATTTCTCTCCAGAAATATCAAAGTCAAAGGACAATCTGGAGGGATAAAGACAAGATATAGAAAAATGGCTGTATACATATATGACTTTCTTGAGGAAAAAGAAATCTTGAAAAAGAAAGATCTGGCACGGCTTAGCATGCAACGGCTATATCCCAACAAAAAGCCTGAAGAGGCAACGCGCAATTACTATATTGAAAAAATAGAATTGGTACTGTACCTGATCACAGTAGGATGTTTTCTATCTATAGTAGCCTTTGCAACCTCTCATAATGATGCTCTTACTTCTAATGAGTATGGCACATATCTTGAGAGAAATGATTATGGAGAAGGCAGCAAAAGAGAATATATCCAGGCAAGCGAATCGGGAAATAAAATAGCTAAGTTTGAGATTGAACTTGAAGAAAGAAGATATACCAAAAGCGAAGCAGAAAAATTATATGTTGAGGCAGCTAAAATAATTGGAAAAAGGATTTTAAAAGACAATTCCAGTCTGGATGAAGTATCCTCTGATCTTGATCTTATAGATTCCTTAGAAGGCTATCCCTTTGAAATAATCTGGAAAAGTAGTGATACCGACAGGATCCATAGCGATGGAACCCTTGAAATGGAAGGAATCTATGAACTGCCTGAAGAAGGTGTTTGTACGGTCCTGCTTGCAACATTTAAATATTACGACTATTCGTGGATACAGAGTATTCCGATCAGGATCGTTTCACCTGAAGAATCTGAGATTGAAAAACTGACAAGAAAGTTAAATGAATCACTGGCCTATCAGCAGAGCGAATCAATATACGATGAAGTTATGTATCTGCCAGAAACAGATGAAAGCGGAGAACATGTATTAAACTGGAGCAGACATATTAAAGACAATAGTATATACATATTTGTTCTGACTATGGCAGCAGCAATAGTAATATATATATCTAAAGACCGGGATCTAAGGTCTGATGTTGAAGAGAGAAGACGTCAGATGCTTCGCAAATATCCTCAATTCATTAGTCAGATGGTGCTATATTTGGGCGCCGGTATGACTGTCAGAAATATTTTTCAAAAGTTATCCAAAGATTCCTATGAATATGGAAAGAAAACAGATTATCTCAGTGCAGAAATAAAAAGAACTGTATACGAAATGAACAGTGGAATCTCAGAGCAGGATGCATATGAGAATTTTGCCGATAGATGTGGACTTCAGCAATATACAAGGTTTGCAACTCTGTTATCTCAGAACCTTAGAAAAGGAAACAGTGAATTATTGAACCTATTGCATGAAGAGTCAGTTAAAGCTTATGAAGAGCGAATGGACCTGGCAAGGAAAATGGGAGAAGAAGCAGGAACTAAACTGCTCGTCCCTATGTTTATGATGCTCCTGGTTGTCATGATAGTGATCATGATACCAGCACTAATATCATTTTGAGTAAACGCCATAAGGCTTTTACATATAAAAAATTATTTAATGGAGGAATTAAAAAATGAAGAAAATTATCGAAAAAGGAAGACTATTAAGCGCAAAGGCAAGATGCTTTGTACAGAACTTTGGTCAGGACGAGTCAGGAATGGGAACTGTTGAAGTGGTACTCATTATCGTTGTGCTGATTGGCCTTGTAATGGTATTTAAGGACCAGATCGATGGAATCATCGAAGATGTTTTTAGAACAATAAAGGCAGATACACGTGTTATCACAGGTTAAGGGATATATGACAGTTTATCTGTCATTATCCATAAGTATTATTTTATCACTGATTCTGACTCTATATAGTGGAGCCAGGATCGGTGCAATCAAAATGAAAGTTGAATGTAGCACAGATATTGCAATGAATTCAATACTGGCTGAATACAATAGAGCCCTGTTTGAAAGATATGGGCTTCTATTGGTAGACACCTCTTATTGCACAGATGTACCGGGAATAAACAATGTTGAAGATCATCTTAAGTATTACATGAACAAAAATCTTGAACTGACCACATTGGGCAAAATAGAAAGAGCCAGTACTTTGCTTAGATTAAAGTGTGAAGATGCAAAGGTTACAGGAGTAAGTTTTGCCTCAGACAACAATGGAGCTGTTCTTAGAAGACAGATATTGTCTTATATGGAAGCGGAACCTATTGAAGGCATCCTGGCAAGCGTAACTGACAATTTAAGCATAGTCCGATCCAGTGGTATGGACAGCAGAGATGTTTTGGCTCAGGCAAGAGAAAATTCGGCTGCAATAGAGTCCTATGAACTTCCCAAGATCATTAATGAAAAAGGTGAAGAAGAGGAACAATTCTTTGAAGATCCTGTAAAAGATATCTGGTCCATTACAGGAGGTGGTATTTTGCCACTGGCTATATCAGATACGGCACAGATCTCTGATAAAAATGCACCTGTAAATCTTTTATTGTCCCATAGACAGTTAAATAAAGGTACTGGACTGGATGATGCTGAAGATTTGTCCATAACAGAAATTGCACTCATTGATCAATACATAATGGAACAATGCGGAAGTTATGGAAGACTTCGCGATGGATCAGAGCTTGATTATGAATTGGAATATATATTAGAAGGAAGTGGAAGCGACAGATACAATCTTGAAAGCATCGCCAGCAAGTTATTTGCATGGAGAGCAGCATCCAATGCTATCTATATTTTTTCCGATTCAACTAAAAAAGCAGAGGCTGAAGCAGTAGCTACTGTGCTTACCGCACTGATATTTCAACCAGAACTGTGTGATCTTGTAACTAACGCCCTATTATTTGCATGGGCTATTGTAGAATCTGTCAGCGATTTAAAATGCCTGTATTCAGGAGGAAAAATACCTCTTTTGAAAGATCAAAATAGCTGGAGAACAGACCTCTCTGGACTTTTAAACAGATCCTTTGGAGGCGGCGAAGATAAGGGGGCAGGTCTTAGTTATCAGGATTATCTGCGCATAATGCTATTTTCCCAAGATCTAAATATCAAAACCCGGCGATTAATGGATGTCATGGAAATGGATATTAGAAAAACACCTGGAAATGAGACCTTTATGATGGATTATTGCATGGATGTTTTTTGTGCAGAGATAAAGGCTATAAGTAAATTTGGCTATAAAGTAAAAATAGAAAGAATATACGGTTATGAAAAATACTCATAAGAAGCAGATAGCGATGTCCTTTTCCAATCATATCATCGCTATTACTACCAAATTCATAAGGCTTCTCCGGGCAGCAAGGCGATGGAAGAGGATATCGTTATCTGCTTCTATTACTGTAGAGGCATCTATGGTATTGCCCTTCTTTCTCTTTTTCTTCCTGAACATCCTTAGCATGTTCAATATATTAAAAATGCAAGGTGACATTGAAGCAGCACTTCACCAGACCGGCAATAAGATTTCGGAAGAGACCTTTTTTGTCAGGTATGGACTTGAAACTGTAGGGATAGATATAGGAGATAGCGATATTCTTAGCTCGGCAGCAGATCTGCTTTATGCCGACAGTGAGATCAAGAAGTATCTTGGCAAAGAATATCTGGATAATAGCTGCATCTTAAACGGAAGTGAAGGATTGACCTTTTATAAATCCATGCTTTCACCTGATGCGGATATAGTCAATATTGTGGCGTCATATAAGGCAAAGCCATATGTAGGCCTGTTTGGCTTTTCGGCATTTCCCATCGAAAACAGATATTACGGACATGCCTGGACTGGGTATGATCATGAGCATCCATTGGGAATTGCAGGATCTGGAGAAGAGGAACTTGTTTATGTAACCGAATGGGGAGAGGTGTACCACAGAAATATCGATTGCACTCATCTCAAATTATCGATAACTCCTGTAGATGTCTCTACTATTAAACATCAAAGAAATGATGGAGGCGGACGGTACTACCCCTGCGAATATTGTAAAAATAATGCAAAGAAAGGCACTGTGTATATTACAAACTTTGGAAACAGGTATCATACCAGCATAACCTGTCAGGGATTGAAGAGAACTATATATACAGTGCCACTGAGTGAAGCGGGACTACCGCCTTGCTCAAAATGTGGAGGATAAATGTTTATAAATATAATAATACTGGCCACTTTGGTCTTAGCCAGTATCTCGGATATAAAAAACAAGACTGTTCCAATGTGGATGATCATCATACCCGGCCTGGTATCACTAGCATCAAGCGCTTATAGGATTATTTTTTGCATAAAAGATGTTACTGAAATAGGATACAGCCTCATACCCGGCCTATTCCTCATCCTGATAGCTTTTATTGCCAGGGGTGCAATGGGATATGGTGATGGGATAATGCTCATGGCAGTTGCACCTGCATTTGGAGTAGAGAAAGTATGCTTTGGCTTGATGCTTGCACTCTTTCTAAGTGCTGCATCTTCAATAATCCTTCTTATTGTAAAAAAAGCCGGCCGACATACCAGTTTGCCATTTATACCTTTTTTAACAATAGGACTTGGAGGTGCATCAATTGCGTTTCTTTAATAAAAAAGTAAGTGCCTACTATACAGTAGAAGCATCTTTTGTGATCCCAATGGCAATTGGCACTATAGTTTTTATTTTGTATGCAGCCTTTTACCTTTATGGCAGGTGTATTCTTTCCCAAGACTGTTACATATTGAGCTTTAGGGCCAGCAAAGTCACAGAAGAAATGAATATGTCTGAAGAACAATTCGTGTCTAACAGACAGAGTGAGCAGTTTGGAAATCGTTATTTTGGAAATAACAGGCCTGACATCAAGACGGTAAAAGAAGGCAAAAATATAACAGTTACGGCAACAAATTCAAGCAGACACAGAGCTATGGCTGGGTATTTTATCATGCCCGGCTCGAAGTGGGGATATACTGCCAAGGGAAAAGCCAGAGAAAGCGATCCGCCTCACAACATGCGGTTGGCCAAACGTATGGTAGATATTTGTAGAGAGATAAAGGACTAAATACATGGAAATAAAATATCATAGAGAGTTAAATCATAATTATCTGATCACCCAATATACCGGTGATAATGACGGATATAAATACAGGATGCTGGAAACCAATAAATTAAAAGGTTTTCTTAATGTCAGCAAAAGAAATATCAATTTAGAAAGTTATCTTTTTTATGACATTACATCTATGCAGAGCTTATCTAACATTCATTCCATACGAGGAATGACAGCTATCGAAGTAAAGACATTACTTAAAGACATCAGAGCAGCCATTGAAATTGCTGCAGAATATTTACTGGATGAAAGCGGAATAGTTTTTTCTCCGGAATGTATTATGGAAAATCTCACAGATAAGCGATATTACTTTGTTTACTCCCCTGAAGAGAATAATGATCATACATTTCAAACCTTTGCGGAAGAGCTTCTGAATCTGATAGATCAAAATGACGATGAGGCTATCCAGATTGTATATAATCTCTGTCAGCTGTCTGAACGCCCCGGGACTATGGTCTCTACTACCATAGATATGGTGTGTGCGGCCAATGACCATGAAGAAAAAGTGGATAACACTCCTACCAGGACTCTTGAACCTCAAAACAAATATATAGAAGAAACTGAATTTGTAGAAGAGGCAGACTCACCAATAAAAGAAGCTCCTAAGGAAAAACTCCCAAAAGGAACTGTAACATACGCAATTGTCGGAGCAGCATTTGTTATTCTTATGGCCTTTCTTCTATATATAAGGAATAATTATTTGTTAACGGAAAAAGAAAATATCATCACACTATCGATAATGGCGCTGTCATTTTTAATGACTGTTTTATCAGCAAGTGCAGTTGCGCTAAAGGTTAAAAATAAGGATACTTCATGTGATGAAGATGAGCCCGAGTATGAAGAAAGAATAATAAATACCGAACAAACAATTCCCAGAACAACCAATAGCCCTTATGAAAAATATACACCTCAGGAAGAAGAGTATGGGCAGACGGTAGTATTAAACGGATATATGGAACATTCAATAGGAAGACTCTATGGAAAAGAAAATGGTAAAACAATAAATATCGACCTTGATAAACTTCCGATATCAATAGGCAAGATTGAAGGAATGGTAGATATTAAACTATCGGATACATCTATAAGCAGGATCCATGCGCGAATAACAGCAGGAAGAGACGAAGAAGTGATCCTTGAAGACATGAATTCAACTAACGGAACATTCCTTAATGGAATCAGACTTAAACCTCAGGAAAAAGTTGTGATCCAGCCTGGAGATGAAATCAGGCTTGGACAAATTCGATTTGATTATCGTTGACCTTTCATTAAACACAAATGTGAGTTTATGATATAATTAAAAAAAGTGTCGATTTGGAGGGGGTCTCTTATGAAAATCAACATTTACTATGGCGGACGTGGAATTATTGATGATCCTACCTTATATGTTATATCCAAAATTACAGATGTTTTTAACGAATTAAACGTTAAGGTTGAAAGATTTAATCTCTACGAACAGAAAAGTAATATTACAGCCCTGGCCAATACATTAAAAGATGCAGATGGAATAGTCCTTGCATCTACTGTAGAATGGTTTGGCGTAGGTGGATATATGATGCAGTTTTTGGATGCCTGCTGGCTCTATGGCGATAAGGAAAAGATCAGGAAAATCTATATGTCTCCGATCGTTATGTCTACAACCTATGGAGAAAGAGAAGGCATGATGCATCTGGCAAGTGCATGGGAGATGCTTGGTGGACTTCCTTGCGACGGTATGTGCGGATACATTGCAGATACCACTGTTTTCGAAAGCAATGCAGAATATGCAAGGCTAATAGAAAAGAAAGCTGAAAATATATACAGAACGATCAATCAAAAGATTGCTTCTCTACCATGTAGTAATCAGGCAGTAAGCAATATGGTATCCATTACTCAGGGCATGGACCTCACTCCTCAAGAATCAGAACAACTATCAGAATATGTATCTGATGCCAACTATGTACAAAAGCAAAAAGAAGATCTGAAAGAACTGACTGATCTGTTTAAGAACAAGCTTGGTCAGGAACAAAAATCAGCTGACGTTGAAGAATACTCCAATAAATTTGAGAAACGTTTCAAAATGGGAACTGGTGTCACAGCCAAATACAGACTTATGTTTACCGATGCCAACCAGGGAAAAGATTTGCTCATAGATGTTGGACTAAGAGATTGCAGATGCAGCTTTGATTCTGATACTGAAGCAGATGTCACTATATCAATCACTACAGATACCCTAAATGATATCCTGGCTGGAAGAATGACATTCCAGCGAGCTTTCATGGCAGGTGATATGAAGATGAAAGGTGACTTCAAACTTCTTCGCAGTATGGATCAGATATTTGAATTTATGGAGCATTGATGCAAGGCAATAATAATATAAATACTCAGGATGAAGCATATAATGAATACTGGCAGGTAAGAAAACAGATTACCCTTGAAAGCTATGTTACTCTTTTTCTGATCATGCTAAATTGCTTTATACTAGTGGCGTGCTTCTTTGAAGGTGAGATCCTGTATGCAAATGGAGCATTGGTAGCAGATAAAGTGATCCAAAATAAAGAAATCTACAGAATGATAACTTCTTTATTTCTGCATGCGGATTTAGAGCACTTGTTTGGAAATATGATAATGCTATTATTCATTGGACCACCTCTGGAAAAAGTTGTAGGGCATCTATGGTTTGGCTTAATTTATTTCGGTGCCGGAATAGCAGGAAATATTTTTTCTATCATATATGAAAAACTATCAGGCGGTATATGGATCAGCTATGGTGCCAGTGGAGCGGTATTTGGAATTGTAGGAGCAATGGGACTCATCATTTTTTATAATCGAAAGAGATTAAAGCAGATGGGATCCAGCCTGCCGGTAAGAATGCTGTTTATGCTCATATATGCAATATATAGCGGCTTTACCAATACTTCTGTCAATAATGCAGCACACATAGGTGGCCTGCTTTTTGGAATTTTAATAATGTTAATAAATGTTTTATTATATAGAAGAAATACAAAATTGGAGGTATATCTATGAAAGATCCGAATTGCATATTTTGCAAAATAGCAAATGGGGAGATCCCGTCAAACACAATATATGAGGATGATAGCTTTAGAGTGATCCTTGATAATGGACCGGCAACAAAAGGCCATGCATTGGTATTACCAAAAGATCATTATGCTGACATATTTGCAACTCCTGAAGATACAGCAGCAAAAGCAATGATAGTTGCCAAAAAAGTATCTGAAAAGCTTAAGGCTAAACTTGGTTGTGAAGGTCTCAATATAGTTCAGAATAATGGAGAGGTAGCAGGTCAGACTGTAAAACACCTCCACATTCACCTTATTCCAAGATATACTGATGACGGACAGCATATATTATGGAATCCAACAAGCCCATCAGCAGAAGAACTTGCCAGCATCAGAGACAAGATAAACAATTAAAACAGTGTATAATTCCTGACATTGAAATAATGTCAGGAATTAAATTAAGAAAGTACATAAAAGCAATTGACAAAGGTACTAATAGTTATGTATAATTACTCTTGCGTCAAAAATGTAGTATTTTATTAGCTACTTGGATGTAAGCAGTGCTACATAGCAGGCGTATAACAGTTTTATAGTTATTGGTAGAGGTAATTCAGACATGGAGAAATACTCAAGTGGCTGAAGAGGCGCCCCTGCTAAGGGTGTAGACCGCTAACGCGGTGCGCGGGTTCAAATCCCGCTTTCTCCGTTTCGTTTTATAGCTTTAGGCTAGAAAAGAATCTTGGAAAGAAATACCAAACAAGGTTCTTTTTTTATCGCTAAAAACCGGTTGAAAGATTTGAAATAAACTTTTTAAAAAAGTTATTGCAAATGAAAAACCTCGGTGCTATAATACGAAATGCCCGCTCAAAAGGGCGCGGCGCTTGAAATTGAAAGGTTTCAAGAAAAATAAAAAAGTTCTTGACAGCAAACAAACGAAGTGATATCCTAACAGAGTTGCTGCGAGAGATGCGGCAAGAACAAAGCAC
>SVGC01000058.1 GCA_015056495.1 Butyrivibrio sp.
GCTGAACAAGGAATATTGGGAATAAATCCCACAATTCTTCCAACGTCATTTCCGACAGTTCTTTTCCCATCATCAAGACCTCTACAACTCTCGATTTGTTAATACGAAAATTCTAACCTTTTCATACATAAAAATAAAGCCCACCAATGTGAGCTTCATTCTGTATCCTCATTTAAGCTGTGAATGGTAACATTGTATAATGAGCATTTATAATCATAGCTGATAAGTCTTCCGCAGAAATCATTTTTATTCTTCATCCACATATGTGCATAGTAATCAAAAAGTGATATGATGCTATATGGGCGTTCGCTCCATCTCTACGTTCAAATATAAATATTTTAAGGCTGCTACACTTTTAGTACTATTGAAATATTCTCAAAGACGCTAATCGTATACGTATGAAAGATCAGCGCCAAAGACTCTCCGACAAAATTCGGAAAAATGCAAAAAAGAAAATGCTCAATACACCGCAAACAACACTATATTGGAGGGATAAAGATGTCGACTTTAAGAATAACACTCGCTGAAGAAGATCTGAAATACTTCGAGGATTTTCAAAAGAACTATCCTGAATATTACTCTGTAAAAACTGAGGATGGTTTTGACATGACCTCAACAACACAGGTCATTGTTGAATTAGCTGATAAGTTTGAAGTACTAGCGCCAACAATATTGGCTGCTGTAGAAATGGTGCTGATTCATCGAATACAAGTCAAGCAAAATGAAATAAGCGAAAGAGAAACACGCCTTCATGAAAAAGAGCTTGAACTTGAAAAAGAGAAGCTTTTATTCGAAAAAGAGAAAGATGATAAAAATAGCTTCGAATTAAGGTTATCATCAAATGGAGATAGTGAGGTCCTGATCAAAACAAGTGATTTAGGACTCCTTCAGGAGAATCCGGACAATCTCCCACAATTCATGGATAAAATCAAGCAGGCATTAGGAATAAAAAATGACGCTGAATGATCATATCAGAGAGATGGCTATAGATCCGGCATTTGAACGGGAACCGGTAGCTGATAATTCTGCAGTAGAAATGTATTATAAAGATTTGCAGAAAGCTATTGGTGTTGAAGACTTTCCGATAATATTGGTTGATACTCTCCTGAAAAGAACATATAAGATGACATACAATGGAAGATGTTTTCTTGTCTTTGATATGTATCTTATGGAAATTATGCGTTCAATTAATAGGATCATATTGGAAGGTTGTTCTTTTGCTGCATTAGATAATTTCTTTAATAAAATAATATCTGAGGAATGCTTTGTGCAGGATTATTTTTCTGCTGCTATCAATTTTTCCTCAAACTACATGAATGCTCTTGGCGTGGAACGGAGCGACTTCCAACAGAAAGAACAAAGCATCGCTTATGACTATTCATTTATACAGCAAGCCTTTCTAATTGCCCATGAAATTTTCCATTTTTATGTAGGCAATAATCCGGATGAAAAAACAAAATCACTCATGGGCAAGGAACATTTCCTACAATACATCTACCAATATACCAATAAATCCGATTCCACTGCTGCAGCATCTATGAAAAGCATTATTGGTAATAAAAAAATGATTGAAGAATGTCTTTGCGATTCTACAGCTATAATCCATATCACGGACATAGGAAAAAAGCTTGGTACGATGGATATTGTTGATTCCTGTTTAGCTGCCGCTTTAGCAGTCATGTGCCAGTTTACTCTTTCTATCGTACAAAAAACAGTAAAAAATTCAGGAGACTATTCCTATGAAGATGATTTAAACAAACTTAATTTCAGAATTGTACACCTAAAAGAATTCTGTTCTTATTATATATCGGAAGAAGATTCTAAGGATTCTCAAAGAGAGTACCAAGAGGCAGTTGAAGAGTTATATCATGAATGGATGCAAAGAATTTGCAGACCATTACTATATAAGCTATTTAAAGAAAAGGACCTATTCTCATCTGAGCAAGGCTTAAGAGGGATGAGTTCTGAACAAATAAAAAGAGTAAAAAAGGTCTTGAAAGAAACATATAAAACTATGGGCCTTATATGAGTCTGCCCCTGGACATGATGTTTGCCACCCAGGTAGCTTTTATTGTTTAAGAATGAAAGAAAGGATTTCATCATATGAGCTTCAACAGCTATTACGACGGCTTTGGATTCAGGTTTAATACTACCTATATTGACGCATGTATCCCAGATGAAAAGCAGCAAAATGAATATTGCAAGATTTGGACTGAAAAATATAAAAAATGCTTTGCTGGTGCCACTCCCGATGATATGGGTGAATGGTTGATAAAGTCCCAGAAATCTATCTGGGAAATATATTCCTCTGCCACAATTCTTATAGAAGCCGAATGCAATCTTAACAATAATTGCTTTGTCGCATTTTACTTCTGTCTCTACTATGCTTTATTTCATGCGATGTATTCATTATTGTTCATAGCTCCGGATATACAGTTGGATAAACTATACCGCATATCTCATGCTACTTTACTAAACTCTTTTAAGGATCATTACACCGGAAAAAACGGCATGTTTGATGAAAAGGCCATCGAGCAGTTTGAGAACCTTAAGTATAAGAGAGAGTACTACTCTTACAACTCTCCTTTAAATCTGGTATTTTCGGATGCTGACGACGAACTTAAGAGGACAAAAAAGCTTATTTTGTCCTTGTTTCAGACTATGTATCTTAACTCATACATTGCAAGTTGTAACTCTAAAATGTACAATCTCAATGATTTAAGCGATCCGACAGGCTTTCACACAAAATATGTTAAGTTCTTCTCAAATGTAGATATCGTCAAGCTGTATGAAGACCTGAAAAAATATGAAAAAGATAAATACAGCCTTATGGATAAATACTACAAATTGGAGGAAAATAAGAATCAGCTTATTGCTGCCAGAAAAGCAGGTGATACAAGCATTGATAATAAGATTATCTCAGATGCCTCCAGAAATGCGGCTCAAGCAAAAACAAAATTAGATGACACAAGTATAAAGCTAGAACGTGTTGAGAAAGAGCTCTCCAATGTTTCACTAGACGAAGCCGCCAAGAACGTATTTCATGAAGTTAATCACGGCGAAAGAGTAATTGGAATTACCAAGATTCAATTAGAAGTTGACCACATGTTTGATGAATTCCATGGATATGATCATATGGAAGATACTGAACCCATAGGATTCAATCCTTGTGAGGCTAACAATCTCGTTTACAATTCAATCTGGTAATAATAGGTTTTGTCCTTTGCACGAATGAGAAAAAAAGATTTATTTTCTATTGCATGCGCAAAAACGTTATACGCAAAGAACCCTCTGTCTGCTATAAATATAGGCATGAGGTCGTGATGTTCGTATTCGTCTATTAATTCTGCCAATGCTTTAAATTCATTTTTCTTTTTGATTGGCTAAATTTTAGCGTTAACATAGTATCTGCTGATTAAGTCATACAAAGCAACTGTATGGATTTGGTTAAAGCCTTTAGTTGATTTACCATCCGGCCCATAGAATGATATGGTATCTTCCGGATTTCGAGTAAAGGTATAAATACAACCATCAGCAGCCATTAACTGATACTTGTCTTTATACGGAGCGGGAAGAAAATGGGAATTGAAGCGTTGTAGAAGTGATTTGAATGTTTCTGGGGCTAGCTTGTTGCGTTGTTGACAGTATGCAGAGTTGGACAGTGTATCTTCCTGGTAGTTAAAGTATTTATACAGCTCATGTCTCATGGTTCCAGCTTCCATGGTAATAGTTAGTAAGACAAGATCTTTAAACGATATCTTTCTATGCCGAGTAAAGTCCTTTTCTGGATTCAACGCATAGGCTTCTAGTGTTGATGCCATAGCATCGATATCAGACATCAAATAGTTTTTACAGTAACAGAATAGTTCTTAGTGACCTCATTGAAATCAACGTTTACGTCTTGTTAATTTCAAGGGCCGCTCTCACTACTTCTTATTAATGCAATCAGTAGTGAGAGCGGCCGCACTTTTGAGTTGCTTTGTCAACTATTCTTTATAAAAAAAGAGTTAGCACCTATAAAGAATCTAACTCAAAACATCTTAACTAAATGACATTGTCTGTGAATAGTAACAAACCCTGTGCCGCTATTATAGCTTCACTCTGTATATACTGGTGATATCTACATTTTAGTCAATCACCGCCGTTTTAGGAATTTCATGCCAATCCGGAGTTATTCTTTTACTTTCGTCGATATACTTTTTTATCCACTCTTCGTATTCTGCATTATCCATCACTATTATTTCTTCATCATTACTGATGCTGTAAATCTTACCATCCTTATCTTTATCCTCCTCATATGGAAAATCCTCATTTAATTCATCATCAAGTTCTCCTGTCTCATAATCATGTAACAGCTGTGTTGAGTTAACTGATGCTATATAAGCAAAGCTATCTGTTTGTCGGTCAAATATGTATAAATCAAAGGGCCAAAAATTGTCCTCATACATGCCGCCATGCGAATAGTTGCACTTTGCTATTCCACCATCAAAATACTCAATAGAAAAATCCACAAAAAGCTTTTCAAACCTTTTCTTCTCTTCATCGTACGAAAAGATCCATTGTGATATATCAGCTGTATGTCCACCCTCTATTCTGATGAGAAGTTCCTTTTGTCCATCGCCCGTCACATCACAAACCGCGATCAAGTCAGCATAGGAAATATCTTTTTCCTTCACATAATCATTTTCGTCACCTGCATAGCAATATTCCCCGTTAGGCATATAGCCAGTAGATTCCAACACTTTTATTGCCTGGATAAAATCATTATTTATGCTTTCATCTGTAGAAAAAACCGGAAGATATTCTTCAATCTTTTTAGAATCATTGCTATTCTCTGCACTATTACAAACTGATGAAGAGATTTCATCCGTAGTAGCTTCTGTGACCGCAACCGCATCATCAACAACTATTTCATCAGGAACATTTTTAGCGCAGGCTGACATTATAAGAATACTGGAAAGCACTATACCAACAAATTTCTTTTTCATACACTGTATACCCCTAATTCAGAATTCAATATATTGAAATATTATAATATTTGCGCAAAATAATAGAAAGCCCACAAAGAAAGGCTTCCACTACTTCCTATTGTAAAAACTGTGAATGGTAACAAACCCTGTAGTAGCTTGCGATTCGATCAACCAGCTAATTTAAACTTATAAATATCCAGAAAATGTTCTGCTCTGCTCACCAATGAATCACTATCAATTATAGCTTCACCTGTTGAAACCATCGTGATTTCTATTCCATCATCTTCTTTTATAAAAATTGTAAGATTTTCTGAATGATCCACATCGTTGATCACCGACCATGTATATTTATAAAAAGTCAGAACTGCTGCATTCTCATCCTTTGTATATTCATACAGATTTCGATATTTTTCATCCGGATCTATATGATCGATTAACCTGTCTGCATATTGAAGCACTGACATATCTGCCTCATATTCTGTCTCCGCCTCGCTAAAGCAGATGTTGATCCCATTTACATTCAAATTATTGCCAATAGCGTTTTTACAACTGTCATAACTGGTATTTTTCTCTAATCTATACTTATAAACCTGATTCATGCATTACTCCTTGCTTCAACCTGTGATACATTTAATTTTTGTGACTTCAAACAAAAATCCGCACTTGCTGCGGCTTTCGTAAGAAAATGATACAAGAGGAAAACAAGCCCTGCAGCGAAGCTGCCTTTAGATGGCTTGTTTTCAGGATTTTTGACATAAAATGGCAAAAATCTATAGTTTACCAACACACCTATTTATATACTGGCTCAGAATCATAGCTTAATACAGCTTATTTTTAGAGTAATAATGTTTTATATTTTCACTTTTAAAAAGTAATACTTCGTTTTAGTGTAAGTATTGCTTGTTTTATAAGCCTTTGCATTCAAAAAGGCTTATCCCTGTGAATGCAAGGATAAGCCCAAATCTCTGCTGAATGAGTCAAATTGAAACATCCCCGGTGACTCATTGTACGCAATGAGTCAATTTGATACGTCCCCTGTGACTCATTGTGCGCAATGAGTCAATTTGATATGTCCCCGGTGACTCATCTATTCCATTTTTGGTTCCAGATTGACATGACTTCTTCCCATACAGATTTGCGGAGAAGGATACATGTGATCAATATTTCTATAACAAAAAGAATCAGATTAGAAATTATATCTCTGTTGCTAACAGCAGCTTCCATGACTCCAGTTTCCGTTACAGAACCTGCACTCATCAATGCATATACATCGTATAAGAAATGAAGCATCATTGGTGGGATAATGCTGCCACTACGCAGATATATTGCACATAGCATACAACCCATACCAAGTGATGTTACAAGCTGCAGAAGTGTTGATGATAATGCTGCTCCCACAAAAATGTTGGACAGGTGAAAGAGTGAAAATAAAATAGATGACAATAATACTACAAATGGAATCTTATTTGCCTCTTTATATTGTCTCATGGCATAAGATACAGGTACGCCTCTGAATATTACCTCTTCAGTGGTTCCTGCCATTAATGCAGTTAATAGAGATGTAATTGAAGGAAAAGCGTATTTCGCACCTGTTGAAAGCATAACAACGATATCCGGCAGAATGACTGCCAATAGTATTATGACTGTAATCAGCATAAATCTTGCGAAATCTTTTCCACCGATAATATTGCCTTTAAATTCCGGATAAAACCATCTTTTGTGGATTGCCAGCATTATGAACGCTGCTATGGCAAATGCGATATACATAACTGGTATACTGGAAATTCCTGTCAGATTGGCAAGTATGAATCCTGCCAGTCCTCCAAGAATACCACCGATGATCAGCTGCACTAAAACAAGCGCCAATACTGTGAGAAGTATCATTCCCAAAACGGTATGTCGATCCAAAATACGATGTTCAATTCGTTTCTTTTCCTTCATTTTATCCCCTCATCTATTCACTTTTTTATAGCTTAAACTTCATAATCCAGACAGCTTCTGAGCTTGGTGTAAGGTCTTACCTTATTATCAGCTACAGCCACGTGCTCTGGATGTACTGCATAGTTCTTTAAGGCTGCTTCATCTTCAAATGTAGAATCCAGCATAAGATCAGCATTGGAGGATTCAAGTCCGTTTATATTGACTTTGATTTCAACAATTCCCGGAACCTTTCCTTTAAGTCCCTCAAGGCCTTCTTTGATGTCTTTTTTGATGTTTACCTTTTCCTCTGTTGATAATTCATCCTTCAGTGTCCATAGAATAACGTGTTTTACCATTTTTCCAAGATCCTTTCTTGTTTTGTGCGATCAACTTTTTATCATTTTGAAAAAGAAAACTTATCAAATATATAACTATTATCCACCAATTTAGATAAAAACTCAAAATAAACTGCATGTTTTCCGATAACTCCACTGGTAATTTCAGCAGTTTTTTCTAAATCTGAGCCGTCAAAATCAAGTGTAGCAATGATCTTTCCATTATATGAGTCAAGGCGGACATTTACTTTCACGGAGCCTGGTTCTGACAAGACTGCAGTCACGCTTTTTGCAGAGACAGAGCCAAATTGAAGATATCTATAGCCAACAGTTGTCCCTGAAGTTATATCAACAACTGGTGCTGAAATGTCATCCTTCTTTTCATAAACAGGAGCTACGTACGCCCTCTTGCTGCCACCATGTATATGGCATGCATAACCTGCCGATATCCATTTATAGGCACCTAGACCATTTATATGTGGTCCCTGAGAGGTCATCTCCACCGGTTTTGAAGATACCGGCTCTCCTGCAAGGTATTTAACATCGCCTATATACAATTTTCCATCTTTTCCAAGAGCAACGTCTACAGGTTCCATCATAGCCTGCCTTGAATATTCGTCTGTTCCTGTCTGACGATGGTAAAATACATACCACTGGCCTTCTATCTCCATAATAGAGCCATGATTGTTGCCCCATCTATATGTCATGGTTCCAAGGCCTTCACTATCCCGCAGGATCTCGCCACCGTTAAAGCTGATATCTCCGCCATCGTGGAATGGTCCAAATGGGTTATCGCTTATACGATAAGAAAGGAAGCCATTGCATGGCTCAAACACACCAAGTTCAGGCACTGGCACTTCATAACGTTTGGAGTAGATATATACATATTTTCCCATTACCTTTCTTGGACTTGAGGCTTCAAAAAAGCCATCTATAAGAGATATATGTCCATCATCAACAGGATTCCACGGGCATGTAGAATGTCCCAAAGGATTTTCCACCAATGTTCCTTCTTTTATGGTGGCCATATCATCTTCCAGCTCCGCTATATAACAAGGTGCCGCACAGCCGCCCCAATATGCATATACTCTTCCGTCATCATCAACGAGTACGCCAGGATCAAAACCAAGTTTGGTCTCCACAGGATTCTCAAAAGGTCCCGTAGGCGATTTTGATGATGCTACAACAACCAGACTTCCCTGCTTTTCAGCAGCGTATAAATAATAGGTATCACCTTTTTTTACAACATCCGGGGCATACAGAATTGAATCATAATGTGTTTCATATGATACTCCATGATATGTCCAGTCTGTCAGGTTATCCACCGGCGCAGACCATACTACATAATCTCTTCCACAATACTTAGTTTTTTCAATGTCATGAGAGCCATAAACATATACTCTCTTTTCCCCATTATGCTCGAATACTCTCGGCTCCCCATCAGGCACATGCTCCCACAATGGCATATATGGGTTAGCACCTTTAATACACTCTTTCATACTTACTCCCAAAATATTTTTTTGTATAAAATTATAGCATGAAAAAGTGACCCTAGGGGACGGGGTCAGCGGGTCATTTTTGCAAAAATGACCCCTTGTCCCCGTCCCTGGGGGTCATTTATGCTATTTTCCAGCTGACAGCCTGTTTTCTTCCGCTGACAAAATTCTTATAGATGCCATCCTGCTTCATGAGTTCCTCATGCTTACCCTGCTGGACGATCTTACCTTTATCAATGACAACTATCTGATCAGCATGTCTAACTGTCTTTAATCTATGAGCTATCATGATGATAGTCTTTTCTCTTGTCAGATTTTCAATTGCCTGAGTCAGTTCTTTTTCATTTTCAGGATCGACGTTCGCTGTTGCCTCATCGAGAATAATGATAGGCGCATTCTTCATGATTGCTCTTGCTATGGCAATTCGCTGCTTTTCACCGCCAGACAGAGATGCTCCGCCTTCTCCGACAATAGTTTCATAACCATCTGGGAGTGACATGATAAAGTCATGGCAACAAGCCTTTTTAGCTGCCTCATAAACTTCTTCCATAGAAGCTTCCGGTCTACCAAACCTGATGTTATTAGCAATAGTGTCTTCAAACAGATATACTCTTTGGAATACAAAACTGAAGTTTTCCATGAGTGAATCAAAGCTATAATCTCTTACATCTTTTCCTCCAAGAGTAACTGTTCCTGACTTAACATCCCAGAATCTTGCAATAAGAGATGTCAGTGTAGTCTTACCACCACCAGAAGGACCAACTATAGCTGTAGTAGTTTTTTCTTTGATATCAAGGGTCACATCGTCGATGATGGTCCTGTTTTCATAAGCAAAGCATACATGATCAAGATGAATATCTTTATTGTCAGGGTGTATATCAGCGCCATTTACATCCATCTGCTCTACTGCCATGATCTCATTTACTAGATCAACCCCCTTGCCAATGATCTTTAGCAGTGCTGTATAAGTACCTGCCGCGTCAAGCATTTCAAATACCATAAATGAGCAGAAAAGCATTGTTATGCAATTAGTCAGTTCCATTGTGCCTGTCAGGTAAAAATAAATAGATGATCCTGCAATGATCACTCCTGTCATTTTGCTTATCCACATCTGAACGCCAACTGCAGGAATTGCAGCAATCTCAGCTGAGATGTCAGCTTTTGTTTTTCTCTTTATTGCATTGGAGAGTCTTGTACTGTTCTGTGATACAATATTGTAATTACGAATTTCAGCAATTCCTTGTATAAACTCAAGGACAACGCCTACCATATCTTTGTCAGACGCAATTTTCTCATCTGCTACTTTTGCAACTGATCTGTTAGTTATTTTGTTAAAAAGGAAAAAGATAATAACACCTATCAGTGTTATAAAACCTATTCGCATATCGAAGGCAAACATTGCAATTCCAATGACTAATGTTGTAATAGTACCTTGAAGTACCATGATGATCGCTCTTGTTGCAATATCTCCTACCTGCTCAAGGGTGTTAGTAGTAACTGATGTGATATGTCCCAGACTTGTATCATTAAAATATCCCATCGGAAGGTACCTGAGGTGTTCGCCAATCTCAATACGCTTTCCCGCACAAGTATTGTAGCCAGCCTCTGTCTGAAGCATCTGTGAAAATCTGTTTACGATCATCTTTCCAACTGTGCTCACAAGCATGAGTGCCATTACGATCACAAAGGTATTCGCCTCTATTTTTTGGTATATCACTGCGTCGATTGCAAAATATGCAGCAGGGATTTTCATTGCAGCAAGTAATGCGTCCAATACGCCCAGGGCTACTGCTATATAAAACTTATTTCTGTTTTCTTTATTGCAAAAATTAAAAAACTTAGCCAGCATCTCAAGCATTGACAGCCTCCTTTCTGGCATCAGGCATGGAGACAATAGCTTTTTCGTCCTCATCTTTAGCCATGCTATGCGCATCCCACATTTTCTTGTATAAAATACTGTTTTTCAGCAGAGTCTCATGTGTTCCTGAAGCCTCAATATTTCCATCATTGATCAGATAGATCATGTCTGCATCAGTGATTGTAGAAAGTCTGTGAGCAATAACAATTAGTGTTTTGCCTTTGACAAGCTTGGCAACGCTGCTCTGAACGAGTGCTTCATTTTCAGGATCAGTATACGCTGTGGCCTCATCAAGTATCACGATTGGTGCATTCTTTAACATGGCACGGGCTATGCAGATCCTCTGTCTCTCACCTCCTGACAGGTGTCCTCCGGCACCGCCAACGATAGTGTCATATCCATTTTCAAGGCCAAGGATGAACTCATGGCAGCCACAGGCCTTGGCTGCATTGATGACCTCTTCATCAGTTGCACCAGCTTTCCCCAGCCTGATATTCTCTTTTACAGACATATCAAAGAGGTAATTGTCCTGAGCCACATATGCAATCTGGCTTGTGTAATAATCCAGAGGAAGGTCTCTGATATCAACACCTCCGTAGCTGATACTTCCTTCATCAACATCCCAAAGTGAATCTATAAGTCTTGCAATGGTACTCTTTCCTGAGCCTGATGGGCCGACAAAAGCATTTACCTGTCCCTGTTTAATCTCCATGTCGATTCCATGAAGGACTTCTTTATCTTTATAAGAGAACTTTACGCCACTGAGAACGATATCTGATCCGATAGGCTTTTTATCAAGAGTTTTTGGTCTCACCATGTCTTTTCTCTCTATGATTTCTGTGGCTTCGCCAAAAATAGTCTTCATCTTCATGATGTCATCCATATATGAAAAAGCGACAACGAGAGGTGTGATAAGGCCTGCCGACAAGATAACGCAGGTAATAAATTCTTCCGGTGCCAGATCTCCTTTTTGCACAAGGATAAGTCCTACAGGTAATACTCCAAGGAAGGTTGCCGGCATAAATGCCAGACTTCCCGCCTGCCACCAGATGCATTTTCGCATCCAATTGATAAAACAATCTGCTCCTTCTTTTGCAGCCAAGACAAATTTCTCATAGGAGCTTCCTGTTTTGCCAAAGGCTTTGATGACTTCGATACCATTGATGTATTCGACAGCTGTATCATTAAGATACTTGGTCTTCTGGACTGTAACTTCATATTCTCCCTGGCTCTTGGACATCATGACCATTACAAAGAAGATGCCGATTACTGCAGAAATGAGATTAGCAAGTCCAATCCTAAAATCGATGGCCAGCATATAAAGGAACATTACTATTGGTAAAAGGATATTAGCCGTGAATTCCGGCACTACATGCGCAAGAGTCGTTTCCATGGAATCAACTCTCTCAACAATGATATTTTTGTATGATCCGCTATTATCATCGAGAACAGATCCAAGCGGAATTGTAGATAACTTTTTGCATAACTGCTTTCTGATCCCACCAAGGACATTGAATGTAGCCACGTGGGAAAGTGTTGTGGACAATGAATGGAAAAGCACTCTAAATGTCCAACATACAGCCATTATCAACACCTGTTTCAGATAATAGTCTGCATCTCTGTTTCCTGACAGGAGTTGCCTGACCACATCTGCTATGAGCAGGTATGGGATAAACGACATTGCTACTCCCATGATTGCAAGCAAAACGCTTCCAACATAAAAATTCTTTTTTCTCCCAGCAAAATGTAATACCCAGGAGAAAGTACTTCTTTGTTTCATATATTCCTTGTATGATGTTTTCAGAAGCTAAATATCATACTTTCCTTTCATTTTTCTATATCTGTGGTTCAATACAATTCAGA
>SVGC01000059.1 GCA_015056495.1 Butyrivibrio sp.
ACTAAATCATAGTAATCTTATAAGTAATTTTAGCATTGTCTTATTATTTTCAAAAGTGTATAATTTATGCTAGCCTTATTGATTTTTTAGGGAGGATTGTATTATGTCATCAATTTTACAGGATGATCAGGTTTTTGATAATGAAGTACCTTTTTGCAAGGTTTATTCCAAAGAGAGTAAGAAGATACTTGAAGATAGATTTTTATCAAATAGGATATCATATTTTGTTCAGTGGCAGGATCAGAACTGGCTACAGAGACTTCTTGCCGGCAAGAGAGAGCAGCTGATCTGTACTATCAAGATCAATCTCGCAGATGTGGACAGAGCTACTGAGCTGGTTGAAGGCATTGAAGGAATCAGACTCAAGGACTATGGCAGACGTCCTATTGGCAAGAAGATTGAGACTAATATTACTTCATCTGATAATAATTGATTACTAATGCCCTTAAGCCTGATGACTTAGGGGCTTTTTATTGAAATGAATTTAGTTGTATGTAAAGTGCACTTATCATGATGGAAGAGTGCGTGCTGGCGACATATGTAAGGAGATTATTGTGGCAAGAAAAAATCAGGATTTTGTTAAATACTTTAAGAAAAATGATGAAAATGTAGCTAATGATACCGGCAGGAGTGAAAAGAAGTCTGCTACTGGCAAAGGTAAAACTGCATCAAAAGCTGGGGAAGCTCAGAACAGAGCAGCATCAAAGGACAGTGATAGAAAGAAAAAAGGTCTATCAAAGCCTGGTGAGGATAAAAGAAAAGCAGGTTTCAGATATGAAGAATCAGGCAGCAGAGCAGTTTCCAAGGGTAAGGGCTTTGGTGATCGTGGAAAAACATCATATAAAAATGACGAAATAGTGGAAAAAGATAAAAAGCCTAGCAGATGCCCTGTATCTAGAAAATGCGGAGCCTGTCAGATGATCGATATGGAGTATCATAAGCAGCTCAAGATCAAGCACGACAGAGTACAGGAACTCTTGAATGATTACTGCACAGTTGAGTCATTTATAGGTATGGAGCATCCTGAAAATTACAGATGCAAGGTACATGCTGTTTTCACTCATGATAAAAAAGGCAATCCTGTTTCAGGTATATATAAAGAAGGAACCCACGAAGTTGTTCCTGTAAAGGAATGCCTTCTTGAAGATAAAAAGGCAGATGCCATAATAGCCACTATCCGTGGCATGCTTAAGTCATTTAAAATCAAGACTTTTGATGAAGACAATGGCTATGGCCTTCTTCGTCACGTTCTCATAAGAGTGGGACATAACAGCGGCGAGATAATGGTAGTATTGGTACTTACTTCACCAATCCTTCCTTCCAAGAACAACTTTGTCAAAGCACTCAGAGAAAAGCATCCTGAGATCACTACTATCGTAGTGAATGTCAATGACAAGCAGACTTCAATGATCCTGGGAGATAAGGAAAAAGCTATATATGGACCAGGGTTTATTACAGATACCATGTGCGGAATGAAATTCAAAATCTCTCCAAAGTCTTTCTATCAGGTCAACCCTGTACAGACAGAGCTTTTATATAATAAAGCAATCGAACTGGCTGATCTTAAAGGCAAAGAGCGTGTCCTTGACTGTTATTGCGGTGTAGGTACTATCGGTATCATTGCCAGCAAAAAAGCCGGCGAAGTCATCGGCGTTGAGCTCAACCAGGACGCTGTAAAAGATGCAATCATCAATGCTAAGATGAATGAGGTCAAGAATATAACCTTTTATCAGAATGACGCAAGCAAATTTATGCTCCAGATGGCCGATGCAGGTGAAAAGGTAGATGTTGTATTTATGGATCCTCCAAGATCCGGATCAACACCAGTATTCCTCCAGGCTATGTTCAGACTGGCTCCGACAAGAGTTGTCTATATATCCTGCAGCCCTGATTCATTGGCTAACGACCTTGAGATCATAACTACCCATGGCTATAAAGTTGAAAAGGCTATTCCTGTGGATATGTTCCCTTTCACACGCTCGGTAGAAACCGTGGTGCTTTTGACGAAGACCAGCGGTAGCAAAGGCTGAGTTTAGAGGGCACGAGTTGTTTTAGAAGTAAATTGGTCTATTAAAATAGTTTTCGGATTACAAATTCTTTCAAATATTCTAATAATTGCGGCTGACTAAGCCTATAGTCTGCCGCAATCTTGAACTTTTGATTCATAGCAGACGTTTTATTCAAAGCTTGTCTGCTGCAAATCCAATTTTTTTATATAGAACAGACACTTTTGATGGTGCTTGTCTGCTTGATATTGACATTTGTGGAATATCAGCAGACAAGAATGATTTAAACTGTCTGCTGTAAGTTAGAGAGTTGCGTATCTAAGCAGACGAAATACCTTTAAAGTGTCTGCTGTAAATCTAAGAATGACATATCTAAGCAGACTGAAAGCCTTTGAATTGCCTGCTTAAAATAGATTTATCTAACTTACGGCAGACAAAACAATGTAAAACAATCTGCCGAAAGTTGGCTTTACAACTTAAAAGGCAGACATGTAATAATAAAATAATTAAAATATAAGGAGAAACAACAGTAAATGAATGGTTTAAAAGAATTACTAAGGAATGAGAAGGAAATACTACAGACAATAAAACATGTCGTAGATAATAGACTTAAAGATGTGCCGGATGGTGCATTAAGAATAACATCAACCAGAAAAAGTCAGATACAGTACATGCATTGCACTGAACATGACAAAAACGGACAATTCATTAAGAAAGAAAACCAGGAGCTGGCATTTAAACTGGCGCAAAAGTCTTACGATCAAAAAATTCAAAAGCTTGTAGACAGGCGACTTAAGCAGATTCAGAAGCTTGATGAGGAATATGATGACAACGAAATTGAGAAAATATATGATCAGCTACATCCAGTAAGACAAATGCTAGTTACTCCAGTAAAAAAGCCCTGGGAGCAGCTTCTTGCTGAATGGAAAAATATCCCTTACGTAGGAAAAGAGTTTTCTGAAAACATCCCAGTAATCTACACTAAGAAAGGAGAGCGGGTTCGCTCAAAATCTGAAAAGATAATAGCTGACACATTCAATGATTTGGGAATTGAGTACAAATACGAATGTCCATTGAAGCTTAATGGCGTAGGAACGGTCTATCCTGATTTCACTATTCTTAGGAAAAGAGATGGCAAGGAAGTTTATTGGGAGCATGATGGTAGGATGGATGACCCGTTATATGCAGAACAAGCAGTAAGAAAGATAAACTCATATATTGCAAATGGCTATTTTCCAGGGGACAATCTGATAGTTTCTGTTGAATCTTCAGGAAATGTGCTGAATGACAGGATAATTAAATGCATGATTTCAAAATATATTACCTGACTAATTGGACAAGACGGAATAGAATGGCTGTTTCAGGCACTGATAGCAAAAGGAAAAGAAGCTTTAGCTAATAATTTTACATAGATTTTACATAACGATGTCTATACATTTTACTTTTAAATTTTATTCTAATAGATGGCAAAGAATGACATCATAGATGAAATTACAGAAATCTGCGCTGGCTGCGGTTTCGTAAGAACATGATTCGGGCGGCAAATAAGCTCTGCGACGAAGTCGCATTCAAGTGGGATATTTGCTTGCATCTTGAGTCTTTGATTCAATATGTCATAAAATTTGAAAGGAATATATATGGACATTTTTAGTGTATTAAACATGATTGGCGGGTTATCGCTATTTCTATATGGGATGGGGGTTATGGGGAATGGATTATCCAAGATGGCCGGAGGAAAGTTAGAATCCATTCTGGAAAAATTAACTACGAAACGAATTTTTGCAGTTTTGTTAGGAGCAGGAGTTACAGCCGTTATACAGTCATCATCAGCCACAACTGTTATGGTAGTTGGCTTTGTTAATTCAGGAATTATGAAACTGTCGCAAGCAGTTGGAATTATCATGGGAGCTAATATTGGTACCACAATTACATCGTGGATGCTATCGCTTACAGGAATAGAAGGAAGTACTATCTGGCTGAAGTTATTAAAGCCATCTTCATTTTCACCTGTTCTTGCAGCTATTGGCATTATTTTTATGATGACAAGTAAGGATGAGTCAAAAAAGAAGGATGCAGGTGGAATATTACTTGGCTTTGCTATTTTGATGTTTGGTATGGAAGCCATGAGTGGGGCAGTATCTGGACTTGCAGATGATCCATCTTTTAGCAAAATGATGACTGCATTTAGCAATCCGATTCTTGGAATGATAGTTGGCGCAGTTCTTACTGCTATTATCCAGAGCTCTTCAGCTTCTGTAGGTATACTGCAAGCCTTATGCGCCACTGGAGCAGTTCATTATTCTGTGGCTCTTCCAATCATTATGGGACAGAATATTGGAACATGCGTCACATCAATTATCTCCGCAATTGGAGCTAATAAGAATGCCAGAAGGGCAGCCATGATTCATTTGTATTTTAATCTTATAGGCACCATAGTATTTATGATTGTGTTTTATTTCATAAATGCATTTGTGAATTTCGCTTTTTTAAGTGAATCCGCTAATGCGGCTGGAATAGCCCTGATACACAGCCTTTTTAATATAGGCGCGACGATTTGCTGGTATCCATTTTCTGATGGTCTTGTTAAATTGGCTGAGATTACGATATCAGGCGATGATAAAAAAGAAAAAGTGGAAGAAGATACAGTCTCTATTGATGAAAGATTTATTGAGCGTCCAGCCTTTGCTATGGAAGTATGTCGAACTAAATCACGTGAAATGGCTGAACTTGCCCAAAAAGCAATCAAATTGGCTACTAAAACTCTTTTGGATTATGATTCAGATACCATTAAGGAAGTTATCAGACTTGAAGCATTAGTTGATCAGTATGAAGATATGCTTGGGGCTTATCTTGTTAAACTATCTAGTAAAAATATCTCTGTTGAGGATAGTCTGAGTATGTCTGTTATTTTACATAGTATCAGTGATTTTGAAAGAATATCAGATCATGCTCTTAATCTGGCACAGTTATCAAAAAAGATTAATAAAAAGGAATTATCTTTTTCAAAATCGGCAAGGCGTGAGATCGTGGCAATTTGCAATGCTGTTGAT
This sequence comes from Butyrivibrio sp., assembly GCA_015056495.1. Lineage (GTDB taxonomy): Bacteria > Bacillota > Clostridia > Lachnospirales > Lachnospiraceae > Butyrivibrio. Next base: position 5,057 of record SVGC01000059.1, read on the forward strand.
GATATATGCAGTCTGGCAGTGTCTGGTTTTTGCAATGATGACAGTGAGAAAGCATCTCATGTGGAGCCTTTGGAAGAAGTAATCGATACTCTGACAAAGACGATAAAAAAGAATCATATCAATAGGCTTAAAAAGGGCAAATGTGGCATTGAGATGGGATTTATTCTTGAGGACATCCTGACAGATTTGGAGAGAGTATCAGATCATTGTTCTAATATTGCCTTAGAGCTTATTACTATTCATAATAATGATTATAATACACATGGTTATTTTAAAAACTTTTCAGATAAAGAGCGTGATTCTTTTTACAACGAATATGAAGAATTACTGAAAAAATATCCATTGACTAAAAAAGAAATTAAGAAACTGGAAAAAGAAAAGCAGGAGCAACAAGATGGCGTTAATTTATATAATTGAGGACGATGATAGCATAAGGGAAATAGAAGAATTTGCTCTTATGAATGCAGGACATAAAGTGTTGGGATTTAATTGTGCAAAGGATTTTTACAAAAAAATAGAAGAGGTTATCCCGGATTTATGCCTTATTGACATCATGCTTCCTGATGAAAACGGGAATGAGATAGTAAGGAGACTGCGCAGAAATTCGGATACTAAGTATTTGCCGGTTATAATGGTCACTGCCAAAACCTCTGAGCTTGATCTGGTAAAGGGGATTGAAGATGGAGCAGATGATTATATCAAGAAACCATTTTCTGTTATGGAGCTTATTTCAAGAGTCAAAGCATTACTGAGACGAACTCTTGCTGATGAAGTGAAGGAATTATGCCTGGATGGACTCATTGTTAATAATGCTAAACACGAGGTTTTACTTGATGGAAAGTCGGTGGAATTAACATACAAAGAGTATGAACTATTGTCACTATTTCTTGTTAACAAAGGAATTGTACTGACAAGAGAAGTAATAATGGATGAGGTCTGGGGAACCGATTATGAAGGGGAGACAAGAACTATTGATATGCATGTGAAGACTCTTCGTCAAAAGCTTGGTGAGTATGGTTCAAGAATAAAAACCATTAGAAATGTAGGGTATGTAATTGAATGAAAAGCAAGATAAATAAAAGACTGGTTGGAATTGCTATTCTCGCTGTAATTGCCACAGTTATAGGGATTACAATTATATATTATGGATTGTTTCAGAGACAGGTCAGGGCAGACTTATCTGTTAGTGCCAAACTCTTAAAAGATACGCATTATTTTGAGTCGGTTAATATTGATACTGATGAAATCGATTTGTCTACAGATATTGAAGAACTTCGCGTTACATGGGTAGCAGAAGATGGAACGGTACTTTATGATAATGATGCCTCGGCAGAGCTTTTGACGAATCACAATGATAGGCCTGAGATACAAGAAGCTTTTGTTAATGGTGTAGGAGAAGCCATTAGAAAATCAGATACTATGAACAAGAATACATTTTATTATGCTATTCTTTTAGATAATGGAACTGTGCTTCGAGTTGCAACTGATACGCAAAGCCTTTTGTCTGTATACATTTCTGTAGCTCCGGTTATAACATTAATCATTTTAATCATCATATCTGCGTGCGTTGTGATTTCCCATTTACTTACAAGACAGTTATTAAAACCAATAGAAGTAATGGTTTCAAATCTGGAAAATGCTGATTATGAATCTCCATATAAAGAACTTGATCCTCTTTCTGAGATGCTTAGATCTCAACATACAGATGTCCTTGCGGCAGCGAAAGCCAGACAGGATTTTACGGCTAATGTATCACATGAGTTAAAGACACCACTTACAGCAATTTCCGGTTATGCAGAACTTCTAGAAGGCGGGGTGGCTTCAGAAGAAAAGCAGAATCATTTCTATCATGAAATTCGCAAAAATGCAGACAGATTGCTGGCACTGATAAATGATATTATTAGGCTCTCAGAACTTGACCGTGTAAATCAGGAGCTTGCGTTTGATAGAATTGATCTATATGAGGTGGCAAAAGAATGTGTAGATGACCTCTCCGTTAATGCTAAGGTCAAAGATATAAGTATAGCTATTGAAGGCGAAAAATGTGTCATTAATGGTAATAGAGATCTCTTAAGGGAACTTATTGAGAACCTGGTTCAAAATTCAATTAGATATAATAATCCCGGTGGAAAAGTTTTGGTATCAGTTAATACTATAGACAATTCAACTTGTTTGATTGTAAAAGACAACGGAATCGGAATTCCTGCAGCTGATCAGCAGAGAGTGTTCGAAAGGTTTTACAGGGTTGATAAGAGCAGATCAAAAGCCACAGGTGGAACCGGGCTGGGACTTGCAATTGTAAAGCATATTGTAGAGATTCATGATGCAAAAATTGAACTGGATAGCGCACCGGGAGTAGGGACGACGATATCAGTTCTGTTTTAATAAGAGTTAATTGGAAAACAATACAGCAAGTAGTAATAAGAGGACTATCTTTGCATATGTCAACATTTGAATTTGGTTTATAATACGTCAATTTTAATCATGTACAAAACATGTAAAAATATTGCATAAAAAATACAAGATGATATAATTGTTGTAGAATAGTTAACAAAGCGGAATTAATGATTTTGCGGAGGATATGCAATGATTATAGAGGTACGAGCAAAAAACTGTTTTGCGTTTGATGATCAGGTTGCTTTTTCTATGAAAGCTGATATGCGCAACAAAAAGTTTGCTTCTAATGTACATAGAGAGAATAACTTTAATGTGCTTAAAACTGCAGGAATCTATGGCCCTAATAATGCTGGAAAGACATGCCTTATCAGGTGCATTAAATCTATAAAGAACGTTCTTCTCAATAAGAAAAACGGGCTTATGTCTAATATTTTCACTGATAATGATGTCTGTGAGCTTGGAATCACGTTTTTATCAAGTGGAAGGGAGTTTTCATATGATTTTAAGTATGATGTGAAGAATGAAGCATACGTGTTTGAGTCATTTGTAGAGATATTGAAGGATCAATACAACAATGAGAAAGAGGTATGTTGGCTTAAGCGTGACACGCTCCATGATGAATTTGAGTGTATAGATGCAGATTTCAAGACTATGATGCCTGTGCTTGCCAAGAATAATATTATTTTTCATCTTATTGATTCTAGTAAATTTAAAGCTTTAAATGAGATGAAAGAAATTCTGGTAAAATTTGCTGGAAAAATTGATGTAATCAACATGAATAACATTCCTATGGAACATACCATAGAACTAATGAAGAATAAGAATCAGCTACAGAAAAAGGTTGTTGACTTCATTAAAAATGCAGATCTTTACATGGATAACTTTGAATATGTGGAGATGAGTAATATCAAACTTGATGCAGGCGGCGCAGAGGAAAAACCTGAGGAAAAGGTTCTCGATGTTCCTGATAGTGTTATGGATCAGATTCGCCTAGTTTCTACATATAAAGGCGTTCAGGTGCCTAGCATGCTCTTTGATTCGACCGGAACCAAAAAGATAGCTGCTATGGCAAGCTATGTCATAGAGGCACTTGAGCAGGGAAGAATACTGGTAATAGATGAACTTGATAGTAGTATCCATTTTAAACTTACTAGAGCTACTGTAGCTATGTTTAATAATGAGCTTAATACAGACGCACAGATGATCTTCACTGTCCATGATATTAATCTTATGGACTGCAAGCGCCTATTCAGAAAAGAACAGATATGGTTTGTAGACAAGGATGAAAATGGTGTTTATGTATACTCGCTGTCAGATTTTACAGCAGAGAATGGCGTCAGAGATACTTCAGATATCATTGAAAAGTATCGCAAGGGAGTATTTGCAGCATTGCCGGATCCTGAATTGATAAATTCGCTTCTTAGCATTAAAGGAAATGTTAAGGAGGCAGCTGTAGATGGTGAATAGACTTCCTCTTATTTTGAAAAAATGTCTATTATTTGTATGATCTTTTCTTTGTCTTTATCGTCACATTTATTTAATTTTTTTATTATTTCTTGGCTAAGAACAGTTGAAGTGGAATTTAATTGGTCGGCAAGTAAATAGTCTACTGATACATTCAGCGCATTAGCAACCGCTAATAGTACATTCAACGAAAGTTTTGTAGACGAATTTTCGATATTACTTATATGTGAAGTATTACAGCCTACATATTCAGCTAAGTTTTCCTGAGTTAAGCCTTTTTCTAAACGTAAATTTTTTATTCTCTTACCTAATTCATCATAATTAATTTCCGCTAACACTGAATCACCTCTTGTCAATAAAAGAATCAATAAAAGAATCAGCAAATCCTATCATAATTCGATTGAATATGTGTTCTGTTAATGGTAGGATAGACGTAGTAGCGAAAAATATTTTTGTTCGTAAATACGGAGCATGTAATGATCATTAGTGAGAGAATATTTAAGATACTTGAGCAAAGAGGCATATCGCAGAGTGCTTTTGGAAAGATGGTGGGGCTTTCCGGGAGTACTATCAGCGATTGGAAGACCAAGAAGACCAATCCCTCGGCGGATAAGATAATGACTATTTGCGATGCGCTGGATATAACGCCGGAGCAGCTTCTTACCGGCAAGGGGATTGATGACAATTATGATGAGTGTTGCTGCAGGGAATTAGATTTTAGTTTTCATGATAAGGAAATTATTCTTGAATATCATAGATTGTCTACCGATCAGCAGAAAAGGTTTGAGAAGTATCTTAAGACTTTGAAAAAACTTGATGATTTAGAAAAAATGTAAACTTGAAATGCCAATTTGGCATTTCAAGTTGGGAATGGAGGCATCTATTGGAAAAAGATGAAAAAGTGGAAAGCGTTTTGATTCCATCTTTGACAGCTGAAGATATTAAGAAGTGCGTGTTTGTTGTGCAAGGTAAGTCTATTATGCTTGATTGTGACCTGGCTGCATTTTATGGATATACTGTAAAGGCACTTAATCAGCAGGTGAAACGTAATAAGAAAAGATTCCCTGATGACTTTATGTTCCAAACAGTGAAAGGGGATATTGATAGTGTTCTGGAACAAATATATTATCAGGAAAACCAAGGGATTAGTCCAAGGTCACAAATTGTGACCTTGTATGATGAAAATGTCAGCGGAAAAAATATAAAGTACTATCCTTATGCATTTACGGAACAGGGGATTTATATGCTTGCAGCTGTATTGAAGGGAGAATTAGCTATTCAGCAGAGTATATACATCATGCGTACTTTCAAGGAAATGCGCCATTACATCAGGCAGAATCAGCAGTTTATTACAAGTTCTGAATTAAGCATGATAAATTCGCGGATAACGGATATATCTGTTAAGGTGGCTGGGCTAGATGATCATAGATCTAAGACAGATAGCACATTGGAGAAAATGCAGAACAGTATAGATGCGATTAATGAAAACTTTGTTCTAAAAGATGATTACAAAAACTTTGTAATCTATAAAGGACAGAAATTTGAGGCAGATGTGGCATATATAGATATCTATCAAATGGCAAAGAAAACCATTTATGTTGTTGATGATTATGTTAATGCGAAGACATTACAGCTACTTTCTCAAAAGGGTAAAGGAGTTAATGTGACTCTGTTTACAGAAAATGGATATGGAAGACAGGGCTTTTTGACTTCTGCTGTTGTGAACGATTTTAATAATCAATATCCATTGCTTGAGATAAAGCATAATACTGATTGTCATGATAGGTTGATTATCATAGATTACAATACAAAGTCTGAAAAAGTGTATCATTGTGGCGCATCCAGCAAAGACGCAGGAAAGAAGTTATGTGCAATAAATGCTATTACTGATACGAGTGTAATTCATCCGGTAATTGATAAAATGATTCTTGGAAACAACTATTCAGTGTGATTGCTCCAAGGTCACAATTTGTGACCTTGGATTTAAGACAGGCAGCTAGCCATTTTGAAGGATATTCTATTAGTAGACGGCATTCATGAAGGTCTTGTCTCTGAGGAAGTCTGGGAGCAGGCGCAGATCAAGAGGAAGGACATGGCGAATAAGTACAAAAGATATAATCGTACAGTAGAGACTGTGGTGCTTTTATCCAAAGAAAGGTAAAAACAGCAGATAGCTGGGATGTCCGGAGAAAAAAGTATAAGGCGATAGGAGGGGGAGCCATGCATTTTGTTGATGCTAAAGGAATACTTACTACCAGTGGTGGTAAATGTGGTATGAATATATACCGCGGATGTACGCATGGTTGTATTTACTGTGATAGTAGAAGCAAATGCTACCATTTTACACATCCTTTTGAAGACATTGAAGTAAAGCAGAATGCTCCGGAGCTGCTTGAAAGATCACTTAAATCTAAAAGGCACAAGTGTATGATCGGGACAGGGTCTATGTCTGATCCCTATATGCATTGTGAAGAAAATCTGCGGCTTACAAGAAAGTGCCTTGAGATAATAGCACGCTATGGTTTTGGCGTGGCGATACAGACAAAATCAGATCGCATCCTTCGGGATATTGATATGCTGGATGAAATAAATCGCTCTGCCAAGTGTGTGATACAGATTACTCTTACCACGTATGATGATGACCTATGTAAAATATTAGAGCCTAATGTCTGCAATACCAAGCGTAGGATAGAAGTGCTTGAAGAAATGCAGAAAAGAGGCATTCCTACTGTAGTTTGGTTGACACCTATCTTGCCGTTCATCAATGATACTGAGGATAATATTACGTCTATCCTGAAGGAATGTGTTCGTGTTGGTGTAAAGGGTATAATTAATTTTGGAATGGGCCTGACACTTAGGGATGGAGATAGAGAATATTATTACGATGCACTAGATAAGCATTTTCCGGGTATGAAGGAACGCTACATTAAACGATATGGAAATGCCTATGAACTTCCAAGTCCCAAAGCGGGAGAACTGAATGTAATATTTCAAAGAATCTGTAGGGAAAACGGGCTTCTGTCTAACCCGGAAGATTGTTTCAAGTTTATGAATGACCTTCCGGAAAAATATGAACAGATGAGTTTATTTGAATGAAATATTAATTTTTTATTATAAAAAAAGTTCCAATCGTGCAATTTCACTTCGATTGGAACTTTTGAGCTACAGCCCACATATAATTAACGGAAACCTCAAGCTCCCATTTTCTGCTGATTATCTTCATTGTATCCAAACAGTATGAATTTCGCATAAAGTTAAACGTATTAATTTTTTTGTCCAAAAGGGTTATCATATTTTATGTATAAAACTAATGAGGAGATTGTTATGAACCTAAAATGAAATATTTATCGCAACTTAAGACATTTTAAAGAGCTAAAAAGGTTGCGTTAACCTCTTCACTGTTCGT
>SVGC01000060.1 GCA_015056495.1 Butyrivibrio sp.
AACCATCGTGCGGTATTCCCTTTTAATATCTTGATCATATCTGATGGGAAAAACTGCGGTTTGCAGTCGACAAGAATCGGAAATTTTTTCTCATGTCTAGAAAAATAATCGTCCCCAAAATACGAAGCTAATCCATGAGCATCATTTCGATACTGTTCAATTATCTCATCGCTATATATCGGCGATTTCCTCCATTATTTTTTTGACATCGCCTTTTTAAAAGCTATAAGATTCAATATTTCCTGCTGATCAGCCTCTGTCAGTTCCTCAAATCCACGCGCAAACATTGATGCTTTAGTCTCGATATTTTCTGTTCCAAGCAAATAATCACTTGAAATATGATATAGCAGACAGAACTGAGCTGCCTCATCTGTTGTTACTTTTCTATTACCTAGTTCAATCTGTGCAACAGTAGCACGATTCATATTTAAATTCTTTGCAACATATTCCTGAGAAAAACCTATTTCAGTCCTTGCTTTTCTTAATTTTTCAGCTGTAGTCATATCAACCCCCTCCTTGCACAGTTAGGATATCATTATTTGTTATAATAATCAACATTGTTGTTAGCTATTCTAACATCGTACTCTTCTTTACCTCTTGAAAACACTGAACCTCATTTGAACCTCTATACATAAAAAATGAGAGCTAAAAGCCCAGATAAATCAAGGCTTACAGCTCTCAAAAATGCCGGCGACCGGGATCGAACTTTTAGTAATCTCGCAAAGCCGCAGAGAAAGGGGCTTCGCCGGCCTTGCCTTCTTTTGTACCAAATTTGTACCACTTTCATGTGTCTGAAATCCGCTTGCATACTGAATAAAATGTGAATATTATTATACCACTTTATATATGCTTTTCCGGTTGATTGAATCAATACACTACATTCCAGCACTTTCATATTTTGTAATGCCTTTATTAAACACCAAAACTGCTAGTCCCATGAATAAAGCAGCAATCATAATAACTGCCACCGCATATATTACGCTTACTTTTCCTGTAATAATCATTGCCGGAATCATTCCCATAAATGCACAAGGGACTACAAAGCACAGTATAATCTGCATAACCAAAGGATATATAGTAATTGGATAACGCGCATATTGAATCAGATTGCTGATAGCATACGTAATAGATGTACTGCCTCCGGTATCAATCCAAAATGCCACACTGTTAAAAATCAGGTTTATTGAAAGACAAATGGCTGTACCACATATGACGCTTAATATCGAAAGCATTATGTCAATAGGTCTCGTCAGATTCATTGTCACCTGAAGATAAATAAGTGCAGGAATTCCGAAAATCAAATTTCCAATGCCATGGATTCCTACTCCATAGCATAGTATCTGAAGCAGCGAACTTTCAGGCCTTATCAAGAGCATATCAAGTTTTCCGGAAAAGACCATTTCAGGTATAGTCCACGCTCCTTCAAACAAAACACTGTTAAGTCCTTCAGCAATAATAATGTATACCATTATCAAATAAATCTCATTGCTACTCCACCCGGAGATGCTGGGAATATTGTGAAAGAGAATAAATGGAACACCCAGCGATGCTGCATTTGTGATAATCCCTGCCAGAACCATGAGATAAAAATTAGCTTTATATTGCTTCTCACTTTTTATACATTGTCTTTTGATTGATAATAGAACTCCCAGCATCGTTAGCCTCCTGCAATTACCATGTTAACTCGTATTTTTCGATATATTATTGAATGAAGGGCAAAGAAAAACATTATCCAAAAGCCCTGAATTCCAAAACTAAGCAGTATTCTATAAATACTGTACTCTCCCATAAATACTGCTATAGGGACATGGATCATGTATTCAAAAGGCAGAAACATGCTTATTCTTTGTAAGTTTTCAGGGAATAATACTACTGGAATCAATGCTCCTGAAAAGAAGCCTATAATAGCATTTTTCATCCAGACTATTCCTAAATACCCTGTTACATAGAAACATAACAGTCCAAAAAAGTCGTTTATTGCCATTCTGATTATCACACTCAGAATTGCACTTACAATGAAAAGCGCCAAGTTACAAGCAGATGGAACAAATAAACTCCTGTAAAAACATGAAAAAACTATAATGCAAAATATTACATAAAAGAATCCCTGGACAACAACTCCGCCAAACATATTAGCCAGGTTCTGCATCAAAAATGAAGTTGGCCTTATAACTCTCGCAACAACATCTCCATTTCTGATTTCTTTTGACAAACGGCTCTCTGTTGACCAATTCATCGCATTATTAAGGACAAACGCTATCAAAATATATGAATACATCATGCTTCTGGTCATTCCAGAATATACAGCATTGTCTGACAGATTATAAAGACCTCGCCACATTAAAAACTGTCCGCAAAGTACAATAAGTGGTGTAATCATATTTAAAATCATGCTTGTCCTGTAATATACATTACTTTTTATTGCAATCCCAAGAAGTGTAAAAAACTTTCTCATACAACCTTCCCCTCAGCAAATATGGTACTCACAATATCATCCATATCCGGCTTTTTATATCGATGCTTTAAATCTTTTAGGGTTCCTGAATATATTTGCCTTCCTTTCGATAAAACAATAGCATCATCACAGATCTCGTCAATATCATCAAGATCATGGCTTGTCAAAAGAATACTGGTGCCATTTTCCTGATTCATCTGCTTTAAGAATTGTCGTATGGTCCTCTTCACATTGATATCCAGTCCCAAAGTAGGCTCATCCATGAATAATAGTTCAGGACCATGTAACAGAACTAAACCAATATCTGCTCTCATTCGTTGTCCAAGTGATAACCTTCTTGCTGGTATGTTAATGATTTCTTTCAAGTCTAAGAGTTCCATGACCATTTCGTAGTTCCGATTAAAAACATTTTTATCAACCTTATAGATATGCCTCATGGCAAGATAGCTTTCTTTTACAGGAATATCTATCCACAGGTTCGTCTTTTGCCCAAATACCACCCCAACCTTACTCATACAATAGTTCTTTTTCTTTCGTGGATCTTCTCCAAACAATTTGATCTGACCTTCGGTTGGGGATAGTATGCCCAGTGCGCACTTGATGAGCGTAGACTTACCAGCTCCATTTTCTCCTATGCATGCCATAGCCTGCCCCTTATGCATGTCAAAAGAAACTCCACTAACAGCCCTCTTTTCAATTGTTTTGGAAAACAGCGCTTTTTCCTCTTTAACTTTAACCTTATATACTTTACTTAAATCTGTTACTTCAAGCATTACTTAACCCCCTCAACCAAATAGTGATGTGAATCAAATTCAACTTTACCATTTTTCTTGAATTCATCAGAAATGAGACGGCAAAGCTTTGCATACTGCTTTCTGGAATTTTCACTTTTCCCGGTATATCCTGACAGTTCTACAATCTGTTTAATAAGTTCATCCATATCATCAACTACTACATTATCTATCTTAGGCACTATTCTGATTTTATCTGTCATTTCACTGATATAGTCTTTTGCTTTAGATAATCCATATAATTCGATTCTGGCTTTTCTCGATTCTTCATAAGATGGATTTAGAATAGAACACCATTTTGATAACTCTCTCTTGTGTTCTTCATCTATACATACCGAATAGAACCTTCCTCCTGGCTTTAACTTATCCCAAATCTTATGCAGCCACTCATCAATAGGTATATCGTGATATTCCACATAAGTATCAAATATGACATCATAATGACTATCTGGAATATCAGAAATCTCTTTATATAATTTCCAATTTATGTCTAGGCACGAATCATCAAATCCACTTTTATTAGGAATAACGTTCTCTTGATACCAGGAATCTACTTTCATTCCAGCCATACGTAGAGCCGACTCTCTCCAAACATTTGCCTGGCCAGCATCAAATTCAGCAATATAAGCATTTTCTGGAATATCCATATTATTAAAAATCCAGGTAAGCCAATTATGAAACGAATTACCTTGTGATATCGTATATACCCTGAGCCCTGCTCCATTCCTAATTTTCAAACGTTTCTCAGGCTTTAAGCGCACAGAATTTTTAGAAAGAGAAATGAGTCTTACCGTATCGTCAAGACTTACCTCTTCATTTCTCTCTGTTTTTTCAATAACTCCGGATAGAACATCTATTACTTCACTTAGTTTTTCTCTTTCATCTTCAAGCATCTTGCGTTGATTTTTAAATACTGTGACCAAATCTTTTTGATTTACATTCTGAAGCACATCTCTAATCTGATCCGCACTATATCCAAGATATGAAAATGATGAAATCACCTGAAGTCTGAAAAGTGCAGATTCATCATAGAGTCTTTGACCAGACTCAGAATAATCAGCTGGTTCTAAAATGCCCTTTTCATCGTAATACCTCAACATTCTTGCACTTATCCCGGATATTCTAGATAGTTTACTGATACTAATGAGTTCATTATTCTTCATTTCAAAAACTCCTGTAATTTTTTATCTATAGCCACTATATCCCTTTACATTGTGTCAACGTCAATAATAAAATATGTTCTTTATGATGTTCTATTAACAAAACGTAAAATAGTTGGTGCTACCGCATATCAGGCCAAAAATCCCGTAGCCATTTTTACAGCTACGGGATTTTTATCATTGTGATATCTGGAACATGACTTGCCATGACCCTTGTACGGGAGGATTGCTACAAGTCCAGAATTCCCCAATTATTTTTCGCGCGTTCAGAGATATAGAACAATCTTTCATCATAGGCTTTCGATTTTCCCAGTATTATCCTATGATGTGTGAAACCTATACTTAGAAAGTCAACCATCGGAAACTCTTCCAAATTTGGAACTTGTGAGTTCAATTTATATCATTTTGCGGTCGCAAAATGCGACCACAAACTCTATTCCTCCATATTTGGCATCCTCCATTGCCTTGACCATCTCTGAAGTGCTGGTCAAACTTTTTAGAAGTCCAGCCACAAATTACGTTTCACTGTTGCATCAACACTGCCGGCGACCGGGATCGAACTTTTAGTAGTCTCGCGAAACCGCAGAGAAAGAGGCTTCGCCGACCCCGCCTCTTTTTTGTACCATATTTGTACCACTTTCGTGCGATAAAGGATACTCATGAATACTGAATAATATGCAAACTTTCAAATGAAATCTGTACCGGTTTTCAATCCCCAGCCTGTTTTGCAATCTCTCCCAATGTCATTCTTTCTTCCATACTGACCTTATAAAAATATTGTCTGATCCAATGCTAAGGGCTGCCCAAAGGTCGATGTCAATACATCTTCTTAGTTTATCGAAAATCTTGAAAACCTGATAAATTCATATTTCAGCCCCATATTTTCTGAATACTTGCGTATTTCCGCCTTTTCATCGTCACACATTTCATCATAGAAAGGACGGTCCTTGACTTTGTGATATGTGCTGACTTCATCGATTTTCAGCATATCGCCCCATGGGGCAATATATAGTTTACCAAGCTGATATTTTCCGACTTCTTTGTATACTCTCGTTGTATAGCAGTATCCCAATTTGCTTAAATAGTTCTGCACTGATTCATACTCGTGCTCAGGAAATGTCATTTTTTCAAACATATTGTTAAAATTCTTTATCGTAGGAATATGGATTAGCACCGCTCTTCTATGATACTTTTCAAGTAAGTACCAATATGCCTCATTACAAAGGTACTGAGTAGGAGTTTTCGATATGGTACTTCTTATACCATTTGCTGCCAGACGTTCCGAAATAGTCTTTAGATCAATAACGCTTAAAAGCCTGCTCCTGTCTTTTTCTGCACATTGCTCTATACGAAATGAGTCCGTCAAATTCTTATCCACTCCAAAGAAATATACCACATCATAATCTGCCGGAAGCAGATCAATATCTTTCTTAAGCCCGGTAAAAGAATTAGTCAGCAAAATATGATGTTGCGATAATGCTTTAACCAACATAGATGATGAATTATTTCGACCTTTAAAGCCTATATATGCTTCTCTTATTGTCATATATGCCCCCATGATAGACTTTGTTCGCATGCAGCATAGCGTTATCAATCATCTCATTCCCCGCAAGATCGGAATAGTTTAGATAATCTTTAATCATATCAACAGCTTATCCAGCTCACAAAGAAGCTTTGCCTTCATATCCTCAAGTTCATCGTTACTTGGCCTATTTTCGTCTGAATACATCTTCTCGCGCGGATACCACCAAACGGGGCCCTTGCCATTATTGCCATAATTCTCTATATCACCGGCTCTTCTCGGAAACAGATGCCAGTGAATATGTGCCCCTCCTTCACCATTCCCAAGGCATTCGTAGTTCATTTTTCCTGCTCCAAAAGCCTTTTTTACAGCTTCAGCAACAAGTGTCATTTCATATAAATGCTTTGCTCTTGTCTTCTCATCCAAATCAAATAGCTCAACAACATGATCCTTATAAAGAAAAAGAGTATACCCCTTAAAATGCTGATAATCCCCAATTACCACATATCCAGTCTCAAGCTCTTTTACAAGAAATGAGTTCTTTCCCTCTTTAGTCTCCTTAATCCTTTCACATACACCACACATTGTAGTCTCTTTGCCCTTTCATAATCAACATTTTTGCTCATTACCATCAAAACGCTCTATTATCAAAATATGCTACATATTGCTCTGCCATATCAGGCATCAATTTGTGTACACTAATATTATTCATATATCTCTATTCCTCCATGCCCCTGCCTCTTATTAGCAACACTTAATTCCAATCGCCGTAAACTCCCCAGGCAGCCTTTCATCTTCCCAGGAAGGGTGCTCATCAAACTGTTTTAATGAAAAACCATTTCTTAGAATAGAGTTTATGATTTCGCTTATCGTGTATTTTCTATAACTGCATTTGGGGATGCTTTTTCTTATTTCTTCATCGTAAAATCTGGCATGTGCCATTTCACCCTCAAATATATCAGTAGAGAAATAGCTCCCCGTGGGCTGTTCCAGCTTTAAACTATCATAGATTTTTGTAAAAGGATGAAAATCACTGCAGATTATCTTTCCGCCTGGCTTAAGAATAGCGTTCATCATTTTCATAAACTCATCTATATCGTGAAAATAGTGAAGAATTCCTCCCTCCATAAAAACAACATCAAAGTATTTAGAATACCTGTCAAGGTCAATATCAAGCACATCCCCAACTTCAAAAGTAATCTCAGTATTTGCTGCAGTAGCTACTTCCATCGCATACTTTTTGTTATCTTCAGAAATGTCAAAAATAGTGACATCTGCCCCAAGAAGTGCCAGCGGAATTGCTTTCTTTCCACAAGATCCGCAGATATTTGCAATCTTTATACCTTCAAAGGAATCAAAATATACGGCATATTTTTTGAGCATTCCTATAGGATCCGCTATATCCTTCTGTGCTCTTTCTTGTGGTGTTCCGCTTGTCTTAACCCAAAAGTCATAGGCATCATACTCCCATGCTTTTTTATGCTGCTCACTATAATCCCGCATCTACAATCCTCCCATATATAGCTATGCTTTGAATATTAGAAAATACCTTTATATCTTAGCATACCCATTGGGTTTCTCCCATAAAATAGCTGTATTTGAGAACATCTTCGCAATATTTGCAATAATTTAATATCGTCTTAAATCGTTAGTAAAACAAAAAGCTTCAAACCCAGATAAATTCTAAGTTTGAAGCCATACACATTTAATACCTGCGCCTGTGCATCTCTCATTCCTTCCGGTATTAGTCTGTTTCTATCTCCCTGTAACCTGAAATCTGTCGTAAGCAACTTTTCCATGGTCATACCTTATTTCTTCTCAAGTAAATAAAGTATCCAACGACTACTGCTAAAACTGATATTCCCACATAGAGTATCGGTGCGAACTGCAACGCTGTCAGGTAGTGTCCTCCAAAACCAACAAGCCTGAATTCATAGAGCACATTTTGAGATGCCATGTCCACTGGGGATAGCAGGTACAAAAACTGGGACAGTGGCCTGATGACCATCGGTATTTCCCTGGATCCTGCCAGAATCAGAAGGAATCCTCCAAAGACTGCGCCCATGACCACAACCGGGTTATTAAAACACTCTGATAAAAAGCAGGTTGCAGCAGTCAAAAGGAGACATGCAGCAAAAGCAACCAGTATCTGTCTTCCAAAGAACGCACCCAAGGTAAGAGGCTCAGAAGTCAGAGGCATAAGGTTCTGTACCATAGCATTCCAGCCATTATTTCCCCAAAGAGCCAGACTTGTCGCAATAGAAATTCCGCCAAATAAAACTGTCAGTAAAAAGATACTTACAACTGCTGCCGAAATCTTTGCAACATAGGTGATTCCCCATCCGCCCCTGGTACAGCGCAGAAGCGGATCCGTTTTGTCTTTTATCTCTCCTGCAAAAATCTGGCTCAGCAAAAGAGTTATCACAAAAAGCATAATGAGTGGCATCGACTGTACAATATCAATAAGTCCCAACATCTCCTCAAAAGAATTCCACACTATCGGTTTATTCACCAATGTTTCCTTCTCCTCCCAATATCTCTCTTCGCCTTCTGTAAGGGCACACATCTCCATGCCGTCCTTTATGGTATCCTGCCTGATCTGATAGATTGCATCAGCATCGTAGTCAGCAAGCGGTTTTCCATAATCCACTATCTTCCTCACCCAGTCGCATAGCGCCATATATGTGCAATTGCTCTCATTCCACCATGTTCCATATTCATCTGCCGCCTGGGTAAGCTCTGAAAAAAGTGTGTCATCTATTTCTCGGCCATCGATTGCCCTTTCAAGTTCCCTGGTCCTGCTTTCGTAATCACCCATCTGTTCCGACTGAAACACTCCCTGCATAAAAGAATAAGCAGCAATGACAATCAGGAGAATTACCGTGAACCTGTTCTTAAATATCTTTTTTATCTCATAACAGAAAAGCATGCCAAATAGACCCTTTTTCCCCATCACTTAATCCTCCTCTCCAAATTCCTTCAGATAGAAATCTTCAAGACTTCCATCTTCCTCTCTCCATGGTCCCTGCCAGATGATCTGGCCGGATTTCATCATAATAACTCTATCTGCGATATGCTCAATGTCAGATACAATGTGCGTTGATAAAAGAACTATGCTCTCCTTTCCAATCTCCTCAATAAGGTTACGAAACCTAACCCTCTCCTTGGGATCGAGACCGGCTGTAGGCTCATCAAGTATCAGCACTTCAGGTCTATTAATGAGGGCCTGCGCAATTCCAAGGCGCTGCTTCATACCTCCTGAATAGGTCTTTATCTTTTTCCTTGCGACGTCAGACAATCCAACTATTTCCAACAGTTCGTCGCACCTTACCTTGGCAGCCTTTTTATCAAGTCCCTTAAGAGCTGAGAAATACATGATAAAATCTCTTCCGCTAAACTCAGGATAATAACCGAAATCCTGAGGCAGATAACCTAGAACATCACGGTAATTTTCCTCGGAAACAGGCATGCCGTCATATGTAATATCACCGCTTGTGGGCACAAGAATCCCGCAGATCATACGCATAAGCGTAGTCTTTCCTGCTCCGTTAGCACCTAGCAACCCTGTCACGCCTTTTTCCAAGGTAAAAGAGAGCCTGTCTACTGCTATCTTGTTCTTATATTGTTTGGTCAATCGATCAATTTTCAGTTCCATTCATACTCCTCCAAATGAAATGTCTTTCTAATCTCAATGCATTCAAGAGCCGCCAAAAAGACAAACAGTACAAACCATATCCACCTGTAATTCTGCGCAAAGAACACTTTTTCATCCTTGATTGCAAGTATCATAAATGCAGTCACAGCAGAAACCAAGACGCATCCAAATGCATTTCTTCTCCCAATTTCCGTTCTCTCCAAGATCATGCAAGCTATGGAAGAAATTAGGTATGGTATAGTTATTATGGCGCCGGTCATGGCAAATCCGTATCCGCTGCTTGTGCCCACAACTACAGATAACGCCAGCAAAAGAGCTAAGTGCACAGTCCCAATACAGATCAGTCTTGCAAAGAGTATTCCTCTTCCGGAAATCCTTGTTGCTCCTTCCAGCTCGTCCATTCCGTACAACCTTGAGCGCATGGAGTCAAACACTGCGATTGCTGATACAAATGGCATTATCGCAGCCACATAAAAAACCGTCTCACGGTTTAGACCTATTCCAAAGATTGCAACAATAAGGGCCGCAATCGATACAATCCACACTGGCATTCTGATATAGGACATCTGACTTTTTAACAGCTCATCCACTCCGAGTTCTGAGCGTCCACTCATTTTCCTATACCTTCTTATGAACACATCCTTCTTTGCTACGTCAAGCTCTGGAGCTGCTTCATGCATCACTTGCCTTATGTTTTTACTCATGGAGATTCCCTCCTTCCATCAGTTTCATAAAATCTCTTTTCACAGATTTAAGTCTCCTATACAGGGCAAATCTTGAAACACCCATGATCTCGCATATATCCGCAAGAGACATATCATTCATATACCGTAATATCAAAAGTTCCCTGTCCTCGTCCGGCATTTTATCAAGGGCCTGATTTACCTCAATCTTTCTTATCAGCTCATCAGCGCCATCGCCTTCATCTGAATAATCCTCCGGAAGTTCCTCCGCCTGAACTTTCCTACTCTCATCTATGCAGAGGTTTCTGGCAATCGTATATAGATAGCGGATCTGCTGCCCGCGCTCATTATAGCTACTGCTCATAAAGCGAAGAAACGTCTCCTGGGTCAGGTCCTGTGCAATATCTGTATTGTGAACTCTGTAATAGCAGAATCGAAATATTTTGTCGTACTGTTCTTCAATATCCATGGATAGTTGTCTCACCCTCCCTCTGTAATGTATAACGAATTAATCATATAAAATGTGCGGCAAGAAAAAAATATTTTCTTTTATTTTTTTCCATACAAACAAAAAGCTTCAAACCCAGATAAATTCTAAGTTTGAAGCCAATTGAATTACTCGACTCACTTTGTCACTTGCTGAAGAAGTCCATTATCTATTACCTCATCATCAAGCTCTTCCTTGATTATCCCACATAATCAACCATAACAAAAAGAGAAACGTATACTATACGCCTCTCTCACTTCTTTAAATCCTTCGGAGTAAAATTTTTATACTGATATATTACCTCTGATGTACCAGCACACAAATCAATTTTCTCCTGCCACAATGTAGTAAGCTTTAACTGACCTACAGTTCTATCATAGTCAGGATTAGCAACAAATGATCTACAAAAATACTCATTCTCTGAACCATCAACCATATCTAAATAAACATAAATATCCTCAGTATCAACCACTGTGTTCAAAAATAATTCTGATTCAATTTTTGTTTTTCCACTTTGATCTTTTCTAAATCTAAAGACAACCCTGTTTTCATCAAAAACACGTTCCAAAAGATGCAAACAATCAATTTTGTTTTGCACAAAACTCTTTTCAAAAAATAATGATTTTTCTAACTGTGTTTGCGTTATTAATCCATCCAGTGCCTTATCAAAAGTAATATTTCCGCTCTCACTATGGATTTTCAGATCACGTAATTGTCCAATTCCCTCAAGGTGATGAAAATCTTCTTCTGCAAATCTGACTCTTACTTCAAATCCTTTTCCTTTATAACCAAGACAAAAATAATACTCTATATTTAAAAGTTTCTCGAAAGCCTCAGCATTTAGTTTAATCTTATTTTCCACATTACCTCCATAATTAAAGCCCCGACTCTCGTCGAGGCTTTAATTATAAGTGTTTTCTTTTCAGCTTACGCCTAACTGGCTCGCGGTTGTCACACCAAACCCGCCCATAGGCTCCATGTATCCCCCTGCCAGTAGGGATTTACATTTCATAGCCAACAAAATGCTCTATGTCATTTGTTACTTATAATATACTGTTTTGAGCATTTTATGTCAAATAAAATATTATTTATTTGTACCACATGCATTAAGCAAATAAAAAAGCTGCAAACTCAGATAAACTCTAAGTTTACAGCCATACATAATTACTGCCGGCGACCGGCATCGAACCTGTCGCAGACTCAATCTCCACAATCTTAACTCCTGAGTTCAGAAGTTGAATAGATCATAAATCATCCGCAAGCCCTTGTGGCATGCGGAAATTTTTTGTCAACATT
>SVGC01000061.1 GCA_015056495.1 Butyrivibrio sp.
GAGCTCCAAAACCGTTTTGTGGCACAGTTATGCCAGTTGTGCCCAGTGTAATATTTTTCATCTTCCTACCTCGTTATGATGTCAGGGTCAAAAGTAAATTTTGCCCATGACTGATGATTGTTAGGACTATTTTAGACTAAGATACACTCTCTACGCAAGCGAACAATAGCTATAAAAGAACTGTGCTGAATTTTCATTATTTTCTTTTGCTTTGTAGATAAATACAGGAAAGGTGCATTCTTCATCCATAACCTTCAATGTTCTGGTTTGAGGGTATATGTGATTTTTGAGATGGTGAGGCATCAGCATGATCCCTTCTCCCAGTTCCACCTTTAATAGAGCATCTTCTGGAGATGGGGTAGCAATTTTTCTTATGTTTCCTCGGGATTTTTTGAAGGCCAGAAAGTAGTTCCTTGCATATGGCCCAAATAATTCGTCTGAAAAAGGTACAATCAGATTTTCATTGTTTAATTCTTCTAATGATATTTCCTGCCTATCGCCAAG
This sequence comes from Butyrivibrio sp., assembly GCA_015056495.1. Lineage (GTDB taxonomy): Bacteria > Bacillota > Clostridia > Lachnospirales > Lachnospiraceae > Butyrivibrio. The sequence continues at coordinate 505 of SVGC01000061.1, forward strand.
GTGATGATAGGGAGGAATAGCCAGCAGAGCATTCTGGTCATAGATTTTTTTGCCCCAAAATGTATCAGAGATCCTGTCCATAAAATCACAGGGAGTGATCAGCACATCGGAGCCTTCTATTGCCGTTATATCAGAGGCAGATTCAATTATATGTATATTGATATCTACTGTTGAATATTTGGATTTAAAATTTTTGATCAAAGACAGCACATAATTGCACAGGCACTGGCGGTGACAATTGATTTTAATGGAACCCTCTGTTTTATTGCTGTTTTGGGCAATCAGAGATGAGGTTTTTTCAATTTTTTCTATGATGGGATCTGCATTTCTCAAAAGAAGCTTTCCCTCATCAGTGAGGGCAACACCATGGGTGGAGCGCTCAAACAATTTAACATTCAATTCTTTTTCCAGTTCCACAATGTGCTTACTTAGAACAGACTGCGATATGAAGAGACTTTCTGCAGCCTTTGTATAGTTGAGACTTCTGGCCAGTATCAGAAATTCTTGTATCCTTTCAGTTTTCATAATCTATCCTTTCTGTAAGCAAGAAATAGCTGGATAAACTCCTTTACCATGGGATTTGGGTTATCAGGATCATAGAGCATATAGCAATAGGTGTCATAGCCAGGATCTTTTATTGTTACTTTTACTGTATTTGGAGTAGTCATATCACTCCAATTCCAGAATTCAATTCCCATGCCTATTGGAACTAGCAGATCATAGTAAACAGGTGAGCATCTGTTGTTGTATAGATTGTAGGTGATTCCTGACTGATCCAGCAGTTGTAATTGAAGATTTCTGATGTGATCTTCTATCATATGAGGATATAGGATAAATGTTTCGCCTGATAAATCTGCAAAATTGATAGAAGAGCAGGCTGAGTATCTGTGATCAAATGGGAGATGAACGCTTAAATGATCATAATGACTGATGATCTCACGACCTTTAATATCTAAAAAATCATCTTTTCTTCCAGGTACAAAAACAATATCTGTCTGCCTTGTAAGTAATCCATCTCTTATTGTGCATGTGTTTTCGTCATACAGATCCAGGAATAACCCCGGATGACTTCTACAGTATTTATCCATAAATGGTCCAAGCTCAGAGGGCATGGTCTGAGCGCATAGCTGGATTGTAAGAGTGTTTACTACAGTGCCATGCGACATTTTCATGTTACTTTTTATGGTTTCCCAGGAAGAGACTATATCCGGAGCATTACTCAACAATATCTTGCCGCTCTCTGTTGGAATGATGGCATGATTATTACGATTTAAAAGCTTGGTCCCAAGGGAATTTTCAAACACATTAAATCTGGTGGACAGTACACTGGGAGATATTCCCAGAAGATCAGCAGCATTCTTGAATGATCCTGCTTCGCATATAACTAGAAACTCTTTTAATCTATCTATATCCATAACAAATCACCTTGTATAATTCAAAAAATAGAATAACTAGCCTGTTACACTTTAATTATAATTAAAACAAACAGATAATCAATGCTATTTGGAAAAGCGCGCTATTCCATACTATCAACTGGTTAGGAGAAGGATGGAGAAAAACTATGGAAAATAATAAAAAAGTACCTATGCTAAATAAAATGGCGTATGCTCTTGGAACAGGTGGAGGAAATGTATTTAGCCAGATAGCGGCAGCATTTTTGTTACAGTACTATACAGACACTGCTCTGATCGGGGCTGGTGCCATAGCAACAATGTTTTTAGTCTGCAGAGTCTTTGATGGTATTAGTGATCTCTTAATGGGCGGGATCATTGATAGGACTAAAACTAAGCTTGGTAAAGCAAGACCTTGGCTCATTGCCTCTGGACCACTTTCGCTGTTAGGAATAGTACTTCTTATGAATGTACCTATGGGGCTGTCAGAAGGTGGCAAGCTTGCATATGCATATATCACATATATTTTCATGGCTGTTATTGTTTATACAATATATGGAATAGCCAACACTGCAATGCTTCCTCTTATGACCAAAAATCCTAAGGAACATACAATGCTTGCTACTTTTTCAGCAATAGGTAATAACGCAATCGGTCTTGTTGCCGGATCTGCAATCACACCACTTGTTGTAAACCTTGGATGGAGAACATCAAGTATCATATTAGGTCTTGTAGCATGTGTACTTATCCTTATTTCAGGTCTTTTGAATAAAGAGGTAGATGCTGGTGAAGAAATAGAGAAAAAAGAAAGCATTCCAATGAGCAAGCAGCTTCCTGCAGTTCTTAAGAATAAATATTTCTTTATTCTGTTGCTTGTAGGTGCTTTTTCACTTCTTATGAATGCAAATGCAATTGGGGCACAGATTTACTACTGCAATTTAGTTCTTGGGGACATGGGACTCATGTCTAAATTTATGATAGCGGGTCAGCTTCCAGGTTTATTGATCTTGTTCCTTATGCCATATATTTCCAATAAATATTCTAAACAGACATTTTTGCTTATTGGCAGTGTATTCCTGATCATTGGCTTTGCTATTTCAGGATTTGCAGGAACTAATACAGCCATGTTACTTGTTGGCACAGTAATTAGATCTCTTGGAGCTGGACCACTTCTTTCTGCAGTATTTGCACTTGTTCCGGATGTTGTTGAGTATGGTTACTGGAAATATGGCGTCAGGTCTGAGGGACTTATCAGTTCCGCTCAGTCTGTAGGTTCAAAAGTAGGTATCGGCTTTGGTTCAGCTATCACAGGATGGATACTGGCAGCTGTAAAATATGATCCTACAGCAGTTGAGCAGTCTCAGGCAGTTATTGATGCTGTTAAATTTGATTTTACATGGCTTGGCATGATCATAAGTGTTGTAATATTTGTGATCGTATTGATGCTCAATGTTGAGAAATACGCTGATCAGTACAGAACAACTAACTGATCAGGGAAAGATGAGGTTATGATATGTCAGATGTTTTACAGTTTAATGCAGACAGATATGAGGTAAAAAAGTGTGAGAGAGAAGGTAGGAGCATTTTATACAGAGCTTTTACAGGCATTTCCTATTGTGCTACTCCTGTAAGTGATATCCAAAAATTAAATCTCTTTGTACCTGAAGATTACTATGAAGGCAAAGAAATAAATGGATATAACCTGAAAACCGCACCTATTTTCATTCCTAATACTGTCGGAGGCTATATGGAAGGCAGATTGGATGAACCGGGAGCCGATTTCCTCGGAAGGACCAATACCATTTTTAAAGGACTGGAGCATGGATATGTTGTAGTTGCCCCTGGAATAAGAGGAAGAAATACTGGCCTTAAGTCTAAAGAGTTTTTTGTAGGTGGGAAAGCAGATGATGAGAAAAAAGATCTGCCTCCATTTAAACCGGAATTTCAGGGCCAATCTGTGGGAAAAGCACCTGCCCTTATAGTAGACATGAAAGCGGTAGTCAGATACCTCAGGCATAATAGCATGACTATACCTGGAAACACTGCGCATATTATTACCAGCGGAACTTCAGCAGGCGGAGCATTGTCAGCCCTTGCAGGCGCAACAGGCAATGCGGCAGATTATGAGCCATATTTACAGGAAATAGGTGCAGCAGATGAAAAAGATGATATTTTTGCTGCAAACTGCTATTGTCCTATCCATAATCTTGAAAATGCTGATAGTGCCTATGAGTGGCTATTTAATGGCTATAATGAATATCACAAAATGAGATTAGAAAATAAAAACGGAAGAGTTGAGATGGTTCCGGAACATGGAACTATGAGCCTTGAGCAGATAAAAATGTCAGAAGAGCTTAAAAAGCTGTTTCCGGATTATGTCAATAGCCTGCAGCTTACGGATAAAGATGGCCAGATGCTCACTCTTGATGCAGACGGCGAAGGATCATTTAAAGAATTTGTGAAAAAATGGGTGATCGCCGCAGCTCAAAAGGAGCTTGAAACTCACGACAGTGCAACCAGATTAGAGAGACTTGCAGTTCCGGGAAGTAATATTGACTGTCAGGATTATCTGAAAGTTGAAGATGGAAAAGTAACAGATATAGATTGGGATGCCTTTGTAAAAAAGATCACACGAATGAAGACTACTCCGGCTTTTGATGCAGTTGATCTAAACTCGCCTGAGAATGAGGAGTTTGGGGATAAGGAAGTATTTGCCAGACATTTTACTGATTATAGTATGAAAAATAGTACTAAAGAAGCTGAGATGGCAGACGAGGGTCTTATAAAGCTCTTAAATCCAACAAAGTATATTGGAAATGCAGATACAGCCAAGTACTGGCGTATCAGACATGGAGCTTTTGACAGGGATACTTCACTGGCTATACCGGTTATTCTTGCTACACTTCTTGAAAATAAAGGTTATGATGTGGATTTTGCTCTGCCATGGGGACTTCCACATAGCGGAGATTATGATACCGAAGAACTTTTTGACTGGATTGACAAGATCTGCAAGTGAGGTAGCTATACTCATCCGTAAACATGGATTTATTCCATAATGGAAAAAATAAAGAAACGAGTCACTGGGGAATCATATCAGATGTACCAGTGGCTCGTTTTGTTCATATATAGAGCAGCATTTTTCAGCTTTTTCCAGAAAAATGCTTGGTGAAATATTGAATAAATTCCTCAGCAGGATGCGATAGTCGTCTATCTGCCATGTAGCAGAGTGAAAGGTCAATTGCAGTGTCTGGAAGAATTTTGATAAGTTTAAAATTCTCATCATAGGGATTTATCTTATTGTTTTCTGGAGCCACCAAAAGCGCTACGCTGCCGGTTTGCTGGCATACATCAAGGATATTGTTGATCCTATGGCTTGTGTAAAGTATCTTTGGAATTATGCCTGTATTCTGGAATAATCCCATATATGTTTCATATAAAAATGTGTTCTCTTTTAAAAGACAGATATCATGATCCTCAAGAGCTGGCAGGGTGAGCGAATCGTAAGAACAGAGCTCATGACCGTAAGGAACTGCAGCTGCCAGGTAGTCTGTAGCACAATGAATGAAATTTATGTTCTTTTGTTTATACAGGTCTTGTGAGGACTGATTTTTAAGGCTTCGCATAAATGTGATCTCATACTTGTTTTCTATCAGATGCTTGCTTAGTTCGGCGGAGTCCTCCTCTTCAAGCTTGAGCATGATATCAGGATGAGCTTTTTTGAAGTCCATGACCAAATCCAGAAATCCATATTGTGAATGGATCGGGATGGCGCCAATACTAAGCAGATTGCTTTTGGTCTGAGCCAATTCCTTATGATACTGGTAATTGAGAGAGCTTATTTTTTCTGCATAAGGCAGTAGCTGAGTTCCGTATTTAGTAAGAACCACCTTCCTTGTGTTACGTTCAAATAAATTAGTATCAAGCTCCTGCTCCAGAGATTTGATATGCTTGGAAAGGGTGGATTGGTTCATATACAGCTGTTCAGCAGCTTCACTAAAACTCTGAGTTTCAGCCAAAACCAGAAATTCATGAAGGTATTCTATAGTCATTTGTTGCTCCTGTTAAACGAAATATGGTTACACCGCTATTATAATATGATTTAGTCTGAAATGGAATAAATCAGCTCAATAGTGGAATTGCTGTTAATTGCTTATGAGTAATAGAATCAGGGTGAATAACGAGCTTTTTTTATAAGATAATGGAGGTTAATAAAAATGAATGATATTTGTGATCTTAGAAGTGCTCTTGAGTATTTAAGATCTCAGTCAGGTCAGTTAGTGGAAACTGATGTTGAAGCAGATCCAAATGCAGAGATTTCAGGCATTTACAGATACGTTGGATCAGGCGGAACAGTTATGCGTCCTACAAAAGAGGATGGTCCTGCCATGTTATTTAACAATGTAAAAGGATTTCCTGATTCGAGAGTTGTAATTGGCATGCTTGCAAGCAGAAAAAGAGTTGGGCTGCTCTTAGGTACTGACTATAAGAGACTTGGATGGCATCTAAGAGATGCAGTAAAAAATGTCATTCCACCAGTAGTAGTAGATAAAAAAGCACCATGTCAGGAAAATGTATATCTTGCAAGTGATCCTGATTTTGATCTTAGAAAACTTGTGCCTGCGCCTACTAATACACCAGAGGATGCAGGCCCATATATTACCATGGGACTTTGCTCTGCAACTGATCCGGAAGATAGCAATGTTTCAGATGTTACAATACACAGACTTTGCATCCAGTCCAGAGATGAGATGACTATGTGGATCACACCGGGCAGCCGTCACATAGGAGCTATGTGGGACAAGGCTCTTAAGATGAATAAACCTCTTCCTATATCAGTGTCAATTGGTCTTGATCCTGCAATATATATGAGTGCGGGCTTTGAGCCACCTACAACACCATATGGCTTTAATGAACTTCAGATTGCCGGTGCTCTTAGAGGAAAGCCTGTAGAACTTGCAAAATGCGTAAGTATAAATGAGACATGTATTGCTCATGCAGAATATGTTATTGAAGGTGAGCTGATACCTGGACTTACAATGCGTGAGGATATTAATTCCAATACAGGAAAGGCTATGCCTGAATTCCCTGGATACACAGGAGAAGCCAAGGGTGACAATCTGCCAAATTACCTTCCTGTAATCAAGGTAAAAGCAGTTACAACAAGAAATAATCCTATTATGGAGAGCTGCATTGGACCAAGCCATGAGCACGTATCAATGGCAGGTATCCCAACAGAGGCAAGTGTCATCGACCTTGTAGAGAGAGCTATGCCTGGAAGACTTGTAAATGTTCATGCTGCACCTTGTGGTGGTGGTAAATTCGTATCTATCATTCAGTTCCGTAAAAATAACATCAATGACGAAGGTCGTCAGCGTCAGGCTGCACTCCTTGCTTTTTCTGCTTTTTCAGAGATGAAGCATGTATTTTTGGTAGATGAGGACGTAGATATCTTTGATATGAGCGATGTTCTTTGGGCTATGACAACAAGATTCCAGGGAGATGTGGATTTTGTCCCGATTCCTGGCGTTCATACTCATGTTCTTGACCCAAGTAATGACCCTGCTTTTGATCCATCTATCAGAGTCCACGGAATTGCCTGCAAAGCCATTTTTGACTGTACAGTTCCATACAATCTAAAAGATAAATTTGAGCGATGCAAATTTCTGGAAGTGAACCCTAAAAAGTGGTTACCGGATTGGGAATAAGTGATACAGAGATATTAGGAGGAATATGTTATGCCTATCGGTGTAATAATTAATGCATTATCAGTTGTTTTCGGAGGAATAATAGGAGCAGTAGCTGGAAACAAGCTCACAGATAATTTTAAAGACAAGATGAACATGATATTTGGATGCTGCTCAATGGGTATGGGTATTAGCACCATAGTACTTATGGAAAACATGCCTGCAGTTATCTTTTCAGTGATCATCGGAACGGGAATCGGTCTTGCTATCCACTTAGGTGACCTAATCAATAAGGGCGCAAAGGGAATGCAGGGTATTATTAGTAAGTTTGTCAAAACAGATAACAACAAGATCCCTGAAGCAGATTTTATAGCTACCTTGGTTACCTGCATAGTACTTTTTTGCGCCAGCGGTACAGGAATCTATGGTTCCATAGTATCAGGAATGACAGGAGATCACAGTATTCTGATAGCTAAGTCAATACTGGATCTTTTTACAGCTCTGATCTTTGCCTGCACTTTAGGACTTGTGGTTTCAATAGTAGCTATTCCACAGTTTATTATTTTCCTTTTATTATTTGTATTTGCCGGATTTATTTTCCCACTTACCAATGCAACTATGATCAATGACTTTAAAGCATGTGGCGGATTTATCATGTTGGCTACAGGATTTAGAATGATCAAGGTAAAAATGTTCCCGACAGCAGATATGATACCTTCAATGATAATAGTCATGCCTATAAGCGCACTTTGGGTTTCATACATCCTGCCATTGGTAACAGGTTGAAGTTGAATAGTAAAAAACACAGATAAATCAAGGCTCACAGGTAATTGCTGTGGGCCTTGATGGTCATAGGAGATATTATGAGGCTGATAGTTGGCGTAACCGGAGCTTCCGGAGTAGAGATGAGTTATTATCTGTTAAAACTGCTCAGGCAGGTAGATGATGTAGAAATCCACCTTGTCATGACAAGCGGAGCAAGGACTACATGGAAGCTGGAAACAGATAGAAAACTGGAAGATCTGACTGATTTGGCAGATCATGTTTATGATGAAAAAAATTTTGCGGCAAGCATTTCAAGCGGCTCCTTTGTCACTGACGGCATGATCGTAATGCCTTGCAGTATGAAGACTCTGGCAGGGATAGTGTCAGGATATGCTGATAATCTGGTGCTGAGAGCAGCAGATGTATGCTTGAAGGAAAATAGAAAGCTCATCCTGGTACCCCGTGAAATGCCGCTGGGCAAAGTGCATCTGCGCAATCTTTCAGAATCATCAGATCTTGGATGTACCATCATTCCGCCAATGCTCACTTTTTATAATGGTCCTAAATCTGTGGAAGACATGATAATACATATAGTTGGAAAGGTCTTACTGCAATTCGGTATCAATATCAAAGAGTTTAAAGCCTGGGAAGGAGAAGACAATGTCTGAATACGTTATCGAACTTTCTTTTTCAAAAATAGTAATAGCCATGAGTGATGTTGGTAATGATAAGCTTGTAATGGTCTCAGGCGGAGATAAGCCTCATATTGGCTGCGCTGTAGTTGCTTTTCCAAGGCCATCGCTGACAGGGGATGGTACTGTATCAGCTACTTCATCTGTCATAAATGTGGTAGGCCATAAAGATGAGGCAATCTGCAGAGCTATTGCTGAGAAGATTGCCTCAAAATATGATTGTGTTGTCACCTGCACAGGTGGTTTTCATGTCGATAATATTACACCTGATCAGCTTCAGGAGATCAGACTGAAGCTCGATGCTTTCTTTTTATAAAGATCAGGATCGTGATCAGCAGGATCACACCTGCTAATACTGCTATAAGGATTACAGCTGCAGTAAGATCATTTGCTGCGGCTTTTTTTAGTACCACGTAATCCGGAGAATCAACGATCACAGAATAGAGGCTGCCATCTACAGATACAGGCTCTAAAAGTGTTACTGAGCCATCTTTTACGGCATATACGGACAGGGTATCTGTATCAATGTTTTCAGGAACAGGAATAGTCAGCGTTACGTCCTCTGTAGTGGTTTTGTTGCATTTATAACTATAGATATAGCAATCCTGGGCATTGATCTTGGCATTTTTAAGGATGGATGCTATTTCTTCATAGGATTCAGTTTCTTCTGTGATCTGATCAATGGTAAGTAGTATTGCCACATTGTCATCAGCATAGGTAGCTGTTGTAAACCAACAGGTGTCAGTATCTACGGCGGTCAGAGTGCCTTTGGTAGAGGATGAGCCCACTGTTGCATTGCCCAGAGTGCCCAGGTTACAGCCTGCTCCTGATACGATGCTGTCTATACCTTCTACCTGCAGGTATACACCGACAGCGCGTTTGGCTATTATAGCAGATAGATTAGGAAGGGCAGTGGTTACATCCTTTGGCTGGTTGGCGCCGTTTAAGTAGGAAACATTGTCTGCAAGTTCTTCGCCAGCTGCTTCAATCAGCTCTGGTGTTAGCGCTTCGATAAATGAATTCATCCAGGCAGGGCTGTAGGTCTCGCCAAAACTGGTGGTGCCTCCCAGAGCGGATATAATGGCACAATCCTTCATATATTCATGATATTTTTCCCTCAGTTCTTCGTTTTGATATATTACATTGAACAATGGGAAATTCTTGTACACATTCGCCGTGTTATTATTAGGTCCAGGTTTATACATCACATCAATATCATAATTGGCCGTGGCTTCAGAGGTGCTTGGGTAGTAACAGCCATAAGCCAGATCATAATCCCAGGGGATCAACTTACTGATGCCGTTTTCATCCACATATAATCCAAAGTTATGGTATTCCACAAACATATCATCCAGCTGTACAAGATAGCTGTGAGCCGCAAAGTACCTGACTTCTTCATCAATATCAATAACTGTAGCCAGTAGATCAAGGTATTCCTGGCTATTGACATCTATTGGGTTTCCTTCGAAATCAGTTCCATTTGACAAAGCGCAGAGCTTTTGATCCCATTCAAGTACAGTTGGGAGCATGTCTTTGACATCTTCATAGGTGTCACTGTCAGAATTGTAGAGTGGAGACGGATCCTCCGACAATTCCTCGTAGTCAAATGAAGTGTATTCAACTTTTACCAGATAGTCACTTAGCTGATCATCATCAACATTATAAAAACGCTCCAGAATAGACTCATCCATGGCTTCTACCATGAAATAAACCCCATAATACTCATCATTTATGTATAGTCTTGCCAGGGCATAAGCAGGAGTAGGGATTCCCATCTCTGTCATAAGCTTTAGAGATACGTATTCCTTCATCATAGATTTATCAAAAAAGAAATTGTTGAAGCTGATCTTTTGAACTCCGTAGAAATTCTGCGTTTTGCCGTAGTCAGCCTTTTTAATGTATTTACCAAAATTAACAGTAAAAGAAAAACGGTCGTTATTTAGTTCGTCAGAGTATGTATGGGCCAGAGTGTAGTTGCCTTTTGTCTTCAGGCCTGCGTAGCCTAGTGTTGTATCGCCGATCGTGACACTCTCTGTCATGACAGTTGGGGTATCATCAGCATTTTGAAGCAGATAGTTCAGGTTGGTTTCATCTATAGTGATCTTGACAGTCTGGATCTCATCATCAGGGAAATAGGCAAGATATGCACCTTCTGAAGCGTCTTTCAGGACACTTTGATCAATGGTATAGTCGGAAGGCGGAGTATTATTGAGCTCAGACTCATCGATTATCACGTCAGATGTGCCATGGGAAAGCTTTAGCTCTTCTTCAGACATAGATGGCTTTGAACCCCATGGAAAACCGTTAGCGGCATAGACTGTTGTATTTGGCAAAAAAGATAAAATCGCCAGAACCAATACTATTCTATAGCTGAAAAAGTTGTCATGTTTCGAATTTCTAGTTAGCCTGTCCATATCGTTCTCCATATTTATCTAAATTAATTTAGCAAAACCTAAATTTAATATAGCATAGAGCATATGCAGCGCATAGGAGTTTTCACAAGAAAAAATATTTTTGTGTATATGTAACTAAAAACACGAAAGGTTTTTATTTAGATTTATTTATTGTGCAAAGTGATTATAAAAAGTAAAATAATAATTATCGAATTATAAA
>SVGC01000062.1 GCA_015056495.1 Butyrivibrio sp.
TGCTGACAGCGAGTTTGACCTTGGCAAGAGCCTTAAGAGACACGGATCAGTATTGGAGATAACTGACGAAGAGGCTAAACTGCTAAAGAACAGCGCTATAGCTTAATATGTAGATACGTGATATAAAAAGGTGGGCATTAGCTCATCTTTTTTATTTCTCAATCATTTTACATCCCACATGCCTTACAGTATAATAATTGAGTGGACCAAAACATTAGAAAGTACTTGGGGTTATACATTATCAGGGAGTTTTTAGTTTTGATAATCAAGTGGGGTATCTTGAGATGGAAACAACCAGAAAAAATGTAGCAATTGAAGATTCATTGGAAGTTGCAAATAGCATAAAAGAGAGAAATAAAGTAATAGTAAGAACCAGCGCGCATGGTATCATTGCCAATGTGTTGCTGGCTCTTTTTAAAGCAGTTATAGGTATGACTACACATTCAATAGCCATCACTCTGGATGCTGTTAACAACATAACTGACGCCGGATCATCAATTATAACGATTGTCGGCACCAAGCTTGCAGCCAAGAAGCCGGATAAAGAGCATCCCTGGGGACACGGCAGATTGGAATACGTAAGCGCCATGACTCTTGCTGCATTCGTCTTGGCAGCAGGAATATCATCCCTTATTGAAGCAATCCATCACATCATATATTCACACACACCGGAATATTCAACTACTCCACTTGTCATTGTAGCAGTCTGCATTATCGTCAAGATCTTCCTGGGCAGATATTTTGTAAGAGTTGGAAAAAAAGTCAATTCCGGAACCCTCATAAATTCTGGTAAGGACGCCAGCATGGATGCCATAGTTTCAGCATCGACACTACTGGCAGCCTTCATATATATCTTTTTTAACATATCACTTGAGGCTTGGCTTGGAGCCATTATATCCATCCTCATTATCAAAACAGGTGGAGAGATGGAGTTTAACACAATCTCCGAGATCATGGGCAGACGAGTCGATTCAGAGATAACCAGAGCTGTAAAAAAGACCGTAGAATCTTTTCCGGAAGTGCATGGAGTATACGACATGGTCTTTCATGACTATGGCCCAAACAGAGTAAATGGTTCACTCCACATCGAAGTTGATGACACAATGCGCGCTGACGAGATCAGCGACCTTATCAGACGCATTACTATCAAAGTCTTCAAAGAGCATGAAGTCATGCTTACAGCCATTGGCATCTATTCCATGAATACTGACAACGAAGAAGCCATGAAGATCCGTGAAGATATTACCCGTTTAGCTCTTAGTCATGAACATGTCCTTCAGCTCCACGGATTTTACATGAAAGATAAAAAAGTTCAGTTTGACCTGATTGTTGATTTTGACGCCAAAGATAGAGCTGGAATATGCGACCACGTTGCCAACGATATCAAAGAGAAATACCCTGAGTACGAAGTGATAGCCTTTTTGGATACTGATTATAACTTTAGTGAATAGGCAGTCCCAATTCTTGGTTAAAAATGAGCATATATTTGAAATTTCTAAAAAGAAAAGGTGGATATGCTTTTATATAATGATGATTAAGAGGAAAACAAGCCCTGCAGCGAAGCTGCCTTTAGATGGCTTGTTTTCAGGATTTTTGACATAAAATGGCAAAAATCTATGAATTTCTGTGACTTCAAATAGAAAACCGCACCAGCTGCGGATTCCGTAAAAAAGTGAAACAAGAGGTACATATGATACAGACTAGCATTGATGAAAAATGGACATTTAGAAACGGATTTGTAGATTCTCTCGGAATGTTGCAAGGAGACCCGGGCGTAGAGGTCAATCTCCCACATGACGGCATGATTGGAACAGAGGTGACACCTGATGCCCCTGCAAAATCAGACAGTGGATACTTTGTAGGCGGCCTTACCAATTATACCAAGTATGTGCAGATTCCTCAGGAATGGGAAGGTGGCTGCGTAGGACTTATGATCGATGGCGCCATGATGAATGTGGCTATAGACTTAAACGGAGGCAAGGTCTGTGGCCATCACTACGGCTACGCACCTTTCTATGTGGACCTTACAGACTACGTTACCTTTGGAAAAGATAACAGAATAACAATCAACTGCAATAACAGCATGTACGTTAACTCCCGTTGGTACACCGGTTCTGGATTGTACAGAGGCGTCAAACTCGTGCACGGCCCAAGAGTACACGTAGTTCCTGATGGAATCTATGTCTATACCAAAGAAGTGGCAGACGGATATGCATTTCTTGAGGCAGAAATAGAGGTCGAGAACAAGACTCTGGAAAACAGACTCGCTGAAGTAACAGTTACCATTACAAAAGATGGCTCTGATGTAAAAGAGTGTGTATCAAAGCGCGCAATCCAGATAGCATCTGGTAAAACAGAAACAGCGAAGATGGCTATAAATATTAAGAATCCACTGCTTTGGGATGCAGATGATCCAAACCTCTATAAAGTTACAGTGCAGGTCAAAAACCTCGGAGTATATCGCACTCATTTTATTCCTCAGGAAGATCAGGAAGTAGATGAGGCAGACACTCTTTTTGGCATCAGGACTATTACAGCAGATTCAGTCAGAGGACTTCGCATCAATGGTAAGACAGTCAAATTAAAAGGCGGCTGCCTCCACCATGACAATGGTCTACTTGGATCAGTATCTCTCTATGAAGCCGAGGCCAGAAAAGTCAGCAAGCTCAAGGCAGAAGGCTTCAATGCCATCAGAACCGCTCACAATCCGCCATCAGCAGCTCTTGTGGAAGCCTGCGACAGACTGGGCATGTACATTTTTGACGAAGCCTTTGATGCATGGGGAATAGCTAAGCGTAGTGGCGATTACAGCCAGTTCTTTGATGCTGATTGGGAAAAAGATCTGACTGCTTTTGTAAAAAGAGACAGAAACCACCCATCAGTTATTCTCTGGTCAACAGGAAATGAGATACCAGAGCGAGGCGGACTTGATAATGGATATACACTGGCAACCAGACTTGCCACCACAATAAAGAAACTTGATCCTACAAGACCTGTCAGCAATGGAATCTGCTCACTCTGGAGCGGACTTGATGATGAACTCGTTCAGGGTAAGAGCCAGCTGCAAAATTCCTCTGAAGGACTTATTGATACTACATGGGAGACAGTCACAGAGGCTTTTACCAATGGAATGGACATTGTTGGCTACAACTACATGGAAGAGTTGTACGAGCGTGACCATGAGATGTTCCCTGAGAGAGTGATCCTTGGCTCTGAGAACTTCCCAAAAGAGATTGGCTTTAGATGGCCACTGGTAGAGCGCCTTCCATATGTCATAGGCGATTTCACCTGGACAGCCTGGGATTACATTGGCGAAGCAGGTATCGGCAAAGCAGTTTACGTTGAAGACAACGACCCAATCATAGAGACCAATGGCTGGGCTCTCATGCCACCTTCAGGCTCACCATACCCTTGGAGATGTGCAAATGACGCAGACTTTGACATAACAGGACATATGATGCCGCAGGGCGCTTATAGAAGCGTTGTATGGGGCAGCAGTCAGACACACCTGTATTCAATGCACCCAGAGACCTTTGGCAAGACAGAAGTTATGACCATGTGGGGATTCCCAGTATTTCTATCTAATTGGAACTATGAAGGCTGGGATAATAAAGATATCAGACTTGTAGTCTTTTCCAATGCAGAAGAAGTAGAACTATTGGTAAATGGCACCTCCCTAGGCAGAAAAAAGGTAAGTCATGAGCGACCACTTCCAAATTCAGTATATTTCGACACCACCTACGTACCTGGTACAGTAGAGGCAATAAGCTACACCAATGGAAAAGAGATAAGCCGCGACAGCCTTGTAACCACAGGCGCTCCTTCCAAAATCAGACTTATTCCTGAAAAGAAAGAGATGTCAGCCGATGGACATGACCTTATATATGTGGGAATTGAAATAACAGACGATAACGGCAATGTAGTTCCTGATGCAGAAATCGCTCTGACTGCAGAAGTATCCGGTGCTTCAACCCTTGCAGGCTTTGGCTCCGGCAATCCGCAGACAGAAGACAACTACACCGATAACGAGACCACAACCTTCCGCGGTCGTGCTATGGCCATCCTCCGCGCAGGCTTCCAGTCAGGTACAACTGCTATCCGCATCTTAGCCAATGGCTTCGACGTGGTAAGCGATGATTTTAACGTAAAGCAATGAGTCACCGGTGAGTCACTGGGGACGTATCAATTTGACTCATTGCACACAATGAGTCACTGGGGACGTATCAATTTGACTCATTGCATGCAATGAGTCAATCTGATACGTCCCCTTTGACTCTTGAGCTCTGATACGTCCCCCCTCCACTACAACATCTACGCACACATATCAAACACTACAGTGATCCTTGTGCCAATATCCTGGCGGGAGAGGACTTCTACATTCCCCTTGTGAGCATCGATAATCCACTTGGCAATGGAGAGCCCTAGGCCTGAGCCTCCTGTGGAAGAGTTTCTGGCCTTATCAGACCTGTAGAAACGTTCAAATATATGGCTCAGCTCTTCACCGGCGATTCCTATACCTTCATCCTGCACGATATAACATACCTTGCTGCCATCGCTTCTGACAGATAGCTTTATATTATTGCCCTTGTCGGAATACTTGGCGGCATTCTGTACAAATATCCTTATAGACTGCTTGATCATGGCGTGATCACCGTAGATATAGCAGTTATCACTATCTTCAATAATGTACTTATGATCAGGATCGATCATCGTCGATTCTTCCCACACTTCCTGCATTACAGCAGACAGATCCAGTTTCTCCATAGTCAGCTTCTGACGTCCATTATCCCCTCTTGCAAGGAACAGGAGCTGGTCGATGAGCTCTTTCATATTGTCAGACTCATTTTTTATAGCCTTTATAGACTCTTCAAGCACCGCAGGATCATCTTTTCCCCAACGATCCAGCATATTGGCATAGCCCTGTATCACTGCTATTGGAGTTCTGAGCTCGTGCGAAGCATCATCAACAAACCTTGCCTGCTGCAGCCTTGCATCTTGCATCCTGTACAGCAGACTGTTAAGAGCCGCCTCAATGCTGGCCAGATCCTCATCACCGGTAGCAATCCTTGCTGATGCATTATCTGCAGGAACCTTCAGTATAGCTTCTTCCAGCTCCTCAAATTTAGTAGTATCAAGAGGCACCTCACTGATAGCTTCAGCCTTGAGAGCAAGTTCATTCAGCGGTTTCAATTTTTTCCTGATCCTTGCTGTAAAAGAAAAAGACCCCAGAAGATTCATAAACTGATAAACGCCAATGACGCCCATGACAACACTTACAAAATATATATGTTCATGCATTGGAAAATTGTACTGAGAAGTGTCTGTAAAATAGTGAAGGACAATATTGTCATAGCTTTGCCCTGTCAGAGTAAAACTCCGCACATACTCATCAGAGGGAATAGTCAAAAAGCTCTTATAACAAAAAAGTCCAAAAGAAACCGCTATTATCAATACATCCACAGCAAAAAAAGCTTTCAGTTTATTAAACCAGAAAGCTCTATTGATACCTCTTGCAATTGATGAAGCACGTTTATTTATATTATTATTCATCAGTTATCCTCTTTAATGACATATCCAACGCCGCGCACTGTCTGGATGAGCTTGATGGAGTACCTATCATCAATTTTGGTTCGCAGATGTCTTACATATACATCTACCACATTATTTTCGCCATCGTAATCATAGCCCCAGATCTCGTTTATCAGGCGCTCTCTGTCAAGGACTATGTTACGATTTTCCATAAGTATCCTGAGCAGTTCAAACTCGTAGTTGGTAAGCTCAACAGGATTGCCGTCAGCCTTGACTTCATGACGATCCAGATCCAGCATCACATTATTGACAGTAATCTGTCTGGTTGCAGCACTGGCTCCGGCCTTTCTCTTGAGAGCTACTCGGATACGTGCGAGTAGCTCTTCTATAGCAAAAGGCTTGGTGATATAATCGTCTGCACCGGCATCAAGCCCTGACACCTTATCCATTACTGCATCCCTTGCAGTCAGCAGGATTACAGGAGTGTCTTTTTTGGCGCGAATTCTTCTAAGTACTTCAAAACCATTAATGCCAGGCAGCATTACATCAAGAAGTATCAGATCATAATCATTTGAGAGAGCCATATCAAGACCACTCCGTCCATCCTCAGCCTTATCCACAGTATTACCCTCGTGGATCAGCTCCAGTTCTACAAAACGTGCAATTTGTGCTTCGTCCTCTACGATCAATATTTTGCTCATTAGTTTTATTCATTATCCTTTTTGAATTCATTTTTGATATTTTCAGCAGTCTGAGATGCCTTGTCACATACATCATTTACATCCAGGATCACCTTACCCACACCTGTAAAACTATAAGAGAATCCAAAGAACAATCCAATGACGATCAGTGGAAGAGTGATCCAGAAAAATCCAAGTAAAAGAAGAACCAGGACAAGAACCGGAACACCTGCCACGCAGCGACCATCCTTGTTGATGCAAAATTCTATTTCCAGACTCTTTTTAAATATGAATTTGAAAAAGTCAGCAATCTTTCTGCAGCCTTCCTTGAAATTGTTTTTCTTACAATCCTTTTCATACTGCCTCTGAGCAAGCTCAAACTTCTGAACATTTTCCATATCCTGACCGGCTCCTGCTGTATAGCTGCCTTCCTTAGGTGTTACAACCTTGCCCTGACGCTCCAATGCGATGATAGCATCCAGCATGTCATAGTTGTTTTCCTCAAGCACCTTCTTAGCATCCTCGTAAGATACACCAGTTTTCTCAATGATCTTTTCAACCTTTTCAAAATTTTCCATACGTATTACCATCCTTTCAGATATTTGTTTGATGTGTTTCATTTGATATCTGAAATAATACAGAGTCTAAATTAATATAAGATTTTAGGAAGATTAAAATCAGATTAAAATTCAATGTTATTATTTTAATTTACCATACAAAAAGGCAGGAAACCAGTTCCTGCCTCAATTCATAGTTTGAATTAATAATACTGCGGAGTCCACTCCTGCAGCAGATTTCCATCCAGATCCATGTAATTGATCAGATCTTCATCCCATTTTTTTACAACAATAGTGGTACCATGATCTTCTAAATCCAAGTATTGGTAGCCAGTTTCCACGACTGAACCATCTAAATGAATCAGATCAAATGAGTAATCCTCGTTTACAGCGATAAAAGTATCATGCCTTGCAGTGCTGAATATATTTACATAACCCTTAGGACAGATCAGATTTCCATCCAGATCGATCAGATAGCATATCTGGTCATGATCCCACACTACCAGATAATCAATTTTTTCCTGATCGGAATATGCGAAACACTTGTAATATTCATCTGAAGAAAAGATCTTCTGGGCATCCCCATAATATACCTCTAAAGTACCTGTCGCATCTTTCTCAAATATATCTCCACCATCATCATATTTGTAAAAATAGACAACATCACCACCAGGGTAATAGTAATTACTATCATAATATCCACTTCCAAGATAGGTTCCATCAAATGAATACAAGGCATTGTGATAGCTGGAATCACAGCGGATAATTCTGACTTTATCGTAGAAATGAATTGAATTTGTCGGATTTTTTAATATGGATTCACCGGCGTTATTAACAACATCCAGCTGAGTACGGTTATAATTAATTACACTAGATACCTCAAAATCATAATCTCCGTTAAAATAACAGAATTTTGGCAACGTAACCAGTTTGCCTGATTCATCTATGAGTCCGTATCGGAGATTATAATCTGTATAGTAGGCAGCTACTCCATTAGCAAAAAAAGTATAGTCAGATGATATGATAAACTGTCCACATACCGATGGAGAAGGACTCATCATAAAACTAGGACTGTTCTTGTCGTTGGTATCGGATATTTCGAAGAAACTATTTAAGATCGCCTGCCTGAAAGATGTTCTGGCTTTAACGATATATGGCACTTTTAGGACCTCTTCACCCTTTGTATTTATAAAGTGCCTATCCTGATCATATGCAATTCCTGTTTTATCAAAAGTCAATTCATCATCATACTTTGCGCCAGTGTTATAGCCCGTTTTAACGTTGATAAGCCCATATTTTTCATGATAAAACATAGAAATAGATGGCATCAGGTTGCAGGTATTGTATTGATAGATATTTTGGGCTTCATCCTCGGTATAGTAATATTTTATATTATATGACCTGGTTACTGTTTTCTGATCAGTCACTATTTCACCGTCAGTATTATAGATTGAACGCCTTCCCACTTGATAAGTAGATCTGCATATGATGAAAACAATAAACAGCACCAGATATAGAGCATATCTGTATTTTTTATCTACACGATTGAATAGCCCGCTCATTACACTTATAGCCTTATCAATCTTTCCAAAGATGTTTATTTTACAGAAATTTTTGATCTTTTGTCCCAAAGATACATGTTCTTTTTCCAACTCATTTAATTCTTCATCAATTGAATCTATAGCATCAAAATGCGACTGAAGATTGACCTGACTTCTTTTATCTGATTCAGGAAAAAGAGCACTTTGAACATTTGATGAATCAAGGGCTTTAGGAATATGAACCTCTCCTTCAGTTTCATCCCATTCCATGGCAAAAATCTCTTCGAAATTAGGTGCTTTAAAACCTTTTCTCCAAAACCTCATTACCACATCTATCTGAAGATAAAAATGGTAAAGAATAAGAAGACATACCGCTATCAGCATCGCCTTCTTTTGTATATACAATTCTCCGATAATGCCTGCGACTACCAGGAGATTTGTCCCCAGCCATCTGAATATGAAATATTTATAGTTCTTGTTCTCGACGTCTCCATTTTTTACCATAGTATCATAGACACCGGCACCTATAAGAGATGCAAAGATTTGATAGCTCAGGATTCCTTTTATTACCCAGAGTATGATTGTATAAAAATCGGCAGGAATATCCTGGTAAGCAAACACACAGATAAACAATTCTACAAAGTCGCAGATCTGAATCCTTTTAAACCACTTGATCTCAGCAGCAAAACGTGAGCCCTCACTTCTTAATTGCTTTCTAATGAGTTGTACCAGCAGTATCTTGCAGATGTATACTACATACTCCATCTGCGCAAGCAGCGGATAAGTGTAGAACCCGGCTATATGCACCATCAGATTGATCAGATTGAATGCAATGTAGCCGTATAATGCTGATTCTATAGGCGATAGTTTTATGGTTTTGATTTTGTTTATGATTTTCATAGAAGCGATATATCCCCTTGATGTATGTAGTGTTTGAAAAGATTTTTTTCCGTTAATATTTTTTCAGTCAGACCCCTAATTATTATACATACAAATGCAGTAGCTGTCTGCCAGGGCAAGAGCGCATTAGACGATGGTATTTTAGAAAAATGGTAGAATTATTCGCGTCTGCGGGTTGCAGAAATGTATTTTTAGGGAATAATGATTATGGCTATACTAGAGTATCTGATGAATACAGAAGTTGTATCATCAAAAGGCAAGACATTAAACTCAATCGTTTTTCTTATATGTAATCTGGAATCTTCCTCGTGAGGAGCGAACCCTAATTTACATATCAAAAACCCGAAAACGCTTTTCTTATATGTAATCCGAGATCTTCTGCATGTAGATTGAAGCCAAATTTACATATCAAAAAGCCGAAAACGCTTTTTTTATATGTAATCCTGATTGCTTCCTCATGGAGATTGAAGCCAAATTTACATATCAAAAAGCCGAAAACGCTTTTCTTATATGTAATCTGAGATCTTCTTCATGTAGATTGAAGCTAAATTTACATATCAAAATACCTAAAACGCTTTTCTTATATGTAATCTGTAATCTTTCCTGTGAGCATCTCGTGAGTATCTGCTCAAATAATGACTAAGGATAGCAAAAGTTATTACCACATTATAAAAGAGCTGACACCAAATATATGAAAATAATTAACTTAATTTTTATCCTTTGTTCGTTTAAAAAGTCAATTGAAAGAATTATAATTTCATCTGTAGTCAAGCAAAGGCAAAGGCTGCGGCAAATGCATTTTTGAACATAAAGTTCAAAAATGTTGCAACCAAGCCATTTAAAGTCGACTAATGTCGAAGGGCTTGGTTGCCTCTTGTTTCACTTTCTTACGAAACACACAGTGAATGCGGTTTTTTGTTTGACGTCATAGGAATACATAGCTTTTTCAAAGATAGGAAATATAGATAATTGAGTAAACTAAGAACGCATCAATTCAAAAATATAATAATAGTAGCAATCATCCCAATTGTCATGTGCCTGTGTCTGGTGCTGCTCCTTTCAATGCATCTTCCATTTTCTTCACAGGCTACAAGCGATGTCCCTGAATTTTCAGGAAACGCTTCAGTTACAGTAAATGGCAACACACCGGTCTTTACTCAGGACGAAATAACGACAGAAGCCTATGAACTATACGGAGAGCTCGATGGTTATGGCAGATGTACTACAGCCATGGCCTGCATTGGGACAGAACTCATGCCTACAGAAGAGAGAGAATCGATAGGCTTAGTCAAGCCCACCGGATGGAATCAGAATAAATATCCCGGAATCGTTGATTCCGACCCACCGTACCTCTACAACAGATGCCACCTCATTGGCTTTCAGCTCACAGGCGAAAATGCCAATGAGAAAAATCTCGTTACCGGCACCAGATACATGAACGTTGAGGGAATGTTGCCCTACGAAAATATGGTAGCTGACTATATTTATACAACTGGCAACCACGTGCTTTACAGAGTAACTCCGGTGTTTGAAGGCGCCAACCTTCTGTGCAGTGGCGTACAGATGGAAGCCTATTCGGTTGAAGACTCAGGAGCCGGTATCAGTTTCAACGTATATTGCTACAACGTGCAGCCGGGAGTAGTGATCAACTATTCAGATGGCAGTAACTGGCAGGATATCACGTATTCAATCAGTAGCGATTATCAGGCAGATGATAATTCATCTACAAGTTCCCAGAGGACTTTAAATCAGACGCAGGATAATAGCACTGATTTATCCGACGCTCAGACTAAGACTGGCGATGATGATCAATCTCAGGGTGAAAAAACATACTACAGTTCAAATACAGATAGCGACACTGTTTCAACAGATTCCTGCGACTACATAGCTAATAAAAACACCAAGAAATTCCACTATCCATCCTGCGATAGTGTGGCTGATATGAAAGAAAAAAACAAACTATATTTCAATGGTACAAGGCAAGAGCTGATTGATCAGGGATATGAGCCTTGTAAACGATGCAATCCGTAGCCATTGAGGTCAAAAAAATATTATAATAAAAAAGAATTCTTGTTCTTATCAGGGGGAATAGCGAAACTATGAAGTCTAAACGAAACAAAGAACTCATGTCATACATTCTGATCATTCTCGGAGCAATCATGGCCAGCTTCTCAGTTGCCCTTATCCTTTTACCTAACGATGCTATCGACTATGGGACAGCAGGCGTGGCGAT
>SVGC01000063.1 GCA_015056495.1 Butyrivibrio sp.
CAAAATGACTCAGGGAGGATGAGTCCCGAGGATAAAAAATCTTACCTCTTCAGTTCTGAATAAAATTCCCAAAGACAGATAATTTAGCACTTCAACTTGATAAAACTTTATCTTGACACACTCGGTATGATTGTATACAATTATACGCAAGTAAAACTTTAATATAATTGTATCTGGACAAGGAGCTGACATGAATCAAGATAATAGTACATTCCAAAATAGACCAGTTTCAATGAATGAGAAAAACAATCTGCTTCAGATTGAAGAGCACATGTACATTTTGGACGATGTGGAGAAGCCGAATGTTTTCAGAAATATGTTTCCATATGAAGAAATCCCCAAGATTCCTTTTAATGATAGAATAGTTCCTCACAATATGCCAAAGGATATCTGGATCACAGATACTACTTTCCGTGATGGCCAGCAATCCAGAGCACCATATTCTACTGAGCAGATAGTGCGTATCTACGATATGTTCCACGAGCTTGGTGGCCCTAATGGTATGATCAGGCAGAGTGAGTTCTTTTTGTATAGTAAAAAAGACAGAGATGCTGTTTACAAGTGTATGGAGAGGGGCTATAAGTTCCCTGAGGTTACCAGCTGGATCAGAGCCAGCCAGGATGACTTTAAGCTTGTAAAAGAAATTGGTATGAAGGAAACAGGTATCCTTGTCAGCTGTTCCGATTATCATATTTTCTTAAAACTCAAGATGACAAGACGTCAGGCTATGGAGCATTATCTTAGCGTTGTAAGATCTTGTCTTGAAGAGGGTATCAGTCCTAGATGTCACCTTGAAGATATTACCCGTGCAGATATTTTTGGATTTGTAGTACCTTTCTGTATTGAACTTATGAAATTAAAAGATGAGTACGGTATCCCTGTAAAGGTTCGTGCCTGCGATACAATGGGATATGGCGTTAATTTTGCCGGTGCTGTTATTCCTCGAAGTGTTCAGGGTATCATTTATGCCCTTAATACCAACGCATCAGTTCCTAGTGAGCTGCTTGAATGGCATGGACATAATGATTTTTACAAGGCTGTTACCAACTCAACTACAGCCTGGATATATGGATGTTCTGCTATCAATACTTCATTATTTGGTATTGGTGAGAGAACAGGTAATACACCTCTTGAAGCTATGGTATTTGAGTACGCACAGCTTAAAGGTACATTGAATGGAATGAATACAGAAGTTATTACTGATCTTGCAGAGTATTATGAGAAGGAGATTGGTTTCCAGATTCCTCCTCAGACTCCATTTGTAGGAAAGAACTTCAACGTAACCAGAGCAGGTATTCACGCCGATGGACTTTTGAAAAATGAAGAGATATACAATATCTTTGATACAGGAAAGTTTCTTAAGAGACCTCCTATCAGTGCAGTTTCTAATACTTCAGGCCTTGCAGGAATTGCACATTGGATCAATATCCATTATCATTTAAAGGATGAGCATGCAGTATCAAAGAATACACCACTTGTTGTTGAGATCAAAAAGTGGGTTGATGCAGAATATGCAAGTGGTCGTGTAACAGTAATGACAGATAAGGAGCTTGAGACTGAGATAGAGAATGTTAGTCAGACTCTTGGTATCAAGGTCATGGATGGCGAGATAAGTAATATTGCCTGATGATCATAGTGTTGCCGTTGGATATTCAGGTTTCTGCGATACAATATGACAGTGCTTGAATTTTTGCAAAAAGATTGTTAGAGGCTTTTATGGATAGGGATTTAAAACAGGAAGTAACAGATAAGTATTCTCTTAGAGGAAGAGTATTTAATCGTCTCAGGGAAGATATTTTAAACGGTAAATATAAGGATAAGGAAGAGCTGAAAGAGGTGGCTATCGGTGAAGAACTGGGTGTCAGCAGAACACCGGTCAGAGAAGCGTTCAGACAGCTTGAGCTTGAAGGTCTTATCCAGATCATTCCTAATAAGGGTGCTTATGTTACAGGTATTAAGGTTAAGGATATAAAGGACATCTACATGATCCGCTCCAAACTGGAAGGATTATGTGCAAGATGGGCTTGTGAGCATATTACTGAGGAACAGCTTGAGGAGATGGAAGAAAATATCTATCTGGCTGAGTTCCATGCCACTAAAGGGCATATGGATCAGATGGCAGAGCTTGATAACAGATTCCATAATATTTTATATGAGTCATGTAACTCCAAGATGCTGGAACACTTGCTTAAGGATTATCATCAGTATGTATGGCGTATCCGTAAGCAGACATTAAAGAGCTCCAGAGGAGCAGTTTCTAACGGTGAGCACAGACTTATTATGGAAGCCATCAAGACCAAGGATCCTGATAAGGCAGAGCAGCTTGCTAATATGCATATGATAAATGCCTATGATAATATGGTAAAAAATGGATTACTAGAGATGTTTAGTGAACAGGAGGAAAACTAATTTGGCTAAGATTCAGATGACAACACCTATAGTAGAGATGGACGGAGATGAGATGACTAGGATCCTCTGGAAGTTTATCAAGGATAAGCTCATCCTTCCATATATTGATCTTAAATCTGAATACTATGATCTTGGACTTAAGTACAGAGATGAGACAGATGATCAGGTAACTATCGATTCTGCAAATGCAACATTAAAGTATGGCGTTGCTGTTAAATGCGCAACTATCACACCTAATGCTGCACGTATGACAGAATACAACCTTAAAAAGATGTACAAGAGCCCAAATGGTACTATCAGAGCCATTCTTGATGGTACAGTATTCCGTACACCTATCATGGTAAAGGGTATTGAGCCAAATGTCAGAACATGGGAAAAGCCAATCACTCTTGCTCGTCATGCATACGGAGATGTTTATAAGAATGTTGAGATAGATGTTCCTGGTCCTGGAAAGGCAGAGCTTGTATTTACAGTTGCTGATGGAACTGAGATCAGAGAGACTATTCATGAATTTGATGGTCCTGGCATCATTCAGGGTGTACACAACATTGATAAGTCAATTGAAAGCTTTGCAAGAGCTTGCTTTGAGTATTCTCTTACATTAAAGCAGGATCTTTGGCTTGGAACTAAGGATACTATCAGTAAGACCTACGATAGAACTTTCAGAGAGATATTTGAGAAAATATACGAAGAAGAGTATAAGGCTAAATTTGAAGAGGCTGGAATCACTTATTTCTATACTCTAATTGATGATGCTGTTGCTCGTGTAATGAAGTCAAAGGGCGGATTTATCTGGGCCTGCAAGAACTATGATGGTGATGTTATGAGTGATATGGTTTCATCAGCATTTGGTTCACTGGCTATGATGACTTCAGTACTTGTATCTCCAACAGGCGTATATGAGTATGAAGCTGCGCATGGAACAGTTCAGCGTCATTATTATAAGCACCTTAAGGGAGAAGAGACATCTACCAACCCTGTTGCTACTATTTTTGCATGGACAGGTGCTCTGCGTAAGCGTGGTGAACTTGATGGTATCAAAGAGCTGTGCAAGTATGCTGATCTTATGGAGAAGGCTACACTTCAGACTATTGAGTCTGGTAAGATGACCAAGGATCTTGCTCTTATTACAACTCTTAGTGATGTAACAACTCTTAATACAGAAGAGTTTATCGATGCTATAGCTGATACTTTTAATGAATTAAATAAATAAAAAGAGTCACTGGGGACGTAAAAAAGAGTCCCCAGTGACTCTTTTTTGATATTTCAAGTTATGCAACAATTCTGTTTCTGCCGCTTTCTTTTGCCTGATAGAGCTTTCCATCAGTTAGCTTGTACAGCTCCAACATAGAGGAAGTATTTGCTCTGTTTGAGTTTGCAGCTCCTACGCTGATCGATATTTTTATTTTGTTTCCATCATATTCCATCGGACTGGAAGAGAGGCTGGTGGATATTGCATTCAGGCATTCTACGAAGTCTTCGTAGCTTAAGTCTCCGCCATTTAAAATAACAAATTCATCGCCGCCTACACGTATCAGATAGGTCTGTTCATATTTGCTGATATTATCATTTACTATGTTAGAGAAGTGCTTCAGTGCGCGATCTCCAAAATCATGTCCGTGGTTTGTATTGAAATCCCTGAAATTATCAATATCGATAAATGCCATGGATAGTCCATTTCTATCAACAGCTGATTCATATAGTTTATCAGCGTTAGCAAGATAAAAATATCTGTTGTATGCTAGTGTAAGTTCGTCGTGCATGATTATATCTGAAGTAAGAGCCTGAGTCTGCCTCAGCATATTATTCATGTCTTCAAAGATTATACTCTTATTGGTCATGAAATGACCTATGGTAGCGGTCTTTTTTTGGCATTCTGTCAGAAAATCCAACAGCTTGTCAACATATTCTGCTGAAAGGGTACCATCTTCATTTCTGTTTTGAGTTATAAATTTATTCAGAGTATCACTACAGTCCTTCAATTGAAGCATATTCCTCAGAGTAGCTGTTTCCATGGCTGCCAGTTCATCTCTTTTAGTACTAACATATCTTAGTATGAAGTTTAATGGATATATGGTGTCGTTTAAATTCTCTTTATAGTCCATTGTAATCCTCCTTACTAAGTATGGTTGGCTCTGCGTTTTCAAATATTGCACAGACCATTCCCTGATTTATCTGTTGTTTACAGTATTGTTCTCCGGAACTGACCACTCCAAAGTGATATTTGAAATTGTCATGCCATTTCTTGGTGTATTTGTCAAAATAATCATCTTTTTTGTACAGGTTATATCTGTTTATACAGTCGATTGAAAAAATAAAACCTATGGAGTCAAAGCTGTCTTTTATTTGTTTGATGGTTTCCTCAAATTTATTTTTGTAATCTGTGATATGCATTACGTAGATCATATCATTTAGATTAACCTGCTTGTAATTGTACATTGTGCCGTTTTCATCGATATGATGGTAACCAATGACAAAGCTTTCATCACCAATGAATCTGGCAAAAGGATATTTCATTGCATAGTCCTGCAGCTGAGATACCGGAACATTTATTTCCTCAGACAGGACGGTAGCAGCAGGCTTTCCGTCTACTTCTATAAGTGCCTTTTTCCCCAGATCCACTTTTGTGGCGAAATGAGGGATACCATTATATTTTGAAAATATATTCTCAGTCAGGACTTTTATTCTGCCCCTTCTGTTTTTGATAAGCAGATATATACAGGCGTCTTCATAGATGATGCTATTGTATATTACTGCTGTGATCATTCCAACGTGAGATTGATTACAGGTACCTCCAATAAGTGGAATATTGAAGTTACCGAAGGCAGCATTAAGTGTGGTGATCAGCATTTCTTCACCACCTGTTGTAAAATCAACACAGACTGTATCTTCCTTGCCTGGAGCTATTTTTATGATGGAAGATTCAATGCTGGCAATACTTTTAACAGGACAAGACGACACGTCTTCAATAAGACCACTGACAGTATAGTAATCATCATCTTCTTCAAATATGAACAGATCTACATGATCATCATTTACTTCACCGTTCTGATACATAAAGGTGTAGATGCCCATTGTATTTGCATTTGGAAAAGAGTCTGAAATGATACCGGCTATTTTTTCCAAAGATCCATTGTTTGTGGTAAATAATAAATTTCTTGGCTTTTTAATACTGAAATTGACTCTTTCAATTGCTTTATATAAACAATCGATCGTATCAGTAGATCCAGTATTAAATTGAGCAGTGTCGATAAAAAGCATAATTGTCCCCTATAACGAAAAAAGATATCTGATGCCAGATATCTTCATTAAAAAGTTGCAACTGGCTGACATTTTACAGTCCCTATAGCTTTGCGTCATAAATTTTCATTTATTTTGCTAAATATAAAGTTGTAGAAATTATAACTCATTAATGTGTTTAAATAATGAACAATAATACTTAAAAATCCTTAAACTCTTTGCTTTAGAGCTTTTTTGTATTCAGTAGGAGTGAAGCCACAATATTTTTTAAAACAGATGGCAAAATACTGCGGGTTGTCACCATAGCCACACATAAGAGCGACTTCCTGAACAGTTGGCTCAGATTTATCAGCCAACAGCTTCATGGCCATAGTCATCCTGCGATCCTGAAGATAAGTAGAGAACTTGGTACCTGTTTCTTTCTGGAATAATTTGCTGAGATAGTTCTCGTTTAAGAAGAGCTTTTCAGAAGCAATCCACTTAAGTGTGAGGCTGTCGTTGGCAATTTCTTCATCTACAACATCAATAATATCAGAAACAGTTTTGGAATAGGCGGTATGATCTTCTAAAACTATAGGAGTAATAGCTGCGGCCTTATTAAACTGCTTTTTGTTGATGGATTTTTCCTTGCAGGTATTTATTGCCTTTAGAAGAGTATCTTCATCAATAGGCTTTAACAGATAATCCTTGGCACCATAATGGACAGCCTGCTGGGCGTATTCAAATTCAGCATGGCCGGTGAGGATTATGCAATCGATATCTTTCTTTTTGTCATGGACTCTTTTAAGCAGCTCAATTCCATCGATTACAGGCATTCTTATATCTATGAGCATCAGATTGACTTCATTATTATCAATAAAATCAAGGGCTTCGAGAGCATTAGCAGCGCTAAAGACTACTTCGATACCATAATTTTCCCAATCTATACTAGATGCAATCGCATCACGCACTATACGCTCATCATCTACGATCATTATTTTGTACGAATCATTCATTTTTATGCCTCATATCATATTCATTTAGAGTTAAACACTCCATTGTGAGTGTTACAACAGTTCTATCATTTTCGCGGCCGATGCTTACGCCATATTCTTCACCAAAGATAGCCTTGATCCTGGAATCAATATTTTTTAAGCCGATTCCATGTCCCTTTGGCTGGATCTGACCGGAATTAAGTTTTTCCATAAGATTTTCTTCTGGGGCTGGTCCGTTGTTAAATACCTGACAGATCAATGTGTTGTTTACATTAGCACATATTTTAATTTCAATGATACATGTATCTAACATATTTTCAAGACCATAAGTTATAGCATTTTCCACGACAGGTTGTAGAGAAAATTTTGGGATTATGTAATTTTCTACATCCGGGCAGACTCTTATGATGTTTTCCAATCTGTTTTCATAACGATTTTTCTGTATCGTAAAATAGTGAGAGAGAACATCAAGCTCTTTGGATACAGTAACTACCATCTGCTCATTACTTATGGCTTCTCGGAGCAATATACCTAAACTGCTTATCATCTGTGCTGCAGGGTCATTCTTCTTGGATTTTGCCATCCAGTACAATGAATTGAGAGTATTGTATAAAAAGTGAGGATTGATCTGTGCCTGCAATACTCTGAGTTTGGTTTCTTTGATCAGGATCTCATTTTTGTAATTATCTTCAATAAGCTCATTTATATGAGAACCTAGTGTATTAAAGGCTTCAGCCATGACTATGGCATCATGGTCAGTCAGCTTGGTCAGGTCAAAAGAGTCTACAGCAGCCACATCCTTTTGCGAGATGGAAGACATGTGGGCGGTGATGCTCTTAAGGTCCTTGGTAATTCGTTTGGAAAAATGTATGCCAAAAATGATAGCCAGTATCAGAAACAGGAAATAAACAGCAAAAAACAAAATGAAGGAATGGCTGATACTGGAGAATTTAGTCATATAAGGTGTAAATAAAGCATAATTAAACATACTGTTGTTTTTCTTTGGAGCTATTGCAAAATAGGTCTTGCTCTTGATCTTCATGATCACATAGCTGTCAGCTTCAATAGTAGGAAGATCTTCGAAGGTGAGATCATCATTATTGTTCAATATATATTTTATTGAATAGTCATCGTTATATAAGACAAGAGATCCACCGTTTAAGTCTGCAACCGGTTTATAGAGCTGTTCAATATTGACATACAATATCATTGTGCCAATATGTTCAAGAGACAGATTCCTTTTTTCACGGATGGCTCTTGCCATGATCATTGTATAGGGAATGTTGGCGTCATCACTAACATCCATAAAGATCGTCTCGCCTTCAGCATCTCTGGCTGCAGTATCGATCTGTTCAATAGTGCTTATTGGAAGTGTGACATAGTTGGTGATGGCCACATCATCTTTGTTTCCGTGGTTGTCGATGAAAGTAGCCGAGATTATTGCTTCGTTGGAAGAGACTATCTGTCTGGTCTGATCCATTATATTTGCAATTTCTATTTGCCTGATGTAGGCAGAGGATTCATATTTTTTTTCATTATCAAGCAGGGCAGAGCCGGATTGCTGGATCTCATTGGATGTAACGATTCGATATAAAAGATTATCTACATCAGATATGACGTAGTCGACTCTTTCTATATAGGAAGCCAAAAGCTCATTAGTCTGATTAAAGATATATTCCATATTTGCTTTCTGCAGCTTGTAAGCAGAAGCGGCACCTATGAAGAATAGAAGAGTGAGGGAGCAGGTGATCATAATGGTCACACGGTTTCCGATACTCTTATTTTTATAGCTTTTCCAAATATTAGCAATCTTCATCTGTTTATCATTCCCCAATTAATCGATTAGCCTTCTTTATAAAGTCTGTGATGCATTCCGATGGAGTCATTTCATGAAATGCCATGGCAGTATAATCTGCCTTCAATAATGAATATAGTTCTGTGCTGACTACCGGGTCAGCAGTGATAACAGTATTGACGGTTTGTTGAACATATTTAATATATTCTAAAGAATTTAGTGTGTAAATATCATCCTGGGCATTTTCTATTAAATGATCTCGGATCTTGGCGTTGACTGAAACCCCTCTGTCAGTTCCGATATATTCACACGCATCAATATCATTTACAAGATAGTTGATGACTTTAGCTGCCTCCTCAGGATGTTCGCAGCTGGATGAGATGCACCAATACAGATTGATACTTTGATACATGCTGCTGCTTGAGCCATTATCCAGTGTAGGAAGAGTAGTAATACCAAGGGCTTTACCATAAGAGCGGCTATAGGTTGCATACTGATTACTCAATATAAAACTCATGGCGATCTTGCCCTCTGTGATAGGGTTATCATTGGCGTTAACCCAGTTTAGTCCTTCTTCCGGTGATATCAGGTACCCCTCATCGATACCTGTTTGAATATCGGTCAGTGCAGCAGTGATATCTTCAATAAGTGCTTCATCCTTTGTCCATGGAAGAGAGTGGCCATCCTCTGAAAAGAAGGAGTATCCATAGCTGTGTATCCATGAGTCAAATAGCCATCTGGCTTCAACTAAAAATGGGATATCAGAAGGAATACCGGTTTTTTCATAGATGGTTTTGGCACATTCTATGTAATTGCTCCAAGTCCATCCGTCCTGAGGCGCATCTAATCCGGCCATGGCAAAATAGTCATCTACATAAGCGACAGATACTGAGGTGATCCCTGATGGATACGCGCACACATGTCCATTATATGTGATATTTCCAATTATACTGTCATCTACATAAGTGGTATCAATGGTCCCGTCAGCAATATATGGTCTAAGCTCAAGCAGAACACCATTTTTAGCATAAGGAATTATGTCTGTAATTGACATTTGGAATACATCCGGCATGGAATTGCCTACATATTCAGAAGATAATGTATCGAAATAGTTGTTCCAGGAATTATATTCATAATCCAGAATTATATTTTCTTTTTCAGCATACAGATCAAGGGCAGCAATAGTGTCATTATGACGTTCCTGAGAACCCCACCATGCTACTGTTAATTGTACTTCATCATCTGTTATGGCATCATCGGAATTTTCCAAAGAAGAGTTATCTTTAGAAAAAGAAAAAGAGGAGACATTGTCACATCCTACAAGCGATATTGCCATAGCAGCCCCAAGAGTCATTACGGCAAAACGTTTAATTGACATGTTCCTCCAAGCTGCGACATTCATTGGCCATATAGGCACGGGAACCTCCGCAGTTAAGGCTCCCGCATAGTCGTAACATTAATTATTATTAATGTTATTTTACCACTATCTCCCCCTCATATAGAAGCAAAACTGAAAATTATATGCCACTAAATGTGCAATATAATGATCGGTTCCGTCTACATGTTGTATTCTACTTTAGTCGGATAATATATAAAAGTAAAAAAAGTGTGGGAAATGTTAAAAAAAATGCTTCCTAGAAAATGAAAGACCCGACATCTAAAAGACGTCGGGGTTTCTATGAGGGGGAGAAGTGTATTACCACTTCGCAAATATTATTATACAAAAAACTCATGAAATGTAAAGTGGTTTCTTAAAATATTTCGTAAAATATTTTTGATTTTACTTAAAAATAATCAAAAATTTTCGTAGTGAATTGATTCAACCAATATGCTATTGAATTGTATAAATTCAATTTGATATAATTGTTAGAGACTAGTGTAATGTCTTGTTGACATTTAATCATATTACCTCTATTAATCCTGCTGAATTATTGGTAAAATAGTAGTAG
>SVGC01000064.1 GCA_015056495.1 Butyrivibrio sp.
ACAAATATCCGGTTGTAGTCCTTAACATGAATGGAAACTACCTGAAATCTCCAATTTGGAATCTGACAACAAGAAAGCAGGCAAAGCTCTCTGCTACTATGATCGGAGCCCTGACACCTCAGGATATTGAGAACATGAGCGTTGATGAGATTCATGAAAAGCTTGAAAACCTCTTGCAATATGATGAATATCAGTACCAGCGTGATAACAATATCAAGATCACTTATCCAAAGCGTGCCGAAGGCCTTAACAAGCCATTATATAAGTGCAAAAAATGTGGCAATGAAGTATCGATGCGCAGTGAGGGAGATATGATCTCTTGCGGAAATTGTGGTGCAAGCTGGAAGATGGATGAGTACGGCACTTTGATTGATACAGCTGATAGCAGTAAGATCCTTATTCCTGACTGGTATGAATGGGAGAGAAGTACTGTAAATAAAGAAGTTGAAGATGGAACATATCATCTGTCCCTTAAAGTCCAGGTGGATGCACTGCCAAACGGCAAGAATTTCATAGATTGTGGTATAGGTGAATTAGTCCATGACCTGGATGGATTCAGATTGAAATTCAACGATTATGAGACTGGTAGCGTAAATGAATTGTTCTTTAGCAATGCCAGCATGCCTTCCATTCATACAGAATATGACTATCGTGGAAAGGGCGAATGTGTAACGCTGTCAACACTGGATAATACTTACTTTTTATTCCCTGCTGATAACAGCGATGTAAACGCCACTTTCCATTCAACCAAGATCATGTTTGCAGTTGAGGCATTTCATTAAACTACTGCTTTGTTAATTATGAGTAAGTTAGTGATTTAGTACTACTTTTTCAATGATCAGTAGCAGTAAAAAGAGAATATTTACAGCAGTAAATACTCCTATGTACTTTCCACGCTGTGATTTATAGTCATTGGAAAATAATTTAAAGGATATAAGGCTTGCCATAGATGCAATCAGTGTGCCCAGTCCTCCGACATTGACGCCTATCAGGAGCTGCCTGTAGTCGGTTGCAAAGTCAGATAATATGAGCGTTGCAGGAACATTACTTATAAACTGGCTTGTTACAACACCTGCAAAAAATTCATTTCCGGCAACGATATGTGAGAGGCTGTCCTTGATCTGAGGAATCCTCTCCATATTACCTGTGAAAATGAAGAAGCCGATGAAAGTCAGTAGGAGTATGTAATCTGCCCTGAGCAATATTTTTCTATCCATTATGGCGACTACCACAAGAATGGCAATCATCATGATACTAAATGGCACTATCCTGACCACTGTAAGGATCGCTATTGCAAAAAGAATGCAATACACAGCAATCTGGACAGGTGTTCCAAATGAACGACGTATCTGGTGGTTGTCTTTTTTTGAAGTTAAGGACCTGTTTTTATCTGGCAGAGTTAAGGAACAGATCAGCAACAATACTAAAGTAAACAGAGAATAGGGAAGCATTGTACTTACAAAGTCAGTCAGTTCCATTCCTGTCAGACTGTATAAATAAAGATTTTGTGGGTTCCCAATAGGAGTAAGCATACT
Source organism: Butyrivibrio sp. (assembly GCA_015056495.1). Classification (GTDB taxonomy): domain Bacteria; phylum Bacillota; class Clostridia; order Lachnospirales; family Lachnospiraceae; genus Butyrivibrio. The sequence continues at coordinate 1,536 of SVGC01000064.1, forward strand.
GCCAAGATTGGCTGCAACCGTCTGTAATACTACAACAGGAATGATCATGTCTTCTCTGTTACAGCTATTGAGAGTCATAAGTGCAAAAGGAACAAATGTGATAAGTGCAACATCATTGGTAATGAACATACTTGTAAAGAAGCACAGGAAAATAAGTACAAGTCCCAATTGCCATCCTGTTTTTACTTTATTCAGTAGAATTTCACATATTTTTTCAAAAACGCAGTTTTCTCTAAATCCCTGAATAACGATCATCAGTCCCCACAATATACCAAGAGATCTGAAATCTATGTATCCAATATATTCTTTATCCGGATGTATGAAAAAAGCTGAGATGATCGCAAGTATCCATGCAATTATCAGGACAGGGTCTGTTAAGATTTTTCTTAATGTATGTTTAATAATGTTCATTTCTTGATTATTATAAGTGTGTTGACTCGTTGATTATTGATTAAATTATAAACGTGTCAGTACCCTTTACTCCCTCGATTTTATTTGAACTGAAAAAACGTGAATATCAATCTACATGATTATACAAGGAGGAATTTTAATCTACAAGCCCGAAGTATGAATATGATTTTGTAGTGAACTGTTAATGATTGAAATTTAAAGGGGACAACTCAAAAAAAGCTGATAAATAAGCGATTTTTTTAAGTAAGATGGTTGAATCGGGTGTTATTACTTGCTATACTAAAGGACGTAAAAAAATTTTTTATGAGGTAAAGAAAAATGGATAATAATATCAACAACTTTAACCAGAATGCTGATCAGCAGAATTTTGCTCAGCAGAACACACAGTCACAGGATGCTTATCAGCAGAATGCATACCAGCAGAACGCTTATCAGCAGCCAACATACCAGCAGAACGCATATCAGCAGAATCCATACCAGAATGGATATAACAATATGCCAGCACCTGCAAACAATGGTGAGCCTGTTTCAATCGGACAGTGGATGCTTACACTGCTCATTATGATGATTCCTATTGCAAACATCATCATGATGTTTGTTTGGGCATTTGGATCTGATGTTCCTGCTTCTAAGAAGAACTTCTTCAGAGCACAGCTTATTTGGGCAGTTATCTGGATTGTACTCTTTATAATTCTTTATGCAATGGGACTTGCAACATTTTTTGCAACAATAAATTATTAATTGAAAAATTCAGTTATTCAAATGAGAGCTGTATGATTACATTTTGTAGTCATACAGTTTTTTTATGATATAGTAAAAAGTAGTAAAAGCAAATCGACATTTTACCAGAATTGATTTGCCTATTGACGAGAAATGTTTATAGTATGTATAGTTTAATTAGGTTAAACGCTTAATATACTATTTTTCAGGTGTGAAATGGAGATAGAGTAATGAATCTCAAGACTATAGCAGATATGGCTGGAGTGAGTCCGGCTACAGTTTCTAATGTTATAAATGGCAATTTTGGAAAAGTATCTGATGAGACCAGACGTAAAATTGAAAATATAATCAAGAAAACTAATTATAAACCTAATGCAATAGCAAGATCACTGGCTAAAAATGAGAGCAGGATAATAGGCCTTATAGTGCCATATCTTGGTAAAAATGAGAGTTTTTTATCTAATCCATACAATACGCAGATAATTGCCAGTTTGGAGAAATATGTCAGGAATCGTGATTACTATCTGATGCTCAGATGCGTAGGCAATCCAAGCGAGATCATTCCGATATTATCATCCTGGAATGTGGACGGAGCCTTCTTTTTAGGCGTGTATGAGAAAGAGGTAAAGGAGATCAAGAAGCTGACAGATGTGCCTATAGTCTATCTTGATACATATGCACCAAATGAAAAGATCGTAAATGTTGGAATAGAAGATTATAGAGGAGGGTATCTTTCTGCAAGGTACCTGATCTCTAAGGGGCATAGTAAGCTTGCACTGGTTACACCAAGAAGTGATGGAGAAGGTGTAATTCAGGAGAGGCTTAGAGGCTTTAGTGATGCCTGCAAAGAGAATAAGATTGATTTTAATGAAAGCAACATCTATTACTCTGATACTACCTATGCGAGTGCAGTCAACACAGGTCAGGATATTGCATTTAATAACAAAGGATATACTGCAATTGCAGCAATGTCTGATATTGTAGCCTTTGGTGTAATTGAAGGGCTGACACAATGTGGAATCAAAGTGCCCAATGATGTTTCAGTTTTAGGTTTTGATAATCTCCCTAACTGTGAGTATATGACTCCTAAATTGTCATCCATATCTCAGGATTTTGACCAGAAAGCAAACAGAGCATGTGATTATCTGTTCAGAATGCTTGATGGCGAAAAGAATCTGGTAGAAAATGAAAGACTGCCTATTCGTGTTGTAGAAAGACAGTCTGTCAAAAATATTGCAGAATAACTTAAGTATTGACGGTAAGTGGCCCACATTGATACCTGGTACCAATGTGGGCTTCCGTCTGCAAAGGTATGTTGTTCTCGGCGACTTATTTTAGTAAACCGCTAAACAAAATATATCATCTGAATTCTTCGTGAAATTATCACAAAAATCCAACTTTCTTTTTATATAAAACATAGAAAACAACCTAAAAGGGTTGACCGATTAACTAAAACAATATATAGTCTAGTAAAACGCTTAACCAATTAAAATATTCACTTGTTTATTAAATGTTTTGGTTGGCTGATAAGGTTAAGATTTTGGTTTAAGTTTTGTATTAAGTAACGAGGTGGAAAGTATTGATGGTTACAGGGAGTAATTATAGGATCACGGTCCTGACTGATAGGTTAATAAGGCTGGAATATCAGGAAGAAGGCGGGTTTGTTGATCGACTTACTAAAACTGTTGTCTCCAGAGATTTTCCAGAGGTTCCATATGAGTACAGATATGAAGATGGACTTTTGATTCTGGAGACAGACAGATTAAAGCTTACCTATGATCAAAAGGAATTTTCTCCAAATGGTTTATGTATTGAATTAAAGGATTTTGGAACATCCTGGCATTACAGCGTAGTGTATGGCAATTCAGACAACAATTTATTGGGAACAGCCAGAACACTTGATGGTAAGGACGGAGGAACTTTCCTTGATCCGGGATTATTTGGCAGAAATGGTTATGCTGTCTTAGATGATTCAGACAGTCCTCTTTTTACAGGTAAGAGTTTTGATGATCAGACAGGAGAATTTATTACCAGAAAAGAAAATGGATTTGACCTTTATTTCTTTGGATATGGAAGAGATTATTATGGCGGACTAAAGGATTTTTACAGGTTATGCGGCAAAACACCTATGCTTCCAAGATACGCACTTGGTAACTGGTGGAGCAGATATTACAGATATTCTGAAAGCAGTTATAAGGAAGTAATAGATAAATTTGAGGAAATGGGCATCCCTCTTGCAGTTGCAGTGATCGATATGGACTGGCATATCACGGATGTTGATCCAAAATACGGAACAGGTTGGACAGGATATACCTGGAATAAAGAATTGTTCCCGGATCCTAAGAGATTCCTTAAGATGCTGAAGGACAGAGGTTTATCAATAACATTAAACCTTCACCCGGCAGATGGTATCAGGGCTTTTGAAGAGATGTATCCTGAAGTTGCATCCAAAATGGGAATAGATCCTGAAACAGAGAAAGCTGTTGAATTTGATTTTAGCAATCCGAAATTCAGAAAAGTATATTTTGAAGAAGTCATGCATCCTTATGAAAAAGATGGAGTTGATTTCTGGTGGATTGATTGGCAACAGGGAACAGGAAATAAGGCGGATGATGTTGATCCATTATTTTTGCTGAATCATTATCATTACATGGATCAGCAGGGCAGAAATGTCAGGCCGATGATTTTTTCCAGATATGCGGGACCAGGAAGTCATAGATATCCGGTTGGCTTTTCAGGAGATACAGTGAGTAGCTGGAAGAGTCTTAAATATCAGCCATATTTTACAGCTACAGCAAGTAACATTGGTTACGGATGGTGGAGTCATGATATTGGCGGACATATGCTTGGAAATAAAGATTACGAGCGACTTGTACGATGGGTTCAGTATGGTGTCTTTTCTCCGATAATGCGACTTCATAGCAGTAGCAGTGCATTTATCAATAAGGAGCCCTGGACTGTAGAAGAACCATACAGAAGTATCATTGCAAGATATATGAGACTGCGTCATAGTCTTTTGCCATATCTATATACTGAAAACTATAGAGCATATCACGATGATAAGCCTCTTATAAGGCCTATGTATTATGACTATTCGGATGTAGAGAATGCATATCATGTGGCGAATGAATATAAATTCGGTGAATCGCTTATTGTATGTGCGATCGGAGATCCGATGGATAATGAATTGAGGTTATCTGCTGTAAGTGCCTATATTCCTGAAGGCAGATGGTACGACCTTTTTACAGGAAGGATATACAACAAGTCACAGAAAAGAAAGTTATACAGGACTATTGATGATATTCCGGTACTTTTACCTGCAGGAGGCATAGCGGTTTTATCTAAGGAAAACAAAGCGAATACTACTGAAAATCCAAAACAACTTAAGATCTGCATTGGTGCAGGAAAGAACGGTAAGTACACATTATATGAAGATGACGGCATCAGCATGGAATATACAAGCGGTAAATATGCCACTACTACTTATTCCATCGAGTGGAATGACAGCGGCTGCGCGAGGGTTTGTATTGGCACAGCAGAGGGTTGTACAGAATATATTCCGGAAAAAAGAGATATAGAGATATGCATCTATGGTGTTGAAGTGTCAGACATGGAAAAAATTGCATATTCACTTGAAGGCATGGCTTTGACTGAATATGATGCTGACAAGAAAATATTGTCTATATCAGTTGAAAATGTAGATGTAAAAGATGAAATAATCATTAATCTTGAAGGAATTAGCTTAGCGCATAATGACCATAAAAAGCAGGTTTTCGAAATTCTTGATCATGCATGGATGGATAATCTTAGCAAGGACATTGTATATGGGGTATTGAAAAGTCATACAGATGAAGAGTTTTTATGCTGGCTTAGAGAAGCGGATATTTCTGAGATATTGAAAGATGCTATTTCAGAAGTCTATTGTGATTAAAACATTAAGTAAAGTTCACAATCATTAATATATGGGCTTAACTATAGCAGGGGGCTAGATTTAAAGAAAATAGAGGGGGAGAATTGCTAAGAGGTTAAGCGCTTTACTAATTCCGGATACTAAGAAGGTAGATATGAATAAAAAAAGAAATAAGCTATTACCCAATTTAAAGAAAAGCTATCAATTGTTTTTACTTCTTTTACCATCAGCAGTGCTTTTGTTTTGCTTTGCGTACTTACCTATGGTAGGTATCATAATTGCTTTTCAGAATTATTCGCCAGCTCTTGGTATAACAGGAAGTCAGTTTGTTGGCTTTAAGAATTTCATACAGTATTTTAACTCCTACCAATTCGGAGTGACTATCAAGAACACATTGGTGCTTAGTCTTTACAGCATACTGGTTGGTTTTCCATTACCTATTTTGCTGGCGCTTATGTGCAATCAGATGAAGACCAAGATGTTTAAAAAGGTATTTCAGGTAATTACCTATTTACCACATTTTATTTCAACTATGGTCATGTGCGGTCTGATACTGATCTTTTTATCTCCAAGCAGTGGGCTTTTTGCCAATCTTTTTAAACTATTTGGAGCAGAGTTTCCAAATCTGATGGCAAGCGCAAGTGCTTTCAAGCATGTATATGTGTGGAGTGATATATGGCAGCATCTTGGATGGGACAGCATTATCTATCTGGCTGCCCTAGCCGGAATTGATCCTACATATTATGAAGCTGCGACAGTAGATGGAGCAAGCACATTGCAGAAGATCAAGTACATAGATATACCTATGATACTGCCAACAGCAATGGTTCTGCTGATCCTCAGAGCCGGAAGCATTCTGGGTATAGGTTTTGAAAAGGTATTTCTGCTGCAGAATGTGCAGAATATCATGAGCAGCGAGATCATATCGACATACGTTTATAAGATGGGTATGCAGAGCATGCAGTACAGTTTGTCTACTGCAATCGGACTGTTCAATACAGTAGTTAACCTGGTTGTGCTGTTAATGGTTAACTTTTTTGCCAGAAAAACTACAGAAAGTAGTTTGTTCTAGGAGGATGTCATGAAGAGAAAGAGATTAACGCAGGACGTATTTGTTAATATACTATTCCATTTAATTGCTGTGATCATGATCTTAATGGTCATATATCCTTTGTGGTTCGTGATCATAGCATCATTCAGCAATCCTGCTGATGTGGCAAGCGGCAAAGTATGGATATGGCCTAAAGTCATAGATGTGAGAGGTTATCAGAAGTTATTTGAGCAGAGTCAGATATGGAAAAGTTATCTGAACACAATCATATATACCCTTGTCGGTACGTTTGTAGCACTTATTGTCAATATTTCTGCCGGTTATGCTATGTCAAGAAAAGATATGCCAGGCAGGAGATGGATAAATTTGTTTTATGTTATTCCAATGTTTGTTAACGGCGGCCTTATACCTACATATCTTGTAGTAAAGGGCTTTGGATTATTAGATTCATTCTGGGTCATGGTCATCCCATTCTCAGTGTCTACTTACAACATAATCGTTGCAAGGACATTTTTTGAGTCATCCCTTCCAGAATCATTATGGGAAGCCGCTCAGATTGATGGTTGCAGTACACTGCGATATTTCTTTTCTTTTGCAGTGCCGCTTTCTAAGGCTGTTATTGCAGTAGTTGGTCTATGGACTGCCGTTGGATTATGGAATTCATGGTTTAATGCACTTATATATCTGCAAAATGAGAACCTGATTCCATTACAGTTATTACTTAGAAGAATCCTGATAGCCAATGAATCATTGCTTGGCGCAGCTACAGGTACTATGGCTCAGGAGCTCAGACAATTGTCAGACATGATGAAATATGGATCTATTGTGGTTTCAACACTGCCTATTATGATGCTGTATCCTTTTTTACAAAAGTATTTTAACCAGGGTGTCATGATAGGTGCAGTGAAGGGATAAAGTAGTTAAAAGAGAAGGAGAGGAATTATGAAGACAAAGAATTATGCACTAATCGCAAGTTTATTGGGGCTTGCAATGACTGTATCTGCTTGTGGCTCAACAGCTGATACAAAAACTGCCGGACAGGACAATGCTACATCAGTAGAAACTTCCGACAACACTTATGAAGTAGCAACAGTGCGCTGGGCAGATTGGGGAGAAGATTATCATACAGGATTTCCGGATCAGGCAGCTGCAGAAGCAGGAATCAATGTAACATGGAATACTATTCTCAATTCAGACTGGGGAGATAAAAAAGCTGTTCTCCTGGCAGGTGGCAATCTTCCTGATGCATTTATGGGTTCAATCTGCTTTTCTGAAACAGATATTCTGACAAATACAGGTTCATTTATTGCACTAGATGACTATATTGATGAGTACATGCCTAACTTAAAGAAGATCATGGAAGAAGATCCTACTATGAAGGCTCTTGCTACATCTGCTGATGGACATATCTATGGACTTCCATCCAAGAAGCCTTGCAGACCTATTGTTGCAAACCAGATGTTTATCAATAAACAGTGGCTTGATAATCTTGGACTTGAAGTACCTACTACATATGAAGAGTTTGTTGATGTCCTTACTGCTTTTAAGGAGCAGGATGCTAACGGTAACGGAGATCCAAATGATGAGATTCCTTTTGGACAGGGTTACGCAGATTCTGTAATGTTCTTTGGATTGCCATTTGGTACAACTCTTGGAGCTGACAGCACATATATGATGGCTATTCAGGATGGTCAGCCTGTATATCTTCCAACTACAGAGAATTATAAAAATGCTGTAGCCTGGATGCATGAGTGCTATGAAGCAGGTCTTATCGATCCGGAGCTCTTCACAGAAGATACTTCAATGAGAGATGCCAAGCTTATGAGCGAGACACCAATTGTTGGTTGTGCTCCAGGATGGACTGCTGATGCAACTTTTGGAGCTAATGCTGATCAGTATGTTGCACTTCCTGCTCTTGTAGGTCCAGATGGAAATCAGTATATTTCTTCTGATCCTGAGCACTGGAACTATAGCAGATATGAGTTTGTTGTTACTTCTGCTTGTGAAAATCCTGGTCCACTTCTTGCCTGGGCAGATTCATTCTACACAGACGATGCTTCAATCCAGAACTTCTACGGTTCATTTGGCGTAGCTATAGAAAAAGATGAAGCTGCCGGAACATACACTGTTCTAGCTCCTTCTGACGGTAATTCAGCAGATACTTTTGCATGGATCCAGTCACTTCGCGACTTTGGACCAAAATATGTTGCTGACGGATTCAATGATAAGGTTACCTACGCTGCTGAAAATGGAGATGCTGCAAAACTTGCCCTTGATGCAGAGATGAGTAAGTATGCTAAAGAGGCATATCCAAACGTAAGTTACACACCTGATCAGCTGAGCACTCTTGCAACTCTCTACACAGACCTTGGCGCTTATGTATCATCAACACAGGCTACCTGGGTTACAGAAGGCGGCATTGAAGAGCAGTGGGATAGCTATATCTCAACACTTGAGAACATGGGCTACAA
>SVGC01000017.1 GCA_015056495.1 Butyrivibrio sp.
AAGCCTTTAGGCTTTGCCGGTAAAAGGCCCTTATAGGGCCAGAACAAACCACCGGCTAAGCCGGTGGTTCTGATTTTTATTATGCACAAATTCTTGCGAACGCGAGATTTTTAGAACGATTGTTCAGAACTTGTGATATAATTGAAGAGGCGCATTATGGCTTAGATAGGCCATTTTAAACAGTTTCAAAAGGTAAGAGGAACAAAATATGGCAGTATCTTATAAGAAACTATTTAAACTGATGATTGATAAAGATATGAAACGAAAGGATTTGATTGAAAAGACCGGTTTGAGCTATGCGACAATCGCAAAGCTTGAAAATGGTGACAATGTGCAGATGGAGGTATTAGAAAGAATTTGCAGAGAATTTAAATGTCAGTTAAATGACATAGCTGAAATAATTTTTTGAAATAAGAACTATCGGGGATATAGAAAAAATTAAAAGTAGAGAAATGTTTTGGAGGGAGTATTATGGCGGGTTCTAAAAAAAATGACGTTATCAGTATTGTGTCACCACATAGCATTAAGAAATTCGAGTTGATTTCCGAATATGTTAAAGCTTGGGTTCAAATAATAATGCAAATAGAAAAATGTAAAGGTATTGTATATATCGATTGTATGTCAAATAGTGGTGTTTATCAGACAGAGGAAGGAGAAGAAATTGAAGGAACAGCACTAAGAGTATCAAAGATTATTGCGGATGCTATGAACACATATGCAAAAAAGCAAGCATATTTGTATTTTAACGACCTTAAGGCTGAAAAGATTGATTTACTTAGTACACGACTTCCGAAACAAACAGATAATTTCCATATATATACAGAAGTGATGGATGCGAGTGTTATGTTGAAGAAAATTTCATCTCAGTTCAAATCAACATTTGAAGGAATGCATTTTTTGCTCGTTTATGATCCTTATGATGCGCATATAGATTGGGAGGCACTTGATCCTTTTTTGAAAAATTGGGGTGAAGTTATTATTAATCATATGGTTTCAGATACTATTAGAGCAGCAAAAACTGCTAAAAAGCCTGAAGTTGTAAAAAAATATGAAGATACCTATAAGATGACAATTAGTGATTTGATTTCGGTAGGTAGTGATAGGAATGAATATGAAAAGATAATAGAAAAGATAATTACTAATAGTACAGGAAGAAAAGACGATGATTATCATATAGCAGTATTTCCATTTTTTAATAGTAATAATGCGGTTGTCTATAATTTGCTCCATTGTACTAGACATTACAAAGGTTTTGAACTTTTTAAGACTACAGCATGGAAGATATTTGGAGATAAATCTTCGATGAAAAATACACATAACAGTGAGAATCAAATGCAATTATGTTTCAATGTGGATGGAAATATCATCTGTGAAACTCCTGAAGATGATTCCTGTTATAATCTAAGAGATGCTGCTTTATATATTCAAAGACATTTCAGAGGTAAAATGAATGTGCCTAATGATGAAGTATGGAATTATCTTGGACAGCATCCGATTTTTCCTACTAGAGGATATAAGAATAAAATTAGAGATGTGTTGAAACGAGAATTTGAAATGAAGGCTTCTCGTAGTTCAATGACATTTTCTGATAGGAGTTACTAAAGAATGCCAAATATTGAAGGCTATATAACACGAAAATCGATGCTTTATAAAACGGGAGTTGAATATGGAGATTATACTATAAACTATGTTCAAGGATGTGCGCATGGATGCAGATATCCTTGCTATGCTTTCCTGTTAAAGAAACGATTTGGACAAGTTAAAACGTATGAGGACTGGCTGATGCCTTATCTAGTATCGAATACACTGGAAATTCTGGACAAGGAGATCCCGCGTCTCAAAGATAAGATTATTTCAGTGCATCTGTGCTTCACAACAGATCCATTTATGGTGGGATATTCCGAGATTGAGAAAATGAGCCTTGATGTCATAAGGAAATTAAATGATGCGGGGATAAAATGCACGGTACTTACCAAAGGAATCCTGCCAATCAGTCTAGCAAAGTGTTCCAAGGATAACGAATATGGGATTACGCTGATCTCTCTGGATGAGGAGTACAGAGAGAAGATGGAGCCCGGATCATCGCCATATGCAGAAAGACTAAATGCGCTGAAGAAACTGCATGAGAAAGGATGCAAGACTTGGGTGAGTATTGAGCCATATCCTACGCCGAATCTAATAGATCAGGATCTGAAGAAGATTCTGAAAGCTGTTAGTTTCGTGGATAAGATTATCTTCGGAAGAACCAATTACTGCAAGGACGTTACATCAGGATATCCTGAGCATAAAAAGTTCTATAACGAAAAAGCGAAGGAAGTGATTGAATTCTGCACTAAGAGGGGCATTGCTTACCACATAAAGGATAAAACGATTACGGAATAGAATCCGTTTTTTAGTACACCTAACGGTTCACAAATCGCAGGGGAGTCAGTTTGATACGGTTGTTCTGATCCTCGCGGAACCATGCAGGATCCTTTCAAGGGAAATGTTGTATACAGCCTTAACAAGACAGAAGAAGAAAATAGTCATCATTTACAATGAGGATCCTCATAGGCTTATGGACTATGTATCACCCAAGAATTCTGATATAGCGCAACGTTTTACGGATTTGTTTTATGAAGAACTATTGCCTGATAAATCAGAGAATAAACCAAGTATTGTAAAGGTTGGAAACAAGTTTTATGAGGATAGTTTGATTCATAGGACAACACGCGGAGAATTTGTGCGGTCGAAGTCAGAATTAATCATTGCAGATCATCTATTCAGCAATGGTATTAACTATGATTATGAACCCGAGGTTACTGTGGACGGAAGAAAGTTCAGACCGGATTTTGTAGCGTATGATCCTGATGACGATGAGGCATTTTGGTATTGGGAACATGTAGGCATGCCTACAGACCCTGGCTATATGTCGAGATGGGAAGAAAAGCTAGCGTACTACAATGCTCATGGAATTCAGGAGGGTAAAAACCTTATCATTACTTCAGATGGTGATAATGGAAGCTTGGATTCAAAGGAAATTGACAATCTTATCAAAAGGACGTTTGATTTATAAGTATATATACAAATATTACATTACAGATAGGACGGTAGAATATTACAATGGCTTGAATAGAGACTCTTACAGCATATAAGTGTAGATTTAGTTATTTACAAAGGAACAATCCATTGATTGAGGAGCAACGTGAAGCGATAAGGAGTGGTGAAGAACCAAATTATTCTTTTTCTGAATTTATTGATACATATAAAGAATACACAAGTAACCTTGCAATTGGCGAAAATTCAGATAGAGCAATTGCTTTGGCAGAAAACAAGATAGAGTTTCGAGAAAAAAACGGAGTTAAGATATGGCATATAATGCCAAATGCAGGTAAACAAGGAAAACCGATTACGGTAATGAAAAAGACTGGAGAAAAATACAATTACGGTTCTGATGCAGCTGCGTTATATGAGTATCATGTTTTCGTTTACGAGAGTGATGATGGATTCATAGCTATTTTCCACAGACAAAATGGATCTGGCTGCAAGAGTGTTTTTTTGGAAACAGCAAACAATGCTATTAAGAGTAAAGGCTTAAAACTTGAGATGGATTTGATTGTTCCAATGGTAGATGAAGTAAATGATATTACACCTACAAAAATCACAATGCAATTTATAAAACAAGAGCTATCTTCTGATGTGGCTGATAATGTTAATGGATCAAGAAGAAAACATATTATAAGGGAAGTAGGATTAAACCTGGAAGAACAGGAGAATAGAATGATCCTTGATATTATTAATAGATTTCATGCTAAGGAAATTGATCAAGCGAAAGCATTTGCCTTAATTAAAGCGGAGCTTAATGATGAAGTAGATTATAATGACGCGGAAATTAGGTTACGTGTAGGAGGTAAACGTCATCAAAAAATCCGATGGTGTGAATTTGAGAATATAGTTGGAGCTCATGATATTTCAGCTAGATTGTATGAAGCTTATAAAAACTCTCATGACTTTGCTGGAGAATTAGCAAAGCTTTCAGATGAATACTATGATGATATTCTTAAATCTGAGGAGGTATAACATATTGAAAGATGCAGTTTTAAGTATAATAGCTATTGGTATTGTTATACTTATGTTGTTTTGCAATAAGAAAGTTAGGATTTTCTCAATTATAAAAAGTCAATTCCAAGTTTATAGAAACGACAGTACAAAAAGGATATCGCTTTGGGATATTCTTTGTTTTGTAATTATGCCAATAGTCTTAGGAGCGATAATTGTTTTTGGGTTTGAATCTAGCATAGATGAAAAGCTTGCAGGAGTGTTAACTACAGTATTTGCATTTATATTTACAGTGCTGTTTGGATTTGCAGCTATACTTGTTGGAAAGCTTAACAGTGATAATAAGCTTGAAAAGCAGGTAGTTAATGAGACATTTGTCTCAATTATGACATGTAATATTTTATCTCTGTGTTCGGCAATCTTTTCTATAATCGTTATAGTTATTAAAAATAATTATGTTATAGCGGTGTTATCTCTGTTTATTTACTGCTTTTCATTTATGATAGTTATGCTTCTTTTGCTTATATCGAAGAGGACATATGTGATTTATATTAATCAAAAGAATTGTTAATGGGATTTATCTAAAAGGAAATTATGAAAAAGAATGTATTTAGAATGCCTACTCCGGTCAAGATTACTGGAAGAACATCAAGTATTACAAATGCGTTTGTTAACGGAATTATTCCTGTTGTTGAACCAACTGAAGATGAAATTGATGATGCTCTTGCTACTCTTGGAATGACAAGAGAGAGTATATGTTGCGCTTACTGTGGCGATACTTGCACAGAATGGGATCATTTTAGGCCACTAATAGTTGACAAGGGGCCTACAGGCTATATATCAGAAATTCATAATCTTGTTCCTGCTTGTGGCAAGTGCAATCAAAGCAAAGGTAATAAAGAATGGAAAAAATGGATGTATAGCGATGCTTCACTTTCTCCAAAAACAAGAGGCATCACGGATATAAATGAAAGATGCCGGAAGTTGGAAGTATACGAGAGAAAGTATGCACCTACAAAGCTTGATTTTGTAGAAATTGTAGGTGAAGAGTTATGGGAAAAACATTGGAATAACCATGAGAAACTGCTTGAATTAATGAAAACTTGTCAGGAAACATCTGATGAGATAAAGAAAAGAATTACCATGAGCCTGAGAAATGAGTAAAAGAAGGTATAATTCATGCCATTTCAAATTATCAGAAATGATATTACAAAAGTAAAAGCAGATGCCATCGTTAACACAGCTAACCCGGAGGTTGCTATAGGCGATGGCGTTGATTCTGCTATATATAAGGCAGCAGGAGAAGATAGGCTCCTTGCAGAGCGTCAGAAGATTGGAAGACTTAACCCTGGAGAAGTAGCTATTACTCCGGCTTTCAATATGGATGCGAAGTTTATTATCCATGCAAGTGGTCCATGGTGGGATGGAGGAGGCCGTGGTGAGGCTGAGCTTCTTAGGCAGTGCTATGATAAGTCGTTGCAACTTGCGGCTTCCCATAAGTGCCAGTCTATTGCTTTTCCTCTACTTGCTACTGGTACTTATAGATTCCCTCAGAGACTTGCTATGGAGATAGCTGTAGATTCTTTTACCAGATTCCTTGAAGAGCATGATATAGAGATATTCCTTGTTGTGTTCGGTGACAAGGCAGTTAAGATATCAGGCGATCTTGGAGAGGAAGTCATAAGCTTCATTGATGATGACTATGTAGGCAGTGCACTTTCTGATGAGTACAGATATGAAGGCATTCCTGAGGAATTCGCTGATTATTCTGATAGTGATCTTGGGAGGTTAGATTCAGAAGATGTTGATAATGATCTGGATTATAGTGCTGATGTCTTTCATGCTTCATCTGTTCGTCCTGGTCGAGGGCTTTCTACTAATGAGCTTGGTGTTGCTTTTGACCAGGAAGTTAAGCCATTAAAATCCTTGGATGATGTTCTTAAAGGTATATACAAAGATTCTTTTGAAAAGCACTTACAGAAGCTGATCAATAAGAAAGGTCTCAAGAATTCAGAGGTATACGCAGCTGCGAATATATCGAAACAGTATTTTTCCAAATTATTAAAAGGACGGGTTAAGCCTTCTAAAGAAAAGGTTTTGGCGCTGGCCGTGGGGCTTCGCCTCAATATGGATGAGACTGTGGATCTCCTCAAGTTGGCAGGCTACGCTTTATCGCCTATATCCCAGACAGATGCTGTGGTGGAATATTTCATAGAGCATGAGGACTACAATGTATTAAAAATAGATATTGTACTGTTTGATTACGGCTTAGACCCGCTTTCAAATGGATGATTACAAGGTCGCCTTCGGGTTGACCTTTTTTCTATGGCCAATTGGTATCATCTAATCATCAGATAACGAACGCCTCACTGCAGGGAGGCAGCCTAAGATGCCAGGAGGTAAAGAATTTATGAGTAAAGGATATACAGAGATTATTTATATTTTGGATAGATCAGGTTCTATGGGCGGTCTTGAATCAGACACAATCGGCGGCTTCAATTCCATGATGGAGCAGCAGAAGAAGACTGGGGAGAAGGCTGTTGTATCTACGGTTCTTTTTGATGATGTATGTGAAGTGATCCATGACAGAGTTCCTATTGAGAGGGTTGAGAAGATGACTGACAAGCAGTATTACGTTAGGGACTGTACAGCTCTTCTTGATGCAGTTGGAGGCGCTATTCATCATATCGGTAACGTGCACAAGTATGCGAGAGAAGAAGACAGGCCTGAGAAAACTATCGTAGTTATTACTACAGATGGTATGGAAAATGCAAGTTGCAAGTATTCCAGGGACAAGATTGAGAAAATGGTTAAGCGTCAGCAAAAGAAATACGGCTGGGAGTTCATCTTCATAGGGGCCAACATAGATGCTTATGCTGAGGCTCAGAAGTATGGTATCCGCAGGGACAGGGCTGTTAATTATGTGTGTGATGATATGGGTACAGCCAATGTGTACGCAGGTGTTTCTAAGGCAGTTTGCTCAGTAATGATGGCTGATAGTTTGTGTGAGGTTGAAGGCTGTCTTGATAATAGTGATTGGGACGAGGAGATAAACGCAGATTATCAGAGACGTGGTAGCGGCAGAAAGGCAAGGAGGTAATAGCGATGGCAGTAAAAGGTGCAGTGCTTGGAGATATCCTTGGTTCTCAGTACGAATTTGACAGGCCATTTGAGCTTGATTGGAAGAATGTGCCGCTTATTAGCGGCCTTCCAATGGGATTCACTGATGATACAGTTATGACGCTGGCTATTAAGAAGGCTATTGCAGAAGGGCTAGACCTGACTGATACTATGGTCAGGATAGGCAGAAGGTATCCTAATTGCGGCTATGGTGGCAGGTTCTATAGCTGGATCAATGATGAAGATCATAGACCATACAATAGCTGGGGCAATGGCTCCGCCATGAGAGTTGCTTTTGTAGGCGAGCATTATGAAGATTATGATGAGATGCAACGTATGGCGGAGGATACAGCTGCTGTGTCTCATGATCATCCTGAAGGAATCAAAGGCGCAGTAGTTACCGCTACTTGTATCTGGATGGCAAGGCATGGCAAGACCAGGCAGGAGATCTACGAGTATGTGTTGGAGCAGTATCCGGTTAACAAGTATGAGTATAGTATTGGATATAGCCTTGATGAGATACGTCCTAGATATATTTGGAATGAGAGCTGTCAGGGTTCTGTGCCGGCGGCTATGCGGTGCTTTTATGAAAGTTCAGACTATGAGTCTTTCATCCGAAATATCTATAGCCTTCAGTGCGACAGCGATACCTTTGGAGCTATTGCTGGTGGCGTGGCAGAGGAGTTCTATGGCGGATTCGGGAATGTGGATGCTGAGGGGATTTTGAAGGAATATCTTGATCATGATTTGATGGAGATTTTGTTAGCGTAGGTAGTTTTTCTGATATAATAAACTGATTGAGGTAAATCATTTAAAACTATAAATCTTTTGATACGGAGATAGTGATTGTAATGGAATATATCCTAATAGCTCTTTTTGTTGGCATTGTACTGGCTGTAATATTTGTAGTGTTTATCAATAATAGAAAAAAAGAGGAGTTAAGTTCTGAAGATGATAAAATGAGTTTGGCAGTGTCGGAAAATGATCATCCTTTGCAAGTTAGCTTTGAGGCAGTTACCGGACTTTCAGAAATTGATGAGAATAAGCTTGTTGAAATAAAAGATAGTAATCTTTTGGCAATAGTTGATAATGTTATTCCAAATGCTGCACAGGCAATAGCCAATACCGGAGCTGTAAAAGCGTATCAAGAGGCTACTGAGGCTGCAGGACAACTATATAAGGCAATAATCCCTAAAGGGGCCGTGTTGGATAATTCAAGAGCAATGGAAGGCGCTTTTAGAGGTTCGTACCGTGAAGTAGCAAATAACATTAAAGGAAATGCCAATTGGGTGGTTGTAGATAATAATGCGGCTGAGGGACTTGCAAAGCTGAGTTCAGCAACTGCGGTGATGAATGTGGCATCTATGGTTGTTGGACAATACTATATGACTCAGATTAATAATCAGCTTTCCAGTATAAATGAAGGTATAGATAAGATAGCGAACTTCCAACAAAAAGAGTATAAGAGCAAGGTCTTGGCGCTTGTAACAGGAACACAGAAGATATCAACGTTTCAGGTTGAAACAATTGAGAATGATGAGCTAAGAAACAGAGAGTTAGTTCATCTCAAGAGTCTTGAACATGAATGTGCAGAGTTGCTAGGGCAAGCCAATTTTACATTACAAGATATTAGCAATGATTCTGATCTAAATTATAATTCATATTCTGATAAGGTCAGGGAAGCAGAGCAGTGGTTCCAATATCAGCAAATATTGATACAGGTAATGTCCAAGATTTCTGATTTGACTTATACCCTGAATTTAGGCACAATATCCAGAAAAAATAGTTATGCATTGATGGAGCCTTATACGAAGAAAGCAAATGATACTCTTGTTAAGTTGAATGAATGGCATAATAAAGTTTGTGAAAAGCTAGAAATCAGTACCGAAGAACAGCGAAGAAAGCGCCAAGGAGTTGAAGGTGTATTCATGAGCGTTCTTGGAATTTTTAATGATGATTTAAATTACAAGATGGTTCCAGAGGATATGATTTACAGAATTAAGAATCAGATGGACTCAGAAGTGCAGAATGGAGACGCAGAATCAGATTTATTCCAAGAGGATGTGAATTTGATAGTTAAAGGCGGTAAAGTTTATTATTTACCACAGGTGGGCAATTGATAAAACTGGTGGATTGTTTATGTATTTGAGCAACAATATTTATATATACAATAATACAAGGCGGTACGATTATGAGTACCGCCTTGCGTTATTAATCAGGGAAATATGATCTGGTTTCAAAAATTTTTCCATTGAGATATTGTACTGCGCTTATTTTTATATTGTATTTTATTTTTCAGATGGAACCGCGTATGTAAAGCAATTGTCTTTGTTATAGAGAACTCTTTTTACATAGCGCTCATGTGTGTATTCACCAGGTTCCGATATAAAGTAACCATTCTCTGTAATCTTGGTTTCGCCAGGGTAAAATGTTAGGTATGCATATACCATATCATCCTGAAGGCTCATGATAACTCGGTAGTCTTTGTTTTGGTCGTTTTCGGATAAGTAGAAAATGCATTCATATATGCCATCTGAGTTTAAATCAGCATATGTTATTCCATGCACGACAAGAAAGACGTGAGTGTATTCGTATATCTGACCAGGTTCAAGTAACATACTGAAAGGCACTTCTCCTGGAGTGTTCATGAACTGATCAAGTGCTACAGCACTTACAATCTCATCATTTTGCATTATGTCAGTATAGAAGTTTGGATTATTCTCAGGGAAGCTATAGCTTGTTGGAACAGATGGTGTGTTGCCAGAGGAATAATCTGCAATAACATCGTACATATCGATTGGATAGGTGTTGTAACAGTCAAAAGCCTCTAGATAATATGCGCCTTCAATTATCTCATTTGCAGCTTTGTACCAAGCATCTTCGCCATTTTGTAATTTCTCGTTAATATCTTCAGAGTACAATTCTTCAGATTCAAGCTGTCCATTTTTGAGTGTCAGCTTGGAGGCACTTCCGCATCCCATATGTCCCCAATAGCTAAGGATTCCGTTTTCATCAGGAACTGCATAGAATGAAGTGTGGCCCATGCCAATTCCATCTATGAGTTGGAGTTTTCCTTCAATAAATGTATAAAGCTTTCCGTGGAAGGCAGCTTCACAATGCCCATATCTTATCAAAAGCTCAGGTATATTATCCTTGTCAATGTCATATAGCCAATAACATTCAATGGTATCCTCATATGCGTCATAATCATCAGGCAAAACAGAAGCTGATCTTTCCAGCTCATATTCGATGATTTCTTTATAAGCCTGCTTAAAATCAGTTGCAGAAGAGGGCAGATAGCCATTTATTTCTGAAGAGTTTTCGGAATTAGAATTGTCTTCAACAGTCTCGGCTATTGAAGCTGAATCTGTAGTTTCTTCAACGCTGGTAACTGATGATGCTTCATCTACAGAATCTTCCGGAATATTGGTAATGTTATTGCTTCCGCAGGCGCTTATTATAAAAGCAGTGCTAAATGCTAGTAACAGTGTCTTTTTTCTCATGATAAAACTCCATTTTGGATTAAGATTTCATTTCTTACGCTTATTGGATAAGAGCAGTCCTGCAAGCAAAGTAACTGGAACAGCAAGTACTGAGATCAGCGCAGCTGCACCAGTAGTAATGCTGCTTTTTTTGTTTTTGTTGTTTCCTGTATTATTCTCGCTCATAGTTTAAACCGCTCTTGAATTATGGTTCAACCATATCTGCATATATTTTTCAGAACTGGTGGAATATGCATTTTCTAGACGCAGACATGGTTATATATTCGTGATATCGTCTCAAATATAATGATATCATCAATCAGATAAATATTACACATGGTTTAGGAGGGACATAATATGGAACAAAAAATTATTTTGGAAACAGAGAGATTGTTTCTTAGGGAAATGAATACTGATGATTTCGAGGCGCTATACAAAGTCCTCGCCGATAGAGACATCATGCTGCATTATCCATATACCTTTGACGAGAAAAGAGTCAATGATTGGATTGAAAGGAATATGAACCGATATCATGAGAATGGTTTTGGACTCTGGGCTGTATGTTTGAAAGATACTAGAGAGATGATTGGTGACTGTGGATTGACACTTCAGAACATTGAGGGGAAGATGCTCCCTGAGATTGGTTATCATATCCGCGCAGATCATCAGCGAAAAGGTTATGCTAAGGAAGCAGCAACTGCTGTACGAGACTGGGCGTTTGCAAACACGGATTACCCTGCACTCTATCATATTGCAAATATACCAATGTCGGTTCTTATAAGACTGCAGAATCTATAGGTATGCATTTCGAGAAGGAATACCCAGATCCCGAAAACAAAATCACTTATGTCTCGGTAATCTTTCGTGAAGAGACGACAGTCGCGAAAAATCTTAAATATATGCGATATTTTTATGAGATGTATCCGGAAGTTTCAAATCGTCAACTGGCTGTTGACGATTTTGAAGAAGCAGAGAATTGTCAACAAGTTGTTGACGATTTGGGGCAGAGTATAATTTTTCTTATACCATGGGGACACCATGTACAGATACTGGGAAAAAGTAAAAACAATCCCCAAAAGGCACTGTTCTATGAGAAGAAAATATTGGAAAACAATTGGTCAAGGAATCTATCTACATAGAAAGATTTATGCTTGATTTTTACTTTTCTTATAAATCCCATGAGAAACATGAACTCCATAATAGAGAGATGCATATCAGTGGCAAGTTTTTACAGGGTCACGATGACCAGGTAAATGACCCGATAAATGACCCGATAAATGACCCGATAAAATTGGAAAGAAGGGAGCAGCAAATTATAGATTTGCTTCGTCAGAGATCTGATATGACAAGAAAAGAGATGGGAGACAAACTTAGCTGCTCTGAAGCTACTGTTAAAAGAGAGCTACAAAAGCTGATTGAAAAGGGCGTAGTCAAGAGAGTGGGCTCAAATAAAAAAGGTGAATGGATTTTAGTAAATTTTAAATAACGAATTTTACATAAAGAGCAGTTGTTCTTAAGCAGAATGACTGCTCTTTTCTTGTGCCCAAAACGGGCCAGGCAACCACTACCTTTGGGGGTACAGAAATGATGCCAAGGGGTGAAAAAAGTATAATAGAAACAGCAGTTGTCTCGGAAGAGAGGATTAGAGAAAACGAGATGTTGAGATGTATTCTAGAACCATATCTCAATGATGTGGAAGGCATAGGGTGGGGGAATTTGTCTGCTACTGAGCTGTTCGATATATTGATTGAATCAATTTTAAATCACAATAGTTTTTTGCAATGTGATTATTATCGAAGGCTTGAATATAAGAGGCATGAGATGTATCCAGAAATATTAAATCGTCCTCAACTTGGGGACGATTTGGAAAATGCAATATTTTTTATTCCTTGGGGGCATAACAAAGTTATCATACGGACAGTGTAGACCAATTACGATTCAAGCGGAAGCATAACAGAGTCATGAGTCTGTAATATATATCGTTCTTTTAAATATGACAATTAAAGAACGATAAATATACAAACGTTCTTTAATATGATAGAATTAAAGAACGAAATGAAAGGCGGTGATGTTTATGGATTACTCAATTGAATCGCTGAAAATGATTATAGACTCAAATGATGGGATTATTTCTGCTAAACAATTGGCTGACAAGGGAGTTTCGAGACTTTCGCTGTACCAAGCATTGCTAAGTGGATCAATAAAAAAGGAATCCCATGGAAATTATGTGTTAGCGGATAATCAACCTGATGAATATCGTGTGATACAGAATCGTTCTCCTAAAATGATTTATTCTCACGGTACTGCTTTATTTTTACATGGACTCTCAGATCGCGTTCCTCATGAGTTAGATATTACAGTTCCCCAGGGTGATAATGTTTCTCGCATAAAAAAGGATTATGAAAACACAAGATTTCATTATTGTAAAAAAGACTTGTGGGATTTAGGAATAACTGATGCTAAAACACCACAGGGCTATGAAGTAAAAATATATGATTTGGAACGCTGTATCTGCGATTTAATTAGAGACAAAAAATCTGTTGATATGCAGATTTATACCCAAGCAATGAAGGAATACTTTTCAAGTAGATGCAACCCAAGAAAAATAGTGAAGTATGCCAGACAATTTAATATTGAATCAAAAGTTAGGACATACATGGAGGTTTTATAGTGAAAGAACGCACACCTGAACAATTAAAAGGACAGGTAAGCAATTTTGGAAAAATGGTATTTGTATCTGACCGGAAATATTGAATAATCTATGTTGTTTGGTTTAAATAATGTATGATAGTTACAACAAATATGGTAAAAAAATACATAAACTTAACTTGACAAGGCAACTCTATGATGATAAGTTAAAAATATGTATAGAAATGACATATAATAGAGTAAAATCCGACAAATAATTAACATCATGGAGCGAGTATATGAACTTATATTATGAACTGTTACAATACCCAATTTTTTCCATGAAAGAGGTTAATGCCCTGTATTCAAGTGAACGGACAGCAAGGATGGCATTAGGAAAGCTTCTGAAGGAAAATATGGTGCTAAAAATACGAAATGGGTTATATACGTGTCTTAGCGGTGAAAATGGCGGGCCAGTGGCTAACAGATTTCAAATTGCCAGTGCTATTACCCCATCTTCATATGTATCACATCATACAGCATTTGAATATTATGGAACTGCCGATCAGGTTTTCTATGAGGTTTATGTTGGCTCAGAGACACGTTTTCACGACTTTGAATTTGATGGGTACACTTATCATTATGTAAAAGAACAGATGAAGGAAGGTATAGTTTTTCCGGAATTTGGCGGCGGCGTGAGGATTACAGATAAGGAGCGGACGATAACGGACTCCATAAAGGATATGAATCTCATTGCCGGGCTGGAAGAGGTGCTTTCGTGTGTCGTGTCCGTGAACAGTGTTGATGAAACAAAAATGTTAAAGTATCTGGCCTTATATGACAATGCATTTTTATATCAGAAGACAGGTTTTATCTTTAGTGAATATCAGAGGGAACTTGGCATAAGCGATGATTTTATAAAGATATGTAAGGATAGGAGCGGAGATTCAAAACGATATCTGACAACCGGTATAAATGAGCCTGCTTATTCCGGCGAATGGAGGTTGGTCTATCCAAAGAATATTAAGAGAATGAAAAACGGAGGACTAGAAGATGCCGCAATTTAATAGAAGAGAGCTTGATGTAAGAGCTCGGGAATATGGCTTTAATCGCGATACCTTTGAGAAGGTTATTCGATTGAGGACAATTCTTGATTTCTTAAATACGCATGAATATATGCGTGAACATTTGTTGCTTAAGGGCGGAACGGCAATAAATCTGACTGTTTTTAACCTTCCAAGATTGTCGGTTGATATAGATTTGGATTTTGTTCCAAATCTGACAAGAGAAGAAACGGTGAATGAAAGAGAACGTCTGACGGAGATCCTGAAGGGATTCATGTCGGAACAAGGATATGCTCTCTCTGAGGCATCGAGATTCAGTCATAGCCTGGACGCATTTCATTATAATTATGTGAATGCGGCTGGCAACAGAGATATGATCAAGATAGAGATTAACTATTCACTGAGAACGCACGTGCTCTTGCCAGAGGACAGGGCATTAGTGACTAATGCTTTCGGAGAACCGATAAAGGTCAGGACGGTTGCTGCAATGGAAATCTTTGCGGCAAAAACCAATGCTCTGATAAGTAGAGCGGCTGCAAGAGATTTGTATGACTTCTGTAATATGGCTGATATTAAGCTGTTTGCAGGAGAGGAAGACTTGTTTAGGAAATGCATCATTTTCTATGCAACGATCTCGGCAAAAGAAGTGAACAAAAACTTCGATACATCTGCTATAGACAGTCTTGTCTTTTCAAAAATAAAATCAGATTTGTTCCCGGTTCTGGCTGTGAAGGACAAGTTTGACCTGGAAGGGAAAAAACAACAGGCGAAAGAGTACATAGCTTCGCTTATGAAGTCAACAGCTCAGGAAATGGAATATATGGAAAGGTTTATAGCAAAGGAGTACAAGCCGGAACTGCTTTTTGAGGATGCAGAGATTGTAGAGCGTATACGGAATCATCCGATGGCACTATGGAAATGTAAATGATTTGTCACTACACGTTTTTACAAATCCGTCCTGACATGGTAATATATATTCGCTGTGTCAGGTCTATTTTTATGTCATAATAGATAAATGGTGCCCGGCGTGGCACTCGGTACAATAAGCTGAGATAACAAATGGCTTAAATAAAGCATTTTTAAAAGGAGATACATAAAAAATGAAACTAGGAATCGGAATTAAAAGCCTGTTTCATAGATACTCTTAAAAATCCTTAAAATCCGATAAATACAGAAAATATAAGTGTTTGAGATACAAGAAGATATCAAATAATTACTTATATTTCCTCATAGGTCAACAATAAATGTAACAGTAAATGTAACACTTAGATGAAGCCTAAATACAAAAAAGGGATATTCAGAAATGCTCTGGAATATCCCTTAATTATTTTCTTTTATGTGGTGGGGTAGAATCGTTTGTAATTCCTGCTATATAGTCAAGTGATACATCATAAAATTTTGCAAGTGTAATTGCTAACTCAAATGGAAGTTCACGTTTTCCTGTTTCATAGTTGTGGTAAGTAGTACGTTGTAGGTGAAGAAGTTCAGCGAGTTTTCTTATAGATAAATCTTTATCTTCTCTTAAATCCCTTAATCTTGAGTAATAACCCATAAATATAATAACCCTTGCAATTTATCGTTATTGAAAGTGTACATCATATGATGTACAATAACTCTGTATGTCCTACAAACGTAGGACAGGAAAGGGCTGAAGTATGAAAAAGGTTGTTTTACTTATTCTTAATTTCGTTTTGCCATGCGTTCTTTTGGCAATGTCATGGGATAATGAAGTTAAAAGAGGGGGCGGTGAGTTGCTAGGTGGAGTGATAGTAATTACTTATCTAATATTTTTTGCTGTATATGGAGAGGCTTACAGACATGGAAGGAGTAGACTTCTATATGAGGGGGTTATTTTTGTTGGAATGATTTTATATCTTATAGTTCTATATAAGAGTATTGATTTATTTGGAATATCTACCGACTTTTCTGAACTTGGAATTGGAACGAAGATTTCATTAACCTTTGTTTGTATTCTCATAATGATAATGCGTATTGTAACAATGGTTGCTGGGAATGATGAGTATAGGGCAGGAAGTATGGACAGGCAGGTTAGAAGAGTTGAGTCTGCTGTTGAGGATGCTCGAATCAATGTGAAGACGGCTGCTACTCATGGAACAATACATGATATTGAAAAGGCAAAAATTGAATTAGAGGAAGCAAAAGAACGTAGAAGCGATTTCTATGATGAAGTAAAGAGAGATCAGTCGAGAGAGAATAATAGTGATACTCATAGAAAAAAACAGAGTTGGGAGGAGTAAAATTATGCAATATAAAAGGATACTTTTTGCAGTTTTTGCAGTATGCTTTTTGACAGGATGTGGAGAAAAAGAAGGGGATGCAGTTGAAAAAAATTCATCTGCAATATTAACTGAAAATGCAGAAGTACAGGCAGAAAACGAAAACTCATCTGTTTCTTATGCTGTAGGTGATGTTGTTACTTTTGGAAGCTATGAGCAGGATGATAATGAGGATAATGGAGCTGAACCAATAGAATGGATTGTTTTAGATACGGATGGAAGTAAGACCTTATTATTATCAAAATATGTGCTTGACGAGGAACAGTATGATTACAGCGGAAATCATGTTACATGGTATACAAGTAATATATTTCAATGGTTAAATGCTGATTTCAAAAATGAAGCGTTTTCTGATGACGAAAAAAAACAGATAGTCAATTCAGAATATGGAGATGTGTTTCTTTTGTCCTTTGATGAAGCGGTGAAATATTTTGATATGTCACCTATACAAGAGCATGATACAATAGCAGACATGGATTATACTTGTTACTATTCAGAAAAAGCATTGGCAGAGCCTACGCAATATGCATCTTCGGGATATACTGGTGCAAAGGAATTAAAACAAGAGCACTATGATGGGCTAACAGACAAAGGAGTTACATATAGTGCGGATATAGTCGGAAATATTTATGCTCCTTATTGGCTTCGTACACAGGTTGAGGGAGATTTGAGCTGTGTTAATGTAGTAAATGAACAAGGCGGATTAAGAGATAAAAACATATCAAATTCTGCTTATTTGTTGGCGAAGGCTGATATTGGTGTTCGTCCTGCTATTTGGATAGGCGAGGATAATTCAGATTCAAGCAGTAATTTAACCACAGAAATAACAGATAACTCCTTAGATACTGATAATAAAGCAACTGATGTAAGCAGATTTTATGGCTACAATCTACCTCTTATTTTTTCACTTGATTATGAGTATTCAGATGATGATACTTTGGTGTACAATATAGAGGATAAGGGTGAGTATTATCTTGTGAGTGGTTCTATAGTATGCCCTGAATGTGTTGTGCAGGATGATGTTTACAATAGTGCGTTTGAAACGGGAAGCGGACACAAATATACATATAAGAGTACAGAGGCATATAATAATGACCAAAGGGAAAAAATAGTTTTGTCGGGAGAAGATGGGCAGGAATACTCTATTTTTAATGTACCTGCGTTTATGATAGATACTTACACCAAGGAAGAATACTATCCGATTT
Organism: Butyrivibrio sp.; assembly: GCA_015056495.1. Classification (GTDB taxonomy): domain Bacteria; phylum Bacillota; class Clostridia; order Lachnospirales; family Lachnospiraceae; genus Butyrivibrio. The sequence continues at coordinate 17,835 of SVGC01000017.1, forward strand.
CTAACGAGAATAATGAATATTTCAAGACTATATTTGAAAATGTTGTATTGCAGATTGCTAAAGATACAGTATTTTTTGATGGCAATAGTGCAGGAGATACGTTTGAAACTGCTGTAAATAATGGTACATTTGAAAATGCCACATACAGTATTGCATACGATATTCATTTTGCAGAGGATGGAAGTATAGATATTCTAACTCCATCTGATATTGGCAGTAATGGAGTTATGGGATGGTATGATTCTACAGCGGTAGTATGGAGAGAAGAACTTAACAGATAGGAAATGATATGGATGAATGGATTGGTTTACCGGATGATTATGATTATGAAAAGATGACAGAAGAGTATACACGAAGCTATAATCTTTTGTGCGAGGTAAACGAACCATTTCATGTAAAGATGAAAAAAATCTTTGATTATTTGCAAGTTGACAGGCTTTCCTTTGAAGAAAAAACGGAACTGCATACTAAGTTTTTTACTGATTTTCAAAGAGAGGGATATATTCCAAGAATGTCAACTTTTATCTCAATGTGTATGGGACTGAACCTTGATTTGGCAACAGCAGAATCCTTATTGGCATCAGCGAAAGTGGCTTTTGATAAAACGGATCGCCTGCATTGTGCGTATATATATCTGCTCACTAAGCATCAGGGGTTAAATATTGAGGACTGTAATAAAATTCTTAAATATCTTGGTTACACAGAAAAGAAGCAATTACTTGGAACTTTTGATAAAGATAGTCGAAGAAAATAAAACTTAATAAGTTACGAAACAAATGCATAAAAAGAGCTTTTTGATGATTATATTCATTGAAAAGCTCTTTTTTTCGTTACTTTATAAGTGATACCTAAAATCTGAAATTGTGGCATATATATGTGTGTAACGCGTTACATGAAACAAGGCAGATACAGCTAAAGATGTATCAGAAAGAAAAGAGGTACAGAAAATATGAGTAATTCAATTCTTAAATATGTTGTTGTCGATGTAATCAAAACCGTTGGGATAAAGATGATGATGCTTGAGTGCCGTCCACATTATCCATTTGTAGAGGGCATCCGTGGGGAGCAGGACGGAATTGTTGTAACAGGTTTATCTGAGAAGATGGGCTATGAAAAGGCAGACATAAAAATCCTTGGACTATCAAAGCTTCCATTTGATTTTGATGGAACGCCTACGCCTGTCGAGTTTGAGGATTTAGAGGGCAAGTTATGGCAGGATTGGAACAATAAGGGTGCTGTTAAACTTTCTCTATCAGCTAAAGGCGTAAAGCTTGCAGGAAACAAGCGTATCAAGCTTGGAGGAGATAACGAATGAGACAAGATAAATGGTATAGGTTGAGGGCAGGAAATCTGCCCTTAACCCGTAAAGGACGGATAGCAAGAAAAGTAGAAAAATTTGTTAAAAGAAACAGCTTGTATCAGTTTCATTATGTAATAGAAAACGGGGCAAAGGTCGAAAGAGTAGATTATTATCCAACGATTGATTATATGGAACGAAAAGTTGACAATGAATTTCTTTTAAAAATCCGCATGGATGGAACTATGCGTTCAGAAAGATTCAGAGATATGGAGCAGGAGCTTGCAGATATGTTTAAGACTGTTTGTATAGGTAAATGCGAAGAGAGAGGCTATCTGATATATCATTTTGAACGCACAAAACAGGAGCAAAAAAGGATCTATTCTCATACTGATATTCAAATAGCAGGAGAAACTGAGATAGTATTTTCTGGCATTGCTTGGGATTGGCGCAAGTGTCCTCATTTGCTTCTTGTAGGTAATACTGGCAGTGGAAAAACACAAACGGCTCAATACATTATCTCATGCCTATTGAATCAAGGAGCAAGGGTTATATATTGTGACCCTAAAAATGACGATGATATGAGGCTGTTTATGCAGGTTAATCCTTCCGTTGGATATGTCACAAAGGAAAATGAAATAGCAAAAGTAGTTAGAGAGACAGAAGAGGAAGTACGCTTGCGTGAAAGAGATTTACAAAATATCGGAATTGATGAAGCGGAGTTTAATCCCGTGTTTTTGTTCTTTGATGAGCTTATTGCATTTAGCAAGATTGCCGAAAAGAAAACCTATGATGAAACACAGCGTAGGCTCGCGAGCATAGTTGTGACAGGCAGAAGTAAGCGAATATATGTGGGTTTAATACTCCAAAGACCTGACACGTCTTTTGTAGAAGGTGCTATACGTGATAATTTATCATGCAGAATCTGCATGGGACAGATGAGTGATGCAGCTTATAAAATGGCTTTTGGAAGTGATTTTGCTCATGTAAAGAATAACAGGCATGAAATAGGTGCAGGATTGATATTCAGACAGGGCGTAGATACAAAACCACGTGAGTTTCTGACTCCATATATTGAGAAAGGAGCATTGAACAGGAAATAGAGCTTTGATGTGTGGCGGTTTGCTTCGGAGAAGCAAAGCGGAGCGACCGCCACAAATTCCTTGAGGGCACACTACGACCCCTCAAGGAACAATGTTCATTGTTCATAAAAAATAATGGAAAAGCGTACAAGAAACTATGGAACAGTTGTATACCCTGAATCTGCGCCGTCTGATTGGATTTCAAGGCTACAGGAACAACTTGTGCCTGCACTCATAAGCCCTTTGCATGACAGAGATATAAATTCCGATGGAACAATTAAAAAACCTCATTTTCACGTGATGATTCTGTTTGATGGAGTGAAAACCAAAGAGCAAGCAAAAGAGGTCTTTGATGTTATTGGTGGCGTAGGGGTTGAGACAATTAAGAGTGTAAACGCTTATGCTCGATATTTGTGTCATTTAGATAATCCCGAAAAAGCACAGTATAGTACAGATGATGTTATTTCATGTGCTGGAGCGGATTATATGTCAACGATAAGTCTTGCCAAGGATAAGTATACAGCTATTGGAGAGATGCTTGATTATTGTCAGCAAAATGCAGTTGTTAGTTATGCAGAATTATTGTTATATGCAAGAGACAAGAGAAAAGATTGGTTTCATGTCCTTTGTGATAATGGAACTGTCACAATGGTTCAGTATCTTAAATCCAGATATTGGACTGTAAACAGCTATAAGGAAAGGAATATAGAAAATGAATAATACCATACCTATATGGGAGAAGCAGCTTCTTACAATAGATGAGGCGGCACTATATACAAATATAGGGCAAAACAGGATATCAGAACTGTTAAAAAAGCCTTCCTGTTCGTTTGTTATCTATATTGGTAGAAAGAAGCTAGTGAAAAGAAAAGAGTTTGAAAAATATTTGTCAGAAAACATTGAACTCGACTAAAGAAATCTAACACAAAGAAGCCGACATATGGTATTATAGAATACTGTATTTAGGCTTCTTTTTGAAAGGAGCTTATTATGGGCAAAGACTTAAAAGGTAAGGAATTAGGTGTTGGGATTACTCAACAAAAAGATGGTCTTTACAATGCAGGCTTTGTTGACAAACTTGGAAAAAGGAGAGTGAAACGGTTTAAGAAATTACAGGAATGCAGAAAATGGCTTGAAGATGCGAAGTACATAAATGAGCATAGCAGTATTACAGAAGCAAATAACATGATTGTGGATGCATGGTTTGAGTATTGGATTTCGATTAAGGAAAAGACTGTTAGACCAAACACAGTAAGAAATTACCGTGAACGTTATAAAAGAAATATCAGTCATGTAATAGGTAAAATGCTTTTGGTGGATGTTAAACCTATTCATTGTCAGAAAATTTTTAGTGACATGGCAGATGAGGGTTATAAAACAACAACTATGTATCAGACTAGAATAGCATTATACAATATGCTCGACTTCGCAAAGGAAAACGATATTATTATCAACAATCCCTGTAAAAAGTCAGTCAGAAGTGACATGGGTAAACCCTCAGAGAACAAAAAGGCTCTGGAAATAAATGAGCAGAAAAAATTCTTGGAGTATGCAAAAGGACAGAGCTATGAAAATCAATACAGATTTATTTTGCAGACAGGTTTAAGAACAGGCGAACTTGTAGGGCTTAAATGGGATGATGTAGATTTTGCAAAGAAAACTCTAACAATAAGTAGGTCTATGGAGTATAGACATTCCGTAGGGATTTGGAGAGTTGGAGAGCCAAAAAGTGCATCAGGATATAGAACTATTCCATTGACTGATGAAGCTGTAAGAATTCTTAAAGACCAAAAGATTAAAAACAGTAATTTAAAAGTAGTTCCTATTGAGTGGAGCGACTATATATTTCTTTGTCGCAAGGGAACACCTATAAAGAATAGTACATATGATACAGGACTGTATAAAATATGTAATAAGGCATCTATTAAGCCTTTTGCAATGCATGTGCTTAGACATACCTTTGCTACAAGATGCATTGAGGGTGGAATGAAGCCTAAAACCTTACAGAAAATCCTTGGACACTCTAATATAGGAATTACAATGAACCTCTATGTTACGACAACAGAGGATGAAAAACAAAAAGAAATTGACCTTGTGGCTGATACATTGATGTTATGCAGTTCAATATAAATGCTTATATATTAAAAGAATGTGTAACAGTAAATGTAACACCTGTAAGATTGCAGGTGTGAAAAAGCCCATAAAATAAAGATTTTTAAAGGAGATATAAGATAATATGAAACTAGGAATCGTAGGCTTACCAAATGTAGGCAAATCAACACTTTTTAATTCACTTACAAAGGCTGGAGCACTTGCTGCAAACTACCCATTTGCAACTATTGATCCAAACGTTGGTGTGGTAGCAGTTCCGGATGACAGATTAAAGGCTCTTGGAGATCTGTATCATTCTAAAAAAGTTACACCTGCTACAATTGAGTTCGTTGATATTGCCGGACTTGTTAAGGGCGCATCACAGGGTGAAGGACTTGGAAACCAGTTCCTTGCCAATATCAGAGAGACAGATGCGATCGTTCATGTGGTAAGATGCTTTGAAGATACTAATATTGTTCACGTTGAGGGAACAGTTGATCCTGTAAGAGATATAGAGACTATCAATCTTGAGCTTATCTTTGCTGACCTTGAAGTACTTGAGAGAAGAATGGCTAAGGTTGCCAAGACTGCACGTATGGACAAAGAAGCAGCTAAAGAGCTTGCACTTCTTGAGAAAGTAAAGGCTCAGCTTGAGGCTAATAAGCTCGTAAAAGATATGGATATCGAGGATGAAGATGAGAAGAAGCTTCTTCACAGCTTTGATCTTCTGACAGAGAAGCCTGTTATCTTTGCTGCTAATGTCAAAGATGATGATCTTGCAGATGATGGTGCATCTAATCAGTATGTTACAGCTGTAAGAGAATGGGCAAAAGATAATAACTGCGAAGTATTTGTTATCAGTGCTCAGATCGAAGCTGAGATCTCAGAACTTGATGATGATGAAAAGAGCGAATTCCTTGAGAGCCTTGGCCTTGAGAAGTCTGGTCTTGATAAGCTCGTTGAGGCAAGCTACAGAACACTTGGCCTTATGAGCTTCCTTACATCCGGTGAAGATGAGACAAGAGCATGGACTATCAAGATCGGTACAAAAGCTCCACAGGCAGCAGGTAAGATTCATACAGACTTTGAGAGAGGATTTATCAAGGCTGAGGTTATCAATTATCAGGATCTTCTCAGAGAAGGCTCACTTTCAGCTGCAAGAGAAAAAGGTCTCGTGCGCATGGAAGGTAAAGAGTATGTTGTACAGGATGGCGATGTTATCCTTTTCAGATTTAATGTTTGATAACTAAGCAATTGATGAGTCACTGGGGACGTATCAAAATGACTCGTTTTTGAAAATGAGAATTTTGAACGTCCCGGTGACTCATTTTCATATATCAGGAGGAAAAATGGTTGAGATGATGGGGCCGATGGACATTGCATTTCCGCATTTGAACATTTACTTGGAAAATGTACCGAAAAGCTTTACAGTATTTGGTTTTACCATAGCCTTTTATGGCTTGATAATTGGCATAGGAGCGCTGCTTGGAGTAATGCTTGTGGCGCAGGTTGCCAAGCGTACAGGGCAGGATCCTGATCTGTACTGGGATCTGGCGATATATCTGCTGATTTTTTCTATAATAGGAGCAAGGCTATACTATGTGGCTTTTTCCTGGGATATGTACAAGGATAACCCGATATCTATCCTATATATAAGAAATGGCGGCCTGGCTATCTATGGCGGTATCATCACAGGTTTTATAACACTTTTCTTTTATACAAGGATCAAGAAAAAGAGTTATTTCCTTCTTGCTGACACAGGTGTATTTGGAGTAATTGTTGGACAAATATTTGGCAGATGGGGTAATTTTACTAACAGAGAGGCTTTTGGCGAATATACAGATGGACTGTTTGCCATGAGACTTCCTATTGATGCTATCCGTACCAATGAGATCACTGATACTATGTGGGAGCATTTTGTTGAAGGTACTAATTATGTACAGGTCAGCCCGACATTCCTATATGAGAGTATGTGGAATGTGATGATCCTCGTACTGATGCTACTATATGTAAAACACAAGAAGTTTGACGGAGAAGTAGGACTTCTCTACATTGGTGGTTACGGTCTTGGAAGACTTTGGATAGAAGGTCTTCGTACAGATCAGCTGTTAATACCACATACGCAGCTGCCTGTTTCACAGGTGATTGCTACTTGTCTGTTCCTTTTTGCTGTTATCACTGATATTGTGGTAAGAGTACTTATTGCCAAGGGCAAGATCCAGCCGGCATTGATTTCTAAGTATACGGAACATGATAAGAGCGAAACTTCTAAAGAAGAAAAAATAGAATCTTCCACAGAAGAGAAAAGCGAAAAATAATTTTTAAAAGCAAAGAAGTCCCTAAATTAGCAAATGAACGTAAATTTAATAAAATTATTTATTTTTTTATATTAACAAAATATAGAAAATGAAAATTAAATATAACACAAGATATTGTGTAAAGGAGCCTAAACTCGCGTTTGGGCTCTTTTATTTTGCTAAAAATGCTGAAAACAGCCTCTTGTTTATTAGAAAAAATTACTATATAATCTATTTAGTGGTAAAAAGTGGTTAAAAGTGGATGAAAGTGGTAGATAAGTGGGAGCAGCATTTAAAGGCGAATATAGCCATTCAATTGATGCAAAAGGTAGACTTATAATCCCTTCCAAGTTCCGCGAGATTCTCGGTGAGCAGTTCGTGGTTACGAAAGGGTTTGATGGCTGTCTGTTCGTTTTTGCCACTGATGGATGGGAAGCTTTTGAGGAAAAGCTCCAGGCACTGCCTATGGACAAGCCTGAAGCCCGTGTGCTCGGAAGATTCTTTATCGCAGGTGCTATCGATGCTGAACTCGACAAGCAGGGACGTATCCTTCTTCCAACCAATCTGCTAGAACATGCAGGTATTGAAAAAGAAGCTGTCATAGCCGGTGTGGGAAATAGAGCAGAAATTTGGAGTAAAGAAAAGTGGACTGCTGCATCAACCTTTGATAATATTGATGAGATTGCTGCCAAAATGTCAGAGTATGGACTTAGCATTTAAACAGCTCTAAATCATTTATCAGAAAAGGATCATTTAAATGGAATTCAAACACACATCCGTACTTCTTGAAGAAGTAATTGACAACTTAAACATAAAACCAAACGGAATCTATCTTGATGGAACACTGGGAGGCGGAGGACACAGCTTCCATATAGCTGAGAAACTGACCGAGGGTGGAAGACTCATAGGTACTGATCAGGATGCTGATGCGATTGCAGCAGCTACCAAGAGGCTGGAGCCTTTTGCAGATAGAGTGACCATCATTAGAGATAATTATGAAAATGCGGCCAGAAGAGTTCGTGAGATGGGCATAACTGGCGTAGACGGCATCTTGCTTGATCTTGGAGTATCATCCTATCAGTTGGACAATGTGGAAAGAGGTTTCTCTTATAAATATGACGACACACCTCTGGATATGCGTATGGATGACAGACAGCCGTTGTCTGCAAGAGATATAGTCAATGATTACTCTGAGATGGAACTTTTTCACATCATTAGAGATTATGGTGAAGACAAGTTTGCCAAGAACATTGCAAAACACATTGTAGCGGCAAGAGCCAATGGACCTATAGAGACCACAGGTCAGCTCAATGAGATCATCAAAGCCGCTATACCGGCCAAGATGAGAGAAAAGGGCGGACACCCATCCAAGAGAACCTATCAGGCAATCAGAATCGCATGTAACAGAGAACTTGATGTTCTGCAGAACTCACTGGATGGCTTTATAGATCTGTTAAATCCGGGCGGAAGATTTTGTGTTATAACATTCCACTCATTAGAAGACAGAATGGTCAAAAATAATTTCAGGACCAATGAAAATCCATGTACATGTCCACCGGAATTTCCGGTCTGCGTATGTGGTAAGAAATCCAAAGGAAAGGTGATTACAAGAAAACCTATCCTTCCAAGCGAGGAAGAGCTGGAAGTAAACAGCAGATCCAAGAGCGCCAAGCTCAGAGTTTTTGAAAAAATCTAAAAGTGTTAAAAAACATTAACAGAAAGGGGGCAGATGATCATGGCACGTAGTAGATATAATTATGGAAGTGCTGCAAGAAGGGTGAGAGAACCAGAATACGAAGAGCAAAGAGTGCGTGTTCATCACGTTGCTCCTTCTGTTCATTCTAAGAAAAAGCAGCACATGAATTTATTCGGACTTATAATTTTAACATGTGCTCTTATTGCAACCGGTGTTATACTATCTATATATATTTATTTACAGTCTGAGATTACAAACAGTGTAAAAAATATCGCAAAACTAGAAAGTCAGCTTAATACACTAAAACAGGATAATGACGAAGCATATAATAGAGCCAATAGCAATATTGATCTGGAGGAGATCAAGAGGATTGCAATTCAGGAGTATGGTATGACATACGCTGATGAAGGCCAGGTAGTTACTTATTCCGGTGGAGAAGGTAATGATTATGTGCGTCAGGTAGCACCTATTCCTCAGGATAGTGGCAATTAGTCAGGGGAGTCTTTGTTGGTATGAAAAAAAGAAAAAAGGCACAAAGGTTTACAACTGGAATGAAAAAGAAGCTGATAGTACTGTTTTTATTTGTACTATCAGCTTTCGTTGGATTAGGAGCCAGATTGATCCTGATCACTAAAAATAATGGTGAAGAATATGAGAAGCAGGTCCTTTCTCAACAGGCATATGATTCAACTACTATTCCTTACAGAAGAGGACAGATTCTTGATGCCAATGGTACAGTGCTTGCTTACAGTGAAAAGGTGTACAATCTGATACTTGATACTAAAGTTCTTTTATCAGATGAAGACAATGTGGAGCCTACTGTCAATGCACTTGTCCAGTACTTTGGACAGGACAGACAGACTCTTATGACTTACATTCAGGAGCATCCAAGTTCACAGTATTATACGCTTGCCAAGCAATTGTCATATGACGAGATCAGCGAATTCAACTCTCTGATAACTATCGGAAGCGATAACTATGATTCTTCCATAGCAGGAGTATGGTTCGAAGAAAATTATCTTAGGAAATATCCTAACGGATCTCTTGCCTGCGACGTTGTGGGATTTACAACAAGTGATAACAATGGTCTCTATGGCCTTGAAGAATATTACAATGATACCTTGAACGGTACAGCAGGAAGGACATATGGCTATCTTGATGATGATTCCAATCTTGAGAGGACCACTATTCCTGCAACTGATGGTAATAGTATCGTAACTACTATAGATGGTAATATCCAGACTATCGTTGAGAAATATCTTAAAGAATTCAATGACGAATATACCAATGCTTATCGTGAAGGTAATGGAGCTCAGAATGTGGGTTGCGTAATCATGGATGTCAATTCCGGTGATGTTCTGGCAATGGCCAGTTATCCGGTGTATGACCTCAATGACACCAAGAATACTGAGAATCTCCTAGGCATGCCTCTTCTTGACTCTACAGGAAGTAAAACAGGTGAAATTATCACTCAGGAAGCCGTTGATGCAATGGATTATGAGCAGCTCTATACCAACCTCAACTCTCTATGGAAAAATTTCTGTATTTCTGAAACCTACGAGCCTGGTTCAGTTGCAAAGCCTTTTACTGTTGCAACCGGAATTGAATCAGGTGCCATAACAGGAAATGAGGTGTATAATTGTGAGGGTTCTCTTACTGTAGCTGATACACCTATCAGATGCCATAACAGATATGGTGATGGACTTGTATCTGTTTCAAGAGGTATCGAGATTTCTTGTAACGTAGCTATGATGTACATTGGACAGGCTATTGGATCAGATACTTTTGCCAAATTCCAGCAGACTTTTGGCTTTGGCCTCAAGACTAATATCGACCTTGCAGGAGAAGCCAGAACAGCCAATCTTGTATACAGTGCAGATGATATGGGACCTACAGAGCTTGCTACAGGTACATTTGGCCAGGGCTTTAACGTAGATATGATCGAGATGATCACAGCCTTTTGTTCACTTATAAATGGCGGAAAACTCTACGAACCACATGTTGTCAGCAAGATAGTCAATGCTTCTGGAGCAACAGTTGAGAATATTGAGCCTAGAGTGCTTAGACAGACTATTTCAGAAGAGACATCTGAAAAGCTTATTGAGATGTGTAATCTGGTTGTTGCCGGTGAAGAGGGTACAGGTAAGACTGCAAGACCAGCCGGATACATGATTGGTGGTAAGACAGGTACAGCCGAGACTATTCCGAGAGATAAGATCAATTACGTTGTATCTTTCATGGGATATGCACCCGCAGATGATCCTCAGATTGCCATATACGTAGTTGTAGACAGACCAAATGCCCAGTATCAGGCAGATGCCAAGTTTGCTACAAGGATTGTTAGAAAAGTCCTTACAGAGGTTCTTCCATATCTCAATATTCCTATGACAGAAGAACTGTCTGAGAGTGAGATAGCGGAGCTTGAAGAGTTAAAGGCATCTATGACCATCACTACAAATCTTGATACAACTGAGGGTGAAGATACTGAAGGTAAAAATGGCGAAGAAACTACAGAGGATAGTGCTACAGAAGAATCCTCAGATTCTACGGAAGCTACTTCCGAAGAACCTATATGGAAGTCATTTGAAAAAGATCCGGAAACAGGATATCTGATTGATCCAAATACAGGAGAGATGCTTGATCCGGAAAATGGTCAGGTAATAGGTGGAAGTGCCTATTCAGATGAGATGATCGAAAGCGGCAATGCAGGAACTGCAGGCTCGGAGTAACGTGTATTATTAATTTGGTTAGGGCGGCATGCCATAACAGGGCATGACCTTTCTGATATATATTTAGTAAAAAGATTTAGAAAAGAGTAACAGAAATGAGAAACGAAGAACTATTAGGAAAAAAAGTTTTGGTAATCGGATCTGGCCTTAGCGGAGTAGGCTCTGTAAGGCTCTTACATCAGGTTGGTGCTGTAACAGTACTACTAGATGAAAATAAGAAAATAACAATCGAAGATATCAGACAGAAGCTTCATGAAGAAGACAGAGCTGATACTGAGATTGTTCAGGAACTCACGGATGCAGTTGTTGATGGACTGTATGCGGTAGTTCCAAGCCCTGCAGTACCACTTGATTCTCCGACTATGGTCAGATTGCGTGATGCAGGCGTTAAGATCTGGAGCGAAATTGAATTTGCTTACAGATTTTCAGCAGGTAAGCTGATAGCTATAACAGGAACTAATGGAAAAACTACAACAACAACTCTTGTTGGAGATATCATGAAAGCATATTTCAAAGATACTTATGTTGTAGGAAATATTGGTTTTTCTTATGCTGAGAGAGCTTTGGATATGACAGAGGAATCAGTTACAACAGGTGAGATCAGCAGCTTCCAGCTTGAGGCTGTAGACCGTTTCCATGCTAATGTATCAGCTATATTGAACATTACACCGGATCATCTGAACAGACACCACACAATGGAGTGCTATGCTCAGATGAAATACAATGTAACCAATAATCAGACCAAGGATGACACCTGTGTCCTGAATTATGACAATGCCTATACAAGAGAGTTTGGTAAGAACTGTCCTGCCAAGGTTGTATTTTTCTCATCTCATGAAAAACTGGATAACGGTTTCTATCTTGACGGTGAAGAGATATTTATGGCTGAAAACGGCAATGCCACAAGAGTTATGAATATCCATGATATGCGCCTTGTTGGATTGTGTAATGTAGAAAATGTTATGGCAGCAATAGCTATTTCACTTGCCATGGGCGTTCCTATGAACACTATTTTAACTGTGATCCATAGCTTTAAAGCAGTTGAGCACAGAATTGAATATGTGGCAACTAAAAAGGGTGTTGAATATTACAATGATTCCAAGGGTACCAATCCTGATGCTGCAATTCAGGGAATCAGAGCTATGAGCAGACCTACATTCCTTATTGGTGGAGGATATGATAAGGGAAGCGAATATGATGAATGGATCGAGAATTTTGACGGTAAAGTTAAAAAGCTTGTTCTCATAGGACAGACCAGAGATAAGATAGCAGAGTGCGCTAAAAAACATGGCTTTAATGATATTGAATTCAAAGATTCTTTTGAAGAAGCTATGCAATACTGCAGCGACAATTCTGCACCTGGCGATGCAGTATTATTGTCACCTGCATGTGCAAGCTGGGATATGTTCCCTAATTATGAGACTCGTGGCAAGATATTCAAAGACTACGTAAACTCTCTGGCTGATTAAGAATTAGAATAGCATTGAAAGGATATGTATGGTTTTGGTGAGGGGTAAAAATGTTAAAGAGAGGGAAGCATCATATATAGATTACAATCTTATATTCATTGTGCTGTTTTTGATAGCCTTTGGACTTGTAATGTTGTATTCTGTCAGCTCTTATGATGCCAACCTGACTTTTGGAGATTCTGCATATTATTTTAAACATCAGCTATTGGTATCAGTTATTGGATTGGGCGTTATGCTTGTGGTAGCGCACATTCCATACAAGTTGTGGAATAAATTGAGCTTTATTGCTTATGGTGTTTCAGTATTCATGGTAGTACTGGTCAGTTTTATTGGTACAGAGGCCAATGGTGCTAAGAGGTGGATCAGGATATTTGGTATCTCGATCCAGCCCTCTGAGATAGCTAAGGTCGGAATAATAATATTCCTGGCATCAATTATTTACAGGCTTGGACCATCACTGAACAACACAAAGAGCTTTTGGATAGTGTTTTTGTCACCGGCGCCACTGAGCTTTTTGGTCTATACGATTACTGATAACCTTAGTTCTGCAATTATTCTTATGGCTATATCATATATCATGCTATTTGTAGCAACACCGGGCTATGCGAGGTTTCTCTTTATAGCACTGGCCATCATTGCTGCAGGTGTGTTGATAGTCATGATAGCTGTTAATTCTGATAGTCTGGGTGTCAACGGAGGTTTCCGTTTCCTTAGAATTCAGGCTTGGCTTGATCCTGAGGCATATATCAACAGTAAAGGATATCAGACACTGCAGGCACTGTATGCTATTGGCTCCGGCGGTATTTTTGGCAAAGGACTGGGCCAGAGTATGCAGAAGATGGGCTTTGTTCCTGAAGCTCAGAACGATATGATATTTTCCATTATTTGCGAAGAACTGGGACTTTTTGGTGCTATGGCGGTTATTCTGTTATTTGTCCTTCTAGTCTGGAGGATGATGATAATAGCCAATAATGCTCCTGATCTGTTTGGAGCACTTCTTGTTGTTGGTGTTATGGCACATATTTCAGTTCAGGTGATACTTAATATATGCGTTGTGACTAATACTATGCCAAATACAGGTATCACACTGCCATTTATCAGTTATGGTGGTTCTGCGGTACTGTTTTTGCTTATTGAGATAGGCATTGTTCTTAGTGTTGGGCGCAGTATAGGAAAGCAGTAAGCAGATATGGAAAAAAGAAAGAGAAAGAAAGTCAGGAAAAAGAAAAAACAGGCTCAAAAGCCTTTAACAGATCTTTTTCTGGTTGATAATAAATACAAGAAAACCCGGAAAGTTAAGAAAAAAAGGCCAAGAAGGCAACTGGATGTTGGAGCTTTTATCAGAGAATCCTGGAGACTTCATAAGAGCATATATATAATAACGGGGATAATCATAGCAATAATCATATTTATAGCTATTGCGGCGGATTATGTATTAAAAAATTATACCATCACTAATATCTACGTGGATGGTAACACTCATTACACCGACGAAGAGATAGTGAATATGGTCATGGTAGATAAACTGGATCATAACTCCCTTTATCTATCTCTGAAATATCAGGATAAGAGCATTACAGATATTCCATTTATTGAAAAAATGGATGTAAATATCGTTTCTCCGGATACAATTCGTATAAATGTATATGAAAAGGCAATTGCAGGATATATTTCATATCTTGGAAGGTACATGTATTTTGACAGGGACGGTATCATTGTAGAGAGCTCACTTGAAACAACTGACGGAGTTTCGGAGGTTATGGGACTTGATTTTAATAGCGTTGTGCTATATCAGAGACTCCCAATCGATAATGCAGATGTTTTCGAGGAAATCCTTGATATTACACAGCTTTTGTCTAAATATAACCTGAATGCGGATAAGATCTTTTTTGATAAGGATTACAATGTATATCTGTATTTTGATGATGTTGAGGTTACTATTGGTACCAACAGCCATATAGATGAGAAGATCATTCAGCTTCAATATATTTTACCAAAGCTGGAAGGCAAAAGTGGAATACTTGACATGGAAGACTATGACGGAACTTCGAAAAATATAATATTCCAAGAAAAAAACTAAAAAAATTTGATGTACTTATTATAAAAAAACAATTGATAAATTACCCAAAAAATTATAAGATAATTTATAGTAGTTTCGTATGAAGGAGGAGAGTTGTCTTGCTGGAGATAAAGTCTAATGATGCTGAATCTGCTTGCAAAATCATCGTTGTCGGGGTTGGTGGAGCAGGTAATAATGCTGTTAATAGAATGGTTGAAGAAAATATAACTGGTGTTGAGTTTATTGGTATCAATACTGATAAACAGGCATTGCAGTTGTGCAAGGCTCCTAAGCTTTTACAGATTGGAGAGAAACTTACGAAGGGACTCGGCGCTGGTGCCAAGCCTGAAGTTGGAGAAAAGGCTGCCGAAGAGAGTGCAGAAGAGATCACATCAGCACTTAAGGGCGCAGATATGGTATTCGTTACCTGTGGTATGGGTGGCGGTACTGGTACAGGAGCAGCTCCTGTAGTTGCTAAGCTTGCTAAAGAAATGGGTATTCTGACAGTCGGAGTTGTTACAAAGCCTTTCAGCTTTGAAGCAAAGGTTCGTATGCAGAATGCGCTTTCAGGTATAAATAATATTAAGCAAAATGTTGATACACTGATCGTTATTCCTAATGATAAACTGCTTCAGATCGTTGACAGACGTACTACAATGCCTGACGCACTTAAAAAGGCTGATGAGGTATTGCAGCAGGCAGTACAGGGTATTACAGATTTGATCAATATTCCTGCAGTTATCAACCTGGATTTTGCTGATGTACAGACAGTCATGAAGGATAAGGGCGTTGCTCATATTGGTATTGGTACTGGTAAGGGTGATGATAAAGCTGCTGATGCTGTTAGAATGGCAGTTGAAAGCCCACTTCTTGAGACTAAGATCAATGGTGCTACAGACGTCATCATCAACATTACTGGTGATGTAACTCTTGCAGATGCTTCCGATGCTGCAGGCTATGTACAGCAGCTGGCTGGAGATGATGTAAACGTTATCTTTGGTGCTCGTTATGATGAGTCCAGAAGCGATACATGTGATATTACAATTATTGCAACAGGTATTGGTGAGAAAGCAGTAGGTGTTGGTACAAGACCTGCTGAAGCTGGTGCACAGCAGACAGTTGCTGGAGCAGCTTCACAGCTTGGACAGAATCCTAGACCTGTAGCTACACCTTATCAGAGTGCTGTTGCAGGTATGAGCAGTCTCAATACTATTGGCTCAAGACCTATGAATGAGCAGCCTGCATCTATGCCTTCTTCTATGGCAGTTGGTGGAATGGATCCACAGGTTACAGCTAATAAGGTTAGCAATCTTAAGCCAATCACAGGTATTAACAGACCTGCTGAGGTTAAGAGTACAATAGAGCCAAAGCCTCTTAAGATACCTGATTTTCTCCAGAGAAAGTAATAAAGAGTTTTTAGAGCACTTGCAGGTAATGTGAGTGCTCTTTTTTATATCATAGGATTAAGGAGTAGGATATGGATAAGATTGAGATTTTAGATGTTAAGAGCCAGATCATTGAAGATAATGACGCTGCTGCTGCAGAAGTCAGAGACAAGCTTAAAAAGAGCAATGTTTTTCTGGTAAACCTCATGGCTTCACCGGGAGCCGGAAAGACCACTTTTCTTAAGAGAACTATTGAAGCTATCAGAGATGAATACCGTGTTGGCGTAATGGAAGCAGATGTGGACTGTGATGTAGATGCCAGAACTATCAGCGAGACAGGTGCCAAGGTTATTCAGCTCCATACAGGTGGTTCATGCCACATGGATGCCTATATGACTGAGCAGGGAATCGATAAGCTGGGAATGGAAGATGTAGATGTTGTTTTCCTTGAGAACGTTGGTAATCTTGTATGCCCTGCAGAGTTCGATGTAGGTGCTGCCAAAAAGGTCATGATACTCTCAGTTCCAGAAGGAGATGACAAGCCACTTAAGTATCCTCTTATGTTCAGCGTAAGCGATCTGCTTCTTATTAACAAGATCGATACTATGCCTGTATTTGATTTTAACATGGATGCATTGAGAGAGCATGTCAAGGAACTGAATCCTGATATGCAGATCATGCCGGTATCTGCCCTTAACGGTGACGGTTTTGATGCATGGATCAGTTGGTTAAAAGAAGAAATCAAGAATTGGAGAGAGAATAGATGAAAGTAATAGAGCTTAATAAAAGTGTCACAGAGTCAAATGACAGAGATGCAGAAAATCTCCGAGCTGAATTAAAGGGCAAGAAGATATTTCTTTTTAATCTTATGAGTTCTCCGGGATCGGGCAAGACAACTCTTTTATCAAGAGTGATCACAGATCTTAAGGATAAGGTCAATATAGCTGTTCTTGAAGCTGATATTGCTTCAGCAGTTGACGCTGAGAGAATTGAAGCTCTTGGAGCCCAGAGCATTCAGGTTCATACAGATGGCATGTGCCATATGGATGCCGGCATGACCAGACGTGGCATGGAAGAGATGGAAGTTAAGGAGAACAGTATTGCTTTCCTTGAGAACGTTGGAAACCTTATCTGCCCTGCAGAATACGATACCGGTGCAGCTAAAAACATCATGATCTTATCTGTTCCTGAGGGAGATGATAAGCCTTTGAAGTATCCGCTCATGTTTTCCAAGGTTGATGCTCTTATCATCACTAAATATGATACTTTGCCATATTTTACATTTGATATTTCTAAATGTAATGAGGCTGTAGAGCGCCTTAACCCGGGAGTAAAGATATTCCCTGTATCTGCCAAGACTGGAGAGGGTATGGATGCATTTGAAAACTGGATCCTTGATGAGGCAAGTAGCTTTGGCTTAGATCTGTAAATACTTAAGATCCCACATGGGGTTATAGCATATAGGGTAATGAATAACAAAATTCATGATCCAAATGCCATGACCTTGTGTGGGATTTTTCTGAATTAGCAGAAAATTCATTGATTTAGAAGGAATTTTTTGTAATATTAACGAAAAATAGTAGAAATTTACTGAAGGTAATGCTACAATAGGTTGTAGAGGTTTATAAATCAAGTACTAAATAATGTGTCTGTGAATTGTGTTAAATTATTAGATAATTGACGAAATCGCGACAGAAAAGGAGTTAAAATGAAGTGTCCTTTTTGCAACAGGGATGATACAAGAGTAATAGATTCAAGACCTGCAGATGATAATACATCTATCAGACGCAGACGTGTGTGTGATGCCTGTGGTAAGCGTTTTACTACGTATGAAAAGGTTGAGACCATACCGCTTATCGTAATTAAAAAGGATAATGTAAGGGAACCTTATGATAGATCCAAGATTGAAGCCGGTGTCCTTAGGGCGTGCCATAAGAGACCTGTAAGTGCTTCTCAGATATCTGCGATGGTTGATTCGGTGGAAGTGGAGATATTTAATCTTGAACAGAAGGAAATACCAAGCAGGATCATTGGCGAATTAGTAATGGATAAGATAAAAAATCTGGATCCTGTGGCGTACGTAAGATTTGCATCAGTATACAGAGAGTTCAAAGATGTGAGCACATTTATGGATGAACTTAAGGATGTTTTAGAAAAAGAATAGTGTTTTTTGCAGTGGCAGATTGACTTTTGGTTAATCTGCCATTATATTTATATGGGTAAAAATTAAATAAAGGAAGGATTGTAACATGATGAAAAAGAGTTTTGGTAAAAAGAACCTTGCTCTGATGATTGTGTTATCAACACTGACTGTTGCACTGGCAGGATGCTCAGGCAACAAGGCAGAGGAATCCGCACAGAGTACGGATGCAGCATTGAACGTTAGTGCACAGGATAGCACAGATGTATCAGATGCAGGGCAGGAAGTAACAGGCGAGGCGGATGATTCTTCAATTACTATTGGAATTCCTCAGGATTTAGACAGTCTTGACCCACACCTTGCAACGGGGGCAGGAACTAGTGAGGTATTGTTTAACTTGTTCGAAGGACTTGTTAAGCCAGATGAAAATGGTAATTTAAACCCTGCTGTAGCCAGTGAGTACACAATCTCAGACGACGGATCAGTTTACACATTCACACTTAGGGACGGAATCACATTCCACGACGGCTCATTAGTAACAGTAGAGGATATCAAATATTCTATTGACAGATGCGCCGGAACAGATGGAAGTGAACCTCTGATTTCGGCTTTTTCTAATATTGACAGTGTCAATATCGTAGATGATAGCCATGTTGAAATAGTATTAAAGGAGCCAAACACTGAGTTCCTTGCTTACCTTACAGTAGCTATTATTCCAGCATCTAACACAGATTCAGAGACTAACCCTATCGGAACAGGTCCTTACATGTATGTATCACGTTCTCCACAGGAGAATTTCGTTGTAACAAGATACGACGGATACTGGGGTGATGCAGCATACATCAAGGATGTAACATTCAAAGTTGAGGCCAATGCAGATACTATCGTTATGGACCTTGAATCAGGTTCAATTGATATGTTTGCAAGAGCTACAACAACACAGGTAGCTAACCTTTCAGACAACTTTGAAGTATATGAAGGTACAATGAACCTTGTACAGGCTCTTTACCTCAACAATGCTGTAGAACCATTTGACAATGAACTTGTACGTCAGGCACTGTGCTATGCACTTGATCCTCAGAACGTAATGGATTTTGTTTCAGATGGTAAGGGTACAGAAATCGGTAGTGCAATGTTCCCATCATTTGGTAAGTATTTTGATGAGAGTCTTAACGACACTTACAACACAGATACAGAAAAGGCCAAGGAACTTCTTGCAGAAGCAGGATATTCTGATGGATTTACATTTACTATCACAGTACCATCTAACTACACACAGCATGTTGATACAGCACAGGTTCTTGTAGAGCAGTTTAAGGCAATCGGCGTTACAGCTGAGATCCAGCAGGTTGAGTGGAATACATGGCTTAGCGATGTATATCAGGCTAGAAACTATCAGGCAACTGTAGTTGGTGTTGATGCATCTACTCTTACAGGCTATTCACTGCTTTCAAGATATCAGTCAACAGCTAAAAACAATTTTGTAAACTTCAGCAGCGAAGCTTATGATGAGACTTTTGCCAAGGCAATTGCAGCTACTGATGATGCAGAAAAGACAACATATTACAAAGAATGCTTAAAGATTCTCTCTGAAGAAGCTGCAAGCGTATATATTCAGGATCTTCCTGAGTTTGTTGTTCTGAATAAGAAATATACAGGATATACATTCTACCCACTGTATGTTCAGGATATTTCCAAGATCAGATTAGCAGAATAAATTATAGAAATAAGGGCTTGATAAAAGCCTGTTAAATAGCGAGGAATACACATATGAGATATATAATCAAAAAAGTCCTGATGATGGCACTTACCCTGATGGTTGTATCTCTATGCGTATTCCTTTCTTTTAACATTATTCCAGGCGATCCCGCCACAAGGCGCCTTGGAACTGAGGCCACTCCCGAGCTTATCCAGCAGGTAAGAGAAGAAATGGGACTTAATGAGCCTTTACTTGTCAGATATAAAGACTGGGTCGTATCAATGGTCAAAGGTGACATGGGAACATCTTATTCCTACGCACTGCCAGTATCCAGTATGATCGCTGACAAAATACCTATCACTGTGACCATGGCCCTTATGGCCTTTGCCCTCATGGTGATCATATCTATTCCTCTTGGACTGTATACTGCAAAACATGCGGGAGGAGTAATTGACCGCGTTATTGTAGTTTTGAACCAGATCGTTATGGCTATTCCGCCATTTTTCTCCGGAATATTGCTGAGTCTTGTATTTGGAATGATATTAAAGTTGTTTACTCCGGGAGCTTTTGTGTCATATAAGACTGATATGAAGGGCTTTATTCATTACCTCATATTCCCGGCTATTGCAATAGCCCTTCCAAAAGCCAGCATGTGTATTAAACTCCTTAGAAGCTCTGTGATTGAGGAGGCTTCCAAGGACTATACAAGAACAGCTTATAGCAGAGGCAATTCTACCAATGGAGTTCTGTACAAGCATGTACTCAAAAATGCTATGATCCCTGTGATCACCTTTATGGGAATGGCTCTGGCAGATATGATCGCAGGTTCTATTGTTATTGAGCAGGTATTTGGTATTCCGGGACTGAGCAGGATACTTATGACTTCCATCAGTAACAGAGATTATCCGGTTGTAGAAGCTATCATTATGATGATCGCGGCAATTGTAATTGTGACCAATCTCCTTGTTGATATCATTTATAGAATTGTAGATCCAAGAATAGAAGAGTAATTTACATGAAAAAAAGATTTTTTGATACAGCTTCAATTAAAAAACTATATAAAAACAATCCTGATATGGTCGCAGGAACTATCATCACCAGTATCATCCTGCTCATGGTCATTGTGGGATTTTTCTGGATGCCATATGATCCTACTAAAATGGACGCTTCTGCCAAGCTTCAGGGAATCTCATTAAAACATATTATGGGAACCGATAACCTTGGAAGAGACGTATTTAGCCGTATTATGTACGGAAGTCGTATCACACTAATAATCGCCACGGGAACGGTCCTTATTGGAGCAGGAATCGGCACTATTATAGGTGCTTTTACAGGATACTATGGTGGTATGCTTGATGAGATATTCATGAGGATCATCGATGCCCTTTTTGCATTCCCAAGCATATTGCTGGCTCTGGTATTTGTTTCACTTGTAAGCAGCGGTACTTATCAGGTCATCATTGCTCTTGGTATTGCGTTCATACCTAGTTTTGCCAGGATCGTGCGAAGTGAAGTCCTTAGATGCAAAAATATGGATTACGTGGAATGTGCCAGATTGCAGGGTGTTTCAGACCTCAGGATCATTTTTGTGCATATAATGCCTAATACCAAGAGTGTGCTGCTATCATCTATCATGATCGGCTTTAACAATGCAGTGCTTGCTGAGGCAGGTCTCAGCTATCTGGGAATAGGTTCTCAGCCTCCATACGCTAGTCTTGGTAATATGCTTTCAAGTGCTCAGACCTATCTGTTTAATGATCCTACCTATGTTTTGTGTCCTGGTATTGTCATCGTACTGATCGTTTTGGGATTTGCATTCCTGGGCGAAGGTATAAGCAAGGCAAGACATTTATAAGTTAAGCGGAGTTATAAGATGGAAAAGATTTTAGAGATCAAAGATCTTCATATAGAATTTCATGACCATGACAGACCGGAAGTTGCTGTGTATGATTTTGACCTGACTCTTAATAAGGGTGAGATAGTCGGAATCGTTGGAGAATCAGGCTCCGGTAAGAGTATGAGTGCCCTGGCTATAGCAGGACTTCTCAATCGTAAGTCCCTGACTAAGACAGGAAGCATCATTTTTGATGATGTAGACCTATTATCCTGTGACAGAAAGCTCTTGAGGGAATTTCAGGGTGATGAGATATCTATGATATTTCAGGAGCCAATGACTAGCCTTAATCCTGTTAAAAGAATTGGCTGGCAGGTTGAGGAATCCCTTAGGATACATCATCCTGAGGTAAGTAAGCAGGATAGAAAACTTCGTGCCATAGAGATGCTCAGAGCTGTAGAACTCAGAGACCCTGAAGGGGTATATCATATGTACCCACACGAGTTGTCAGGCGGTATGAGGCAGAGAGTCATGATAGCGGCTGCCATGATCGCAGATCCGCAGATACTTATTGCTGATGAGCCTACCACAGCTCTTGATGTGACAGTACAGGCACAGATAGTTGAGCTTCTTAAAAAACTCAATAAGGAAAAAGGCACATCTATTATTTTTATATCTCATGACCTGAGCCTTGTTTCAAGTCTGTGTGACCGTGTTATCGTCATGCAGAAGGGCAATATTGTTGAGTGTGGCAGTGCAAAAGAAGTTTTTGATAATCCAACGGAAGAGTACACCAAGGCGCTTATAGCAGCTATTCCAAAGATAGACCTTGGCAGTGCAGATTGATTTTTACACAAAAAGGAAGAAAAATATGGATCAGAACGTGGTACTGAGTGTATCTGATTTAAATGTATATTATAAAAACAGGAAAAAGAAACTGTTTGAGAGAAATTCCAAGAAACAGGCTCTTTTTGATGTCTCTTTTGACGTGAAAGAGGGAGAAGTGCTGGGAATAGCCGGTGAGTCAGGCTGCGGTAAGTCAACTCTGGCAAGGGCTATCGTTGGTATCAACAAGGATTATACAGGCACTATCTATCAAAAGTATGATTCACCTCAGATGGTATTCCAGGATCCTTACAGTTCTCTTAATCCCTCCAAGACTATAGGATGGCTTCTTGAGGAACCTCTTAGAGTTGATAAAAAGAGAAAATGGACTCGTGAAGAGCGACTTGAAAGAGTTAAGGAGATTATGAAGCAGGTTGAGCTTCCAGAGGAGTTTATTTCCAGATATCCTTCACAGCTTTCCGGCGGTCAGAGACAGAGAGTGTGTATCGGAATGGCCCTTATGAAGTCTCCAAAGCTCCTTATTGCTGATGAACCAGTATCAGCTCTTGATGTGACTATTCAGGCCCAGATCATGGAACTGCTGCAGAATCTGCATAAGCAGTTGGGAATCTCTATCATATTTATTTCCCATGATCTTAGAGTTGTTTATCATATGTGCGACAGAGTAATGGTCATGCAGAAGGGCAGAGCTATAGAACTGGCTGATACCAAGACTCTTTATACTCATCCGACCCAGGAATACACGATAGAACTATTGCGGGCTGCAGGCATAAGGTAAACTTTTTATAAAATCTTCTCCTTTAGCACTAAATTATTTCAGATGGTTTCCGATAATAAGTGTATAAACCACGAAATAATATGTCCAGACATATGCACTGAAAGGAGAACTTGTACATGGCAATAGATAAATTAAATGCTCACTTAAATAGCGGATATGTACAGGATTATTCTAATATAAGAGTGCCAAAGACTCAGGGAGATGCAACAAGCTTACCGGTTGAGGCTCCTGTAAAAGAACAAAAAGAAGCTAGCCTTCAGCAAAATGCTGCACCAAGTCCTGATGTTCCAGTGAAGCGTAAAGATACACCTATCGAAGAGATGAATATTGGTTTTAATGCCAAAGATACATCTTTGATTGGTTTTGGTGGTAATTTTAATATTGCAACAACGGATATGCGTGATGCAATTTCAACTATGCAGAAGGATCAGGTACTTCATCAGTACCAGTATTTTGTAGGTAATAACCAGGCTGTTAATCGTACTGAAGCTGGTGCAAATGCTGGTGACAACATCGTTTACAGCGGCGAAGAAGGTATTGTTTACAGAAAGTAATTTTATAATGATGCTTAACGGGCAGGATCACATCGACCTGCTCGTTTTTTTATAGTATAATTCTGATATTGGCTGTCAAAGCCTAATCGATTAAAAAACAGATTTTTGGGGCATAAATTTATGAAACATTATCTTTTTCCTGATGCAACAGCATCATCTGCTTATGATATTCCATATGAAAAGTTATACGAGATGGGCTATAGAGGCATCATCTATGATATAGACAACACACTGGTACCTCACGGGGCACCGGCTGATAAGCGTGCGATAGAGCATTTTGAGAGACTTAGGGCTATTGGCTTTAAGGCTGTTCTTTTATCAAATAATAAGGAGCCAAGAGTTAAGAGCTTTAACGACCAGGTTGGAGCTATGTATATCTATAAGGCCGGCAAACCTTCAGTTAAGGGTTATCAGAAGGCTATGGATATGATGGGAACTGATACTTCCAACACTTTTTTTGTAGGAGATCAGTTATTTACTGATGTCTGGGGCGCCAAGAGGTGCGGCATCAGGTCATACCTGGTAAAACAGATTGATAAGAAAGAAGAGATACAGATCATCTTAAAGAGACGTCTTGAGTGGGTGGTTTTGATTTTTTACAGATTACATGTGAAAAAAAGAGGTCAAGAATGGCCACTTTTATGAAAAGTCTTTCATTTTCTTTAGATTTATTATACACTATGATGTATTAACGTATTAAATTATTGTAATTTGGAGGCAAGATAGGTATGGAAAAGAGAATTTCAGGTCACACAGGATTATTGGCGCTTATTGGTTCGCCGGTAGGACATTCAGGTTCACCTGCAATGTATAATTATAGTTTTGAAAAACTGGGAATTGATTATGCCTATGTTGCTTTTGATGTAAAGGAAGCTGATGTGCCAAAGACTCTTGAGGCAATGAAGCTTTTTAATATGCGTGGCATGAACGTTACAATGCCTGATAAGATTGCGGCAGCGAAGTGCGTAGATGAGCTCTCACCAGCAGCCAGGATCATTGGTGCTGTTAATACGATTGTCAATGATAACGGTAAGCTCACAGGATATATTACTGATGGTGAAGGCTTTGTAGCCAATCTGAAGGATAATGGCGTAGATATCAAGGGTAAAAAGATGGTTGTCTGCGGCGGTGGCGGTGCAGCAACTGCAATTCAGGTTCAGTGTGCTCTTGATGGAGCTACTGAGATCAAGATTTTTAATAAGAACGATTCATTTTTCCCTAGAACAGTTGAAACTGCTAAGAAGATCACCGAAGCAGCACCTCAGTGTGCCGTTTCAGTTCATGATATTGATGATGAACAGGCTTTTAATGCAGCTATCAGAGAATGCGATATATTTGTAAACGGCACTATTGTTGGCATGAAGCCTATGGAAGATGTGAGCATCGTTAAGGATCCTTCTGTTTTCAGACCAGGGCTTGTGGTATGCGATGTGGTTTACAATCCAGAAGAGACCAAGATGCTTAAGGAAGCTAAGGCTGCAGGATGCACTACAATTGGCGGTAAGGGAATGCTGTTATGGCAGGGCGTTGCTGCATTCAAGCTTTATACAGGTCAGGATATGCCTGTAGAAGAAGTTAAAGAAAAATATTTTTCGTGATCGTGGGAGCGTAGTATGGCGGGTGTCGTTGAAATACGTGGAGTAAAGCTTGGGGAAGGAATCCCTAAGATATGTGTACCTCTTATTGCTGCGGGGATGGAGGATGTTGCCGGAGCCTGTGAAGGTATACTTGGAGTCTGCTTTGATCTTGTGGAATGGAGAGCAGATCATTTTGAAGGGATTTTTGACCGTGAGAGCGTTAAGGTTGCTCTTGGTATCATAAGAGAAAAACTGGGTAACAGACCACTTTTATTTACATTCAGAACTGCAGAGGAAGGCGGAGAAAAGTCAATTTCTGCTACAGAATATGCGGGGCTTTTGAAGTTCGTATGCAGTCTTGGACTGGTGGATCTTGTTGACGTTGAGATATTTAGAGGAGACGATCTGGTATCAGATATCATTTCTTTTGCCCACAGCCAGAATGTCAGGGTCATAGCCTCTAATCATGATTTTCAGAAAACTCCTGCTAAGGAAGACATAATTGAGAGACTTAAAAAGATGCAGGATATGGATGCGGATATTACTAAGATTGCTGTAATGCCGCAAAATAGAGGGGATGTACTCACTCTTTTGTCTGCAACAGAAGAAATGAAGCGCTTGTATGCAGACAGACCGCTGGTAACTATGTCCATGGCGGGTGATGGACTTATCAGCAGACTTGCAGGAGAAGTGTTTGGCTCTGATATGACCTTTGGTATCGGCGACAAGGCTTCTGCACCGGGACAGATCGAGACTGACAAGCTAAAGACTGTACTGGATATCATTCATTTGGGAATGAAGGGAGTTTGATTTATGAAGAAGTTTGATTTTAACATATATCTTATAGGTTTCATGGGTGCCGGAAAGAGCACTATTGCCAAGGCCCTGCAGTCCAAGCTTGATATGGATGTTGTTGAGATGGATCAGATGATTGTTGACGAGCAGGGTATGGCTATCACTGATATTTTTGAAAAATATGGTGAAGATCATTTTAGGGATATCGAGACTGAGACTCTGAAAAAACTGAAGAAAAAGGGCAGTACTATTGTATCCTGTGGTGGCGGCATCGTTGTAAGAGATGAAAATGCAGGTCTTATGAAAGAGGATGGCAAGGTGATATTCCTCACAGCCAGACCTGAGACTATTCTGGACAGGGTAAAGGATAGCACTGACAGACCAATTCTTAATGGCAATATGAATGTAGAATTTATCAAAGGTCTGATGGCCAAAAGAAAAGACAAGTACATGGCAGTTGCTGATCATCAGGTGGCTACTGATGGTAAAAACAGCGATGAGATCAGTGATGAGATCATTGGATTATTGTCTTGATCGAGTTTTAAAATATACTTTTTTTATGAGTTTTTATGGTCATTTAATGATTGCTTGATAAAAAGTGCTTGAAAAATAAGCCGCTATAGTATAAACTAAGTTAGTTGTTTGATGTAAATTTAATTTGGAGGATTTTTTATGATTTCTGCAAGTGATTTCAGAAATGGTATGACTATCGAGATTGATGGCAATGTATGCCAGATTATCGAATTCCAGCATGTTAAGCCTGGTAAGGGCGCTGCTTTCGTTAGAACAAAGCTGAAGGATATTATCAATGGTGGTGTAAAGGAAACAACTTTCAGACCAACAGAGAAGTTCCCAGCTGCACGTATTGATAGAAAAGATATGCAGTATCTCTACAATGACGGTGAACTTTACAACTTTATGGATACAGAGACATACGAGCAGATCGCTATTGCTCCAGACGTTCTTGGTGATTCTATGAAGTTCGTTAAGGAAGAAGAGATGGTTAAGGTTATGTCTTATAATGGCAGCGTATTCGCTGTTGAGCCTCCTATCTCAGTTGAACTCGTTATCACAGAGACAGAGCCTGGTTTCAAGGGCGATACAGCTACAGGTGCTACAAAGCCAGCTATCGTTGAGACAGGTGCTCAGGTTATGGTTCCTCTGTTCATTGAGCAGGGTGAGAAGATTAAGATCGATACAAGAACAGGCGAATATACAAGCCGTGCTTAATCGTTAACCGCATATTATTTGAATCTTGTAAGGCAATAAGGATAGAAATATCTTTGTTGCCTTTTTTGTTGTCCAAAAAAGAAAAGTGGCCTAAATTAGCATATCAGCACAGCAGAAAATATGTAAAAAATCTGAAATAAATTTAAGATTTTCTTTTGTATTTTATTAATTTAATTTTTAGTAAGGAGTTTTATTATTAGATGGATTTAAATAGTTTTTTAGAAGTTGTAAAGGATAATATGCAGTATTTAGTGGGTGATGAGGCCGAGGTTGAGATCAAGGAGATCAGCAAGAACAATGGCAAGCTCTTCCACAGCATTACAGTTCATGATAAGAAGAGTAATTGTGCTCCATCAATGTATCTCGATGAAATGTTTGAGAATTACAAGAGAGGAATGAGCATCGAAGAGATAATGGAGACTCTTAGAAAGCTCTATTCTAATAGTCGTATCGATGGCAATATTGATATGTCTTTTTTCACTGACTATGAGAGGGTCTCTGAAAAAGTTGTTATCAAGCTCATCAATTATGACAAGAATGTGCAGCTCCTTGAGAGCGTGCCGCATCGCAGATATGAAGATCTTGCAATCTGCTATTACTGCGAGATCTCTGATTCGAGGCTTGGAGACGGTCATATTCTGATCAAAAATGAGCATATCAAAACCTGGGGAGTAGACGAGGAGAGACTTTACGAGGATGCTATGAGAAATTCTCCAAGACTGAATCCTGTGTCTGTCAATTCTCTTATGGATACTGTTGCGGAGCTTAGCGGAGTAGACGATATTGGCATTGAGGATGACCTGGGCATATTGGTAGTGACTAATGAAAAGAAAGTTCTTGGTGCTGCAACAATCCTGTACCCTGGCGTATTGCAGGATATTTCAGACAGACTACAGTCAGACCTGTTCATCATTCCTTCATCCGTCCATGAGGTGCTGGTAATGCCTACTAATCTTGGCTATGATCCAGATGAGATCAGTAAACTGAAAAATATCGTAGAATGCGTAAATTCTGAGTCAGTAGCTGAAGTGGATCTTTTGTCCTACAATATCTATCTGTATGACAGAATAACAGGTAAAATTATCCAGAAATAATGTAAGTCTGTTTTTTAATCATGCAATATAGATGTAATGTGGTTTTAAGCTAATTTTTGTAGACATAGGCATACATTTTTGATAGAATATTTCAGTGCGTAATAAAATTGTAACATTTTTGATTTATATGTGCTGAGATATTGCACCCGTAGTCTAATGGATAGAACGGAGGCCTCCGACGCCTTTAATGCAGGTTCGATTCCTGTCGGGTGCACTCTTCGTAATGAAGATTACGCCAGGCTGCATAGGCTTTACAGCTGGTGGCAAAAAGATATCGGATTATCCGATGAAAAAAGTATTACAAGGAAGAGATGGTAATGAGAAACAATAAGAAAAATGATCCTAATAAATTTAGAGATGAAAAACATAATATATTGGAACTTATAGTTGATAACAAAAAACTTGTTATGCCTATCATATTGGTTATTGCAGTTGTGATCACTATTGTCATCGCTGTCAGAGCTAATAAGAAGGTAACTGAAGAGACACAATCTGTTCAGGATCTGTCAGCAGCTGCAGCTTCTTCCACATATGAAGTACCTGAGGTTGATCTTGAACTTAATGCTTATGCAGATGTAAACGAGCTGATAACTAAATATTTCCAGGCAAATGCAGATGGTGATGTTGATACGATTTCATCAATCTATGCAGGCCTTGATGAGACTACCAAGATCAAGATTCAGGAAGTTTCAAATTATATAGAAAGCTATCCAACAATTGATGTTTATACAAAGCCGGGTCCTGTTGATGGATCATATGTAGTATATGCTTATACTCAGGTTAAGTTAAATGATTATGAGCAGACAATCCCTGGTATGGAAACAATGTATGTATGTACAAACGAAGAAGGTTCATTGTATATCAACGGTGATGTAGTAGATGACAATGTAATGGACTACATCATGGAGATATCTCTTCAGGATGACGTAGTAGACCTTAACAATAAGGTTGCTGCTGAGTACAATGATATGATTTCAAATGATACAGAGCTTGCAACACTTTTGTCTGATATCAAGTCAAATGTAGAAGTATCTGTAGGTGAGACTCTTGCAGCCAGTGCTTCTTCTGAGTCATCAGAGGAAACAGATGAAAGCGAAGCTGCTGCATCAGAAGCAAGCAGTGAAGAGACTACTGAGCCTGATACAACAACTGTTACTACAAGAGTTCTTAAGGCAACAGAGGTTGTTAATGTAAGAAGCTCAGACAGCACTACTGCAGAAGTACTTGGAAAAACAGCTATTGGAGATGAATATACAGAGCTTGAAAGCCTTGCTAATGGATGGAGTAAGATCGAATACAACGGTTCAACAGCTTATGTAAAGACAGAGTTCTTTGAAGTAGTATCTGAGACAACTGAAGAAGTTACAACTGAAACAGAAACAGAGACAACTGAAGAGGAAACAACCGAAGAGACAACAGAAGAAACAACAGCCAACACTTCAACAAAGACCGGAAAGATGCAGGTAACAGAGACTGTAAGACTTCGTAAGTCAGAAAGCACAGATGCAGAAGTGCTTACAACAATTTACAAGGGATCAACTGTTAATGTTATCGAACAATATGCTAACGGCTGGGCAAAAGTAGAGTATGATTCTAAAACCGGTTATATCAAAGCTGAATTCCTTGACCAGTAATTTTGTGGTAAAATAATAATAGAATATATGATCAATAGACAGAAATCCGCACTAGTTGCGGATTTCGTGCAATATAATGAATTGGAGGCTCTTATGATCGGTGATTTTAGAATTGGAATAATGGGAACTGGTGCAATAGCTTCTACAATGGCAAAGACTATAAAAGGCACTAAAGGTGTTACTAACTATGCAGTGGGTTCCAGAGATATCAGTAGAGCACAAGCTTTTGCCAAGGATAATGGTGTCAAAAAGGCTTATGGATCTTATGAGGAATTAGTTAACGATCCTAAGGTTAATTTGATCTATGTAGCAACACCACATTCAGAACATTTTGATAATGTTAAACTGGCTATTTCTGCCGGTAAGCCTGTTTTATGTGAAAAGGCATTCATGCTTAATGAACAGCAGGCTAGTATGATCTTTAAATATGCTGATGAAAAGGGTGTATTTGTGTCTGAAGCAATGTGGACCAGATTTATGCCTCTTAGGACCAAGTTGGATGAGATACTTGCAAGCCATGTAATAGGTGATCCAACAATGCTGACAGCTAACCTTAGCTACAACATTGCCTGGAAACAGCGTATACAGGATCCTTCACTGGGAGGCGGAGCACTGCTTGATCTTGGAGTATATTGCCTTAACTTTGCTTCTATGGTATTTGGTAATGATGTTTCAGATATTTCATCTATCTGCACATATAATGCTAATGGAATGGATATGCAGGATAGTATTACTCTGAGATATCCTACAGGTCAGATGGCAGTTCTCAATGCTTCTGTAGGCAGTGCAAGTGATAGAAGAGGTGTCATCTACGGAACTAAGGGTTATATAGTAGTTGATAACATCAATAATTATGAGAGTATAACTGTTTACGATGCTGATCACAACAAAATCGGTTTCTACAAGAGACCAAAGCAGGTAACAGGTTATGAATATGAGGTTATTTCCAGCGTTAAGGCTATAAAAGAAGGCTGGAAGGAATGTCCTGAGATGCCACATTCAGAGTCACTTAAGATCATGAATATGATGGACTTTATAAGAAAGAATCTCGGTATTTCATTCCCTGGAGAACCAAAGAGTTCTTTTGAAAACATTGGAAAAGGTAATATTACTGATGTAGCTTCTAGTGATGCAAGCACTGATCCTGCTGAAACAGTAAGTGAAGCAACGCAGGAAGAAACCCAGGAAAGGCAGACTGAAAATGAGCAGACGCAGTAAAAAGAAAACATCTGTAGGAGGCATTTTTGCCAAGACTTTATTACTTGTTATTGCAGTAGGCATTGTTTTTCTTGGAATTAAGTACTATACTATGTCAAATAGTGAAAGTGGTGTAAGCGTTACACAGACTATAAACAGAAAGATAACCAAGAAAGCTGTTGATGAGATAGTTTCACAGGCTACTGATGGAGAATATTCTCTTTCTGAAATAGAAGAGAATATGGATGAACAGGATCAGGAGACTCTGGATAATATTATTGATAAATACGCTGATAACGGAATGATCACTGATGCTATAGAGACACTTACAGATAATGGTGGCGATGTTACAGAGACTGTTGATGAGTTAAAAGAAAAGATAGACTCAAGTGACATCGAGACACTTATGGAGCTGTACGAAAAGTATGGTAATAATTGAGAGATTGATTGAGGGGCGTTTGAACGCATGAAAGAATATTTTTTACTCTTGTTTATGGGAGTAACTATTGTTTTGATTTTTTGTACTTTGATAATAGGCAGGATTCATGATCCGCTTGTGAAATACGCACAGAGATTAT
The DNA here is from genome assembly GCA_015056495.1 of Butyrivibrio sp. Lineage (GTDB taxonomy): Bacteria > Bacillota > Clostridia > Lachnospirales > Lachnospiraceae > Butyrivibrio. Next base: position 49,896 of record SVGC01000017.1, read on the forward strand.
TGAATGTAGCTATTTTAGCTGTTATGGCCAGAGCAGTAGCCACTATGACAGCTTCAGAATTAACAGCCAGTATTGCATTTAGCATATTTTTTGCATGTATTGACTGGATATTACTTTTGCTGATAGATTTTTGCTTTATTTATACTAATAGTAAAAAAGAGAACTTGTGGTATCACATATTGAGTGCTTTTGTAGCATTTGATTCTGTAACAATGTTGTCCAATAATCTTACCGGCAGGGTGTTTGACTGTTATCCGGTGATCACTGCAGGCGGGGATTTCTATTATCGCACAGGCCAGACACCGTTATTTATACTGCATCTGATCCTATGTTATGCCATGATAGTATTTATTCTTTATCTGCTGATAAAGACCACAGTGAAATCTGCCAAGGTATATAAAGCCAAGTATTATCCAATAATGCTGTGCCTTATTGTGATAGTTGTCTGGAATGGCATATACATGTTTTTTGAGAGAAAAATAGATACTTCTGTAATTGGGTATGCAGTGCTTGGAGTAGTACTAAGTTATTTTGCGCTGGTTTATGATCCAAAGGATGTAACTCATAATCAGTAAAGTAGCAAAAAATACAGATTTTTTATAGCGTAGAGACCGAAAATATCGGTTTTCTACGCTTTTTTGATGCGCAAAAAACGCAATACAAGCTATTTTGCGCAAAAAATGAAAACTTTAAATTGCGGCACCGATTCCGAAACGCAACAGTGGTGCGCAAAAAGCAAGGAAACCGATTTCTTATGCATAAATAGTGGCTCACAAAGAAAATATTTTTTGTTTGGAAACGTTACCGACAAACCGCGAAAAATCGGCATCCTTATGCAAATTGCACAAATAGAAAGCGCTATTATCATCAAAATGTATAGATTGACAACAAATACCAATGATAATAAACTGTAATCAGTAAGTTGATTGCGCACAAAAGTTGCGCAAAACGATAATATGGAGGGATGAAACATGAAAAAGAAATTGGTATCAGTATTACTTACTGCTACAGTTGCTGCAGGTATGCTTGCTGGATGTAGCTCATCAACAACAGAGACTACAACAGAGACAGCTACAGAAACTGCTTCAACTGCAGAGGAGACAGCTACAGAAGCACAGACAGAGGCAACTGTTGAAGAGACAGCTGAAACTGAAGTTGATCCAGCTGCTTATGATGGAAAAGAAGTTAAGGTTTGGGTTGCTGAGAACGTTGTAGATTTTACAAACGAGCAGATCGAGAACTTTAAGACAGCTTATCCACAGTATGCAGGTGTTACATTTACAGTAGAAGCTGTAGGTGAAGGCGATGCAGCTGGTAACATGATCACAGACGTTACAGCAGGTGCTGACGTATATGGTTTTGCTCAGGATCAGCTTACAAGACTTGTAACAGCAGGTGCTCTTGAAGAAGTTAACCCTGACTACCTTGCAGAGGTTGAGTCAGCTAACTCAGCTGGTGTTGTTGAAGCTGGTAAAGTAGGTGATACATTATATGCATATCCTATGACAGCTGATAACGGATATTTCTTATACTATGATAAGAGCGTTGTTACAGACCCATCTACTCTTGAAGGAATTCTTGAACAGTGCGAAGCTGCTGGAAAGAACTTCTACATGGATATGACAGGTTGGTATCAGGTAGCATTCTTCTTCGGAACAGGATGCACACTGACATATGATACAGATGATTCTGGTAACTTCACAGCTTGCAACGTTGACTACGCTTCAGATGCTGGTCTCGTAGCTCTTAAAGAGATGATCGAAGTTGCTTCTTCATCAGCTTATCAGCCAGGTTCATCAGCTGGTGATGCTGTAAACTATGCAGCAATCATTGATGGTACATGGGATGCTGGTACAGTTAAGGAAGTTCTTGGCGACAACTACGCTTGTGCAAAGCTTCCTACATTCACAGGTTCAGATGGTAATGAATATCAGCTTAGCGGATTTAACGGATGCAAGCTCCTTGGTGTAAAGCCACAGGAAGATGCTGATAAGCTTCAGATCTGTGATGACCTTGCTTACTACCTTACAAGCGAAGAAGTTCAGCTTGCTAGATTCGAAGCAGTTGAATGGGGCCCTTCAAACTTAAATGCACAGGCTTCTGATGCAGTTCAGGCTAACGAAGCTCTTGCAGCTCTTGCAGATCAGTTCGAGTACACAATCCCACAGGGTAACTATCCTGGTGACTACTGGACACGTGCTGAGTCTCTTGCAGGCGATGTACAGGATGCATTCAAGACAGCTTCTGATGAAGATCTGACAGCAGCTCTTGAAGCATATCAGGCAGATCTTGAGTCTTATGCAAAATAAATAATACGAGGCATTAGGTGCCGAAGTATTTTAGAAGCATGATCTAGACTTATTATTTCTTCCGGCAGAGGTTAATACTTTGCCGGAAGAATTATTGTTAAGAAACTTGGAGGAAAAGGTATGGCTAATACAAAAAGTGGCCAAGCAAAGGAAAATGCGATAGCAGGATTCTTTGGCATACTGGGTAACGATATTAAAGATATTGGTCTGACATTTACAGAAGGCGATTGGAAGACAAAAATATCATTTATCATTTTCGGATTTGGTTCTCTGCTTCGCGGGCTATGGCTTAGAGGTATAGCTCTTTTAGCAGTAGAAGTAGCTCTTATATATTATTTTATTGCCTTTGGATGGGGATATTTATCAAAACTTGGCACTTTGGGTACTGTAGCCACAACTAAAAAGGGACGTACTACAGTTTATGGTGATAACAGTTTCCTTATTCTTTTATTTGGTCTTTTAACATTATTTGCTGTAATTGCATTTATAGCTATCTGGAGAATAAATGTAAGAACAAGCCGTAATGAATATCTGATTCTTAAAAATGGTAGGAAATTACCTACTAACAGAGAAGACTTCCTGTCATTATTTGATTCAAGATTTGACAAGACTCTTTTAGCTCTTCCTGTTACAGGTATTTTCGTATTCACTGTTTTACCTATCGTATTCATGATATGCGTAGCGTTTACCAATTATGACGCTAACCATCAGCCGCCATCAAACCTTTTTACATGGGTTGGCTTTTCTAACTTCAAAGATCTGTTCTCATTCGGATCTGCAGGATTTGGTGGTACTTTTGTAACAGTACTTATCTGGACTTTGGTCTGGGCATTTTTTGCAACATTTATTGATTATTTCCTTGGTATTGCAGTAGCAATGCTGATCAACAAGAAGGGAATCAAGTTTAAAAAGCTCTGGAGAACCATTCTTGTTATGACTATCGCTGTACCACAGTTTGTATCACTGTTGTACGTGTCTAAAATGTTTGCAAGTGATGGTATTATCAATGGATATCTTTTGAAATGGGGAATCATTGATACAGCAATCCCATTCTGGACTAATCCAACACTTGCTAAGATCACAATCATTGTAGTTAATATCTGGATCGGTATTCCATACCTGATGCTGATTGCTACAGGACTTCTTATGAATATTCCGGAAGACCTGTATGAGAGTGCCCGCATTGATGGAGCTACTCCATGGCAGATGTTCCGTCATATAACAATGCCATACATGCTGTTTGTAACAGGTCCATTCCTTCTTACACAGTACACTGGTAACCTTAACAACTTTAACGTTATATTCCTTCTTACACAGGGTGCTCCTAAGACCGGTAACCTTGTTGGAGGCGCAGGACGTACAGATCTGTTGATCACATGGCTCTATAAGATGACCATCAATGATACCAACTATCGAATGGCTGCTGTCATCGGTATCATGGTATTCGTTGTAACAGCTGTTATCAGTCTTGTAGTATATAACGTCTTACCTTCAGTAAAAGATGAGGAGGGCTTCCAGTAATGGCTAATATAAAGACAGGTTCTATGAAAAGAAAAAGAACTATTGGTAATATTTTTTCATATATCTTACTGATACTTATCAGCTTGATATGGTTGTTCCCATATTTCGGACTGTTGATGTCCAGCTTTAGATCATATGATTCTAATGTAGAATATGGTGGAATGGTTGATTACATTATCCCGCATACATTTTCGCTGGATAATTACAGATTCTTGTTTGATGGTGGCACAAACTACGTAAGATGGTATTGCAACACACTTGTAATTGCTATTTTCGTTTCAATTATAAATACTATCATCGTTTTATGTGTTAGTTATGCATTGTCCAGAATGCGTTTCAAGGGCAGAACACTGCTTATGAGATTCTGGCTGATCCTTGGAATGTTCCCTGGATTCCTTACTATGATCTGTCTGTATTTCCTTCTTAAACAGATGGGACTTACACAGGCAGGTGCTGTTCCAGGACTTATCCTTGTATCAGTTGCAAGTTCCGGTATGGGATACTATGTTTGTAAAGGATATTTTGATACAATACCTAAGGCACTTGATGAAGCTGCAAGAATTGATGGAGCTTCACGTGCAAGAGTATTCTTTACTATGACAATTCCTATGTCAAAGCCTATCATCATCTATACAGCTCTTGTTGCTTTCATGGGACCATGGTGTGATTACGTATTTGCTTCCTACATCGCATTTGGTCACGATTCAAGCTACAACGTAGCTGTTGCCATGCAGAGATGGATGGTAGTGGGAGACTATCAGGGATATTTCACCAGATTCTGTGCTGGTGGTATCGTGGTAGCAGTTCCGGTTACAATCTTGTTCATGTTCTTACAGAAGTACTATGTAGAAGGTGTTACAGGTGGTGCTGTAAAGGGCTGATCACTACGAATAAATATGGGCTCGCTTTTATGGCGAGCCTTAACTTTGTGAGGTAACTTATGGGAGAGGATAGGCTCACTATCAGTGATATTGCTGATGCCCTTGGTGTTTCCAAGACCACAGTTTCCAGAGCTATTTCTGGAAAAGGGCGTATAGGAAGCGATACCAAGAAGCGAGTTAAAAAATATATAGAAGAACATCATTACGCTCCTAGTGATTTTTCCAGAGGTATGTCAGGTCGTAAGACCAATAATATAGCTGTGGTCTGGCCAGGTGATATAGATACTGTTGATCTGCCTTTTTTCCAGAAATGTCTTATTGGTATGAGTGAAACTGCTGCAGGATACAATTATGATATTCTGGTTTCTATTGTTCTGGGTAATGATATTTCAGGATTAAAAAGGATCATTGAGAATAATAAGGTAGATGGTGTCATCCTGACAAGAACTCTGGTAGATGACCTCCCGGCCGCGTATCTAAAGGCTTCTGGAGTACCTTTTTTGGCAATTGGTAGTAGTGATGATCATGATATTTTACAGATCGATAATGACAATTACGATGCCTGTAGAGAATTAACGTCCATACTTATAGCAAAGGGTATGGATAAAATAGCGTTGATCGGGGGCTCTACAAATCATGTGATCACAAGAACCAGATATAACGGTTTCAAGGCAGCACATGATAAGGCGGGACTACTTATAGATGATTCTCTTGTATATCTAAATGTTGATAGAGAGTATAAGCTTGGATCCATAGTTGATGAACTTGTAAACAGGAACGTCAGCTGCGTGATCTGTATGGATGATAGTATTGCAGGTGAAGTAATAGCTCATTGCAGGCAAAAATCCATTAAGATCCCGGATGATTTGAGAATTGCTTCTTTTTACAGCAGCTCTATATTGGAGAGTGCGTCTCCTGCTATAACATCGCTTAATTTTAACGTAAGAAAGCTAGGTGCAATGGCTTTTGAGCTTCTTCTGGATAAGATAAGCGGCGAGGATGTTCATAACGTTATACTTAGAAACTATGAGGTTATTTTAAAGGAAAGTACAAAATAATATGAAGATTACGGCAAATTCAAATATTTCTTTTACCCCAAAGTCAATAACAGTGGATGGAAAGCCATGGTTCCCTATCATGGGCGAGATGCATTTTTCAAGATATCCTGAATGTTATTGGGAAGAAGAACTCTGCAAGATGAAGGCAGGTGGCGTGGATATTGTATCTCTTTACACTATCTGGATGCACCATGAAGAGGTTAAGGGGCAGTATGATTTTGAGGGTCAAAAGAATCTGAGGAGATTCATTGAAACTATTAAGAAGTGTGGTCTGTACTGCATTCTTAGGATCGGACCATGGGCTCATGGCGAAGTAAGAAATGGTGGTTTTCCGGATTGGCTTCTTGAGGAAGCTAAAACAGAAGGATACGAGACCAGGACAGATGATCCTAAGTATCTTGCACATGTAAAGGATTTCTATTCACAGATCTTTGAACAGGCAAAAGGACTGCTTATCAAGGATGATGGTCCTGTTATTGGCGTGCAGATCGAGAATGAATATGGTCATGTAGGTGGCAAGACAGGTGAAGAAGGAGAGCAGCATATGAGAACTCTCCATGATTTGGCGCTTTCACTTGGTTTTGACGTTCCTATATTTACAGCAACAGGCTGGGGCGGAGCAGTTACCGGCGGTATGATCCCTGTTATGGGCGGTTATTGCGAGGCTCCTTGGGATCAGAGACTGACTGAGATCGAGCCTAGTGGCAATTATGTATTTACAAGAGAGCGTAATGACCATAATATTGGCTCTGATCATGGCTTTGGACATGGTATTACATTTGATATAGACAAGTTCCCATTTTTGACAGCTGAGCTGGGCGGAGGACTTCAGGTAACTCACCATAGAAGACCTGTTGCTTCAGGCAGAGATATTGGTGCTATGTCTATGACTAAGCTTGGTTGCGGCGTATCACTCCTTGGATATTATATGTATCATGGTGGTACCAATCCTGAGGGCGTTCTTACAACTCTTCAGGAGAGCAGAGAAACAGGTTATCCTAACGACCTGCCTGTTTTATCCTATGATTTTAATGCCCCATTAAAGGAGTATGGACAGCTTACAGATACATATCGTGAGATCCGCAGGATTTCCATGTTTATCAAAGACTTTGGAAGCGACCTGTGCGACATGGATTATGTTGAACAGCCTGGAAATACAGAACATGCTGATGATCTTAAGACTATCAGAAGATCAGTTAGATGTCACACTATTACAGATGCTGACGGAGCTGAGCTTACAAGCGGTTATCTGTTTGTGAACAACTACCAGCGCAGATATGAGATGACTGAGCATAGAGACGAAGAGCTTAAGGCATATGCTGCAGACGGCAAGACTGTGCTTGCTACCTATGAGAGCAGAGATATCTGTGACGGCGATTATTTCTTTTATCCATTTAATATGCCGATAGGCAAAAATGGTGCTATCCTGAGATCTGCTATGGCAACACCTCTGTGCAAGCTGCGCGGAGCCGGAGAAAATGGTGCTGACGCTTATGTGTTCTATACAGATAATGCTGTAAGTGCCAACTACGATATAACAGGTGATCTTGGCGGAGTTGTTATCATCACACTTACAAGAGATGAAGCTCTTCATGCTTCTAAGATCATGGTTGGCGGAATAGAGCACCTTATCATCAGTGAGGGTGATGTTGTTAGACGTGCTGATGGCAAGTATGAGCTCTATACCAATGTTAAAGAAGGTACATGGAAGCATGCTTCATATAGCATCTGGCCTGATTATACATCTTCAGACAAGCATAATAAGGCTTTTGCCTGCCAGCAGGAAGCTGGCGGTGATGTAACTGCAGAGTATGGCTTTGACCTTGAAGCTATGGATGACAACATGCTCACCAGCATGAACTTTGCTGTATATGCAACTAAAGACAAGATTGTCAATGATTGCACTACTTCAATAACTCTTTTATCCGGAAAAGAAAAAGAGGATGCTGCAAGCAAGGCTGCTGATGCCAGAAAGGCTCTCCATGTCTCTAAAAATGATATCTGCGAAGGCGGATTTTCAGAGGATGAGATCAATATGTATGACCTTAAAGTAACTGGTATCTCAGATGATTATGATGAAGTGATGCTCATGATCGATGATGCTTGTGATTCAGGTGAGATGTACATTTCTCGAGATGGTAAGAGCAAGATGATCGCTGACAGTTTCTACACCGGTCAGCTGTGGGAAGTTGGGCTTAAGAGATTCATCAACGACGCTGAAGGCGTGCGCACTAGTGATTCTTTTGATAGCATCGTCAAGATCAATGCACTTCATGAAGATGATAAGATATACCTCCAGGAGTTCCCTGAGATGAAGGACGGCAGAGCTTGCAGGATCAATGAAGCTTATACTGTGGCTGTTTACAGAACAGAGCTGTAATTGCGATAAAGCCCCAAATAGAGTCGAGTTCGGCTCATAGCTCTAAATAGGAGGTATTATATGAGATATCCGAAATTTTTGAAAGATGAAGGCACTATAGGTTTTGTTGCTCCATCCTTTGGCTGTGCAACTGAGCCTTATGCCAGTGCTTTTGAGGCAGCTCTGAAAACTTTTGATAATATGGGCTACAAGACTGTACTTGGACCTAACTGCAGACTGGCAGAGGGTATTGGTATCAGCAATAAGCCTGAGCTATGCGGCAAAGAGTTAAATGAAGCTTATGTTTCAAATGACAGTGACGTTATCATATCCTGCGGCGGCGGAGAGCTGATGTGTGAAGTAGTTCCGTTTATTGATTATGAAGCTATTTCAAAGGCTCAGCCTAAATGGTATATGGGATTTTCTGATAATACCAATTTTACATTTTTATCAGCTACTCTGGCAGATACTGCAGCTATTTATGGTCCATGCGCTGCGACCTTTGGTATGAATAGATGGCATGAGTCACTTGATGATTGCTTTAAGCTGCTGCGTGGTGAGAGTCTTGAAGTGCACAACTATGATAAATGGGAAAAAGAGGGGCTTAGGGACGAGGAGCATCCTTTTGAACCATATAATCTCACTGAGGAAATGAAGATCAAGTACTATATTCCTGATGGAACTAATGTGTCTGATCTTGAGGTTGATAATAATAAGGTTGATGGCTCAGAATGCTTGACAATTCTTGATAGTGAGCAGGTTAAAAAAGAAGTTTCATTTGAAGGAAGGATCATTGGAGGCTGCATGGATTGTCTGCAGGTGCTTTGCGGTACTTCTTTTGACAAGGTGGAAGAGTTTAACGACAAGTATGCTGATGATGGGATCATCTTTTTCCTGGAAGCTTGTGATCTGAATGTAATGGGCATCAGAAGAGCTATCTGGCAGATGAAAAACGCTGGCTGGTTCAAGAATGTTAAGGGATTTCTTATAGGCCGACCAATGCATTTTGATGAAGGCTTTCTTGGACTTGATCAGTATCATGCTGTCGTTGATGTGCTGGCAGAGTTCAATGTCCCTATCATCATGGATCTGGATATAGGTCACCTGCCTCCTCAGATGCCGATCATCACAGGCGCTTACGCCAAGGTGAGCAGTGTTGGCAATGAGTTTAAGATGAGATATGAACTGGTATAAGTTGTAGTATCTGAAATTCAATTTTTCTATAAAAAGCTCGACATTTTTATGGTGTCGAGCTTTTTACTTCTTTAAAATATAATCGTACACAATTCAATAGAACAAAGGCTTTTAACGCATATTCCCCTGTAAGAGCGCTCTACAACAACATTACAGCTATATAACAGCCTATATATGCTGTAAATATGCATTTAATAGAGAGTAGAAAATTTAAAAAATAAATGAAAATGATATTGACTTTCATTTTCTATATGCATATACTGTAATATGGTTAGCAGAGGGTAACAAAATATAGTTTGACCAGTATACTTAATTACGATTTAGTTACTATGGATGAAAGGAGAATAATAGTGATGCCACTTTCACTACTTCATGATGGAGAGTCCGCTACTGTTGTTAAGGTTGGCGGCAAAGAAGATACAAGAAGATTTCTTGAAAATCTTGGCTTTGTTGAAGGAACTGAAGTAACAGCAATCAGTTCAAATAATGGCAACATGATCATTAAGATCAGAGATTCCAGAGTAGCTATAAATAATGATATGGCTAAAAAAATTATGGTTTAAGGAGGAAGCATAATTATGAAAACGCTTCAGGAAGCACAGGTAGGCGAGACAGTAGTTGTCAAAAAGCTTAAGGGGGAGGATTCAGCACTTAAGAGACGAGTAATGGATATGGGTATTACTAAAGGCAGTAAGCTCTATATCAGAAAAGTTGCTCCTCTTGGTGACCCTGTTGAGATTACTGTAAGAGGCTACGAGTTATCACTTCGTAAAGAAGATGCTCATATTGTAGAGATTGAAGATTGATCTTCAAATTTATAGAAAGTGATCATAATAAGCTTTTTTAGAAAGCATTAAAATCTTGGAACAAGATTTTAAAGAAAAGAGGAGATTAAATGTCAACAAAGATTGCACTTGCAGGTAACCCTAACTGCGGAAAAACAACATTATTTAATGCTCTGACAGGTTCCAATCAGTATGTTGGTAACTGGCCAGGTGTTACTGTAGAAAAGAAGGAAGGACATTTAAAGGGACATAAAGATGTTATAATCACAGACCTTCCTGGTATTTATTCTTTATCACCTTATACACTTGAAGAAGTAGTAAGCCGTGATTATATTCTTAAGGAGCAGCCAGAGGCTATCATCAATCTGGTAGATGCTACTAACATTGAACGTAACCTTTATCTTACAACTCAGATTCTTGAACTTGGAATTCCAGTAGTTATAGCTCTTAACATGATGGATCTTGTAAAGAAAAATGGCGACAAGATCGATACTAAGAAACTTGGTCAGCAGCTTGGATGTGAGATAGTTGAGATCTCAGCTCTTAAGACCGAGGGTCTTGATAAGCTTATTGATAAAGCAGTAGAAGCATCTAAGAGAAAGTCTGCAACTTCAATTGTTAAATTTGATGATGCTACAGAAGCTGCTATTGAAGCAGCTGATAAGATCCTGCCAAAGACAGCATGTGCTGACAGCCAGCGTAGATGGTTTGCAGTAAAGCTTCTTGAGAAGGATGCTAAAGTTCTTGAAAAGCTTACTCTTTCAGAATCTGATAAGGCTGAACTTGAGAAGATCAGAGAGAATCTTGAAAATGCATGTGATGATGACGTTGAAAGCGTTATTACAAATGCAAGATATGATTTCATCACAAATGCAGTTGAGACTTCTGTAAAGAAGGCTCCAAAGGCTCTTTCAACATCAGATAAGATTGATAGGATCGTTACAAACAGAATTCTTGCTCTTCCTATTTTTGCTATTGTAATGATCATTGTTTACTATATCTCTGTTACAACAATCGGTACTTATGTAACAGACTGGACTAATGACGGTCTCTTTGGAGATGGTTATTACCTCTTTGGTAACGGCAGAAGCGCTTATGATGAAGCTGTTACAGAATTTGTTGCTGAAAATGCATGGACAGATGATGTTAAGGCAACTGTTGATGCCGCTGTAGAAGCTGGTGTTATCGGTGCTGAAGATATCCAGGCTGCTATTGAAGACGAAGATTTCGGTGCTTTTGATGAAGCTTATGGTTCATATGCTGATTCTCTTGCTGATAGCGGATATGATATCTCTGTTGTTGACGAAGTACTTGAATCAGAAGAGTTCCCTGCAAACGAAGATTTCGGTGTATGGGTTCCTGGTGTTCCAGTACTTGTTGAAAACGGACTTGATGCAATTGGATGTGCTGAGTGGCTCAAGAGCTTGATCCTTGATGGTATCGTAGCCGGTGTTGGTGCTGTACTTGGTTTCGTTCCTCAGATGCTTGTACTGTTTCTGTTCCTTGGATTCCTTGAATACTGCGGATACATGGCACGTGTTGCATTCATCATGGATAGGATCTTCCGTAAATTTGGTCTTTCAGGTAAGTCATTCATCCCAATGCTCATCGGTAGTGGATGTGGTGTTCCTGGTGTTATGGCCAGCCGTACTATTGAAAGCGAACGTGATCGTCGTATGACAATCATGACAACAACATTTATCCCATGTGGTGCTAAACTTCCTATCATTGCTCTTATTGCAGCAGCTCTGTTTGGCAATGCATGGTGGGTAGCTCCAAGTGCTTACTTCCTTGGAATTGCTGCAATCATCGTTTCAGGTATCATGTTAAAGAAGACAAAGATGTTTGCCGGAGATCCAGCTCCATTCGTTATGGAACTTCCAGCATACCACTGGCCAACAGTTGGCAGCATCCTCAGAACAACTTGGGAGCGTGGATGGTCATTCATTAAGAGAGCAGGTACAATCATCCTTCTTTCTTCAATCATCATCTGGGCTGGTTCAGTATTTGGATGGACAGAAGGCGCATTTGGATTTAATCCTGATCTTGAATTATCAGACAGTATCCTTGGTGCATTTGGTAACGCTATTAAGTGGATCTTTGCTCCTCTTGGATTTGCTGATGCTTCAGCTACAGTTGCTACAATAATGGGTCTTGTTGCAAAAGAAGAAGTTGTAGGTGTATTCGGTGTTCTTGACTTTGAAGGCCTTGCACCACTTGCAGGTTATTCATTCCTTGCATTTAACCTTCTTTGCGCTCCTTGCTTTGCTGCAATCGGTGCTATTAAGAGTGAAATGAACAATGCAAGATGGACAGCATTTGCAGTTGCTTACCAGTGTGTATTTGCTTACATCGTTGCTCTGATCATCTATCAGATTGGTTCATTATTTACAGGTTCATTTGGAATCGGAACTATCTTTGGTTTCGCTGCAATTGTACTTCTTGTATACGGTCTTGTAAGAAAGAATGTATATGAAGATGTAAATGGTGAAACTGCAAACAAGATTGCTTAATAAAAGTAGGAGATGACAGTTGATGAGTACTGAACAGGTAATGGATAGACTTAAAGATAATGGATGTCGAATTACCAAACAGCGCAAGCTTATCGTCGATGTCATCATGAACAATGATTTTACTTCCTGTAAAGACATTTATTATCAGGTCGTAGCTTTAGACAAAACCGTAGGTATGGCAACCGTTTATCGTATGATACGAGTTTTGGAAGACATCGGTGTTGTTAAGAGAATAGACATGATTGAATTAAATAAAGACGCTGAAGATTTATAAAATTGCCAAAAACCACCACAGTTTGATTGCTGTGGTGGTTTTTTCTATTTCTTGTTGTCCAGGTTTGAACCTCTGACAATGGCATTTTTTCCAAATTCTTTCTTGATAAGATCAGTCATGGCATCAAGTTTTTCTCTTTTTTCATTACTGATCACAGGTCTGGTTAAATTGCTGCCAGAAGAAGCGCTTACGTTAGACTGTCCGGAGGCTGGCATCACATCAAACAGAGACATCTGCCGGTATTCACCATTGTCCAGATTGGATGCGCCTACACCGATAAGTCTTATGGTCTCATCCTTGTAAAAAAGGCCTTGAGGACCTTTCATAAGTTTATCCATCAGCTGCATTGCTGTTTCATAGATTACATCGGAAGAGTTGGTTGGATCAGTAATTCCTGTCTGAATGGAATGGCGCTTGAAATTGCCGGTTTTGACAGAAACAGTAATGGTGCTTCCGTAAACACCAGCATTTCGCATCCTTGAGGAGACTTTATCTGACAGCCATCTGACAATATCAGGAACCTGATTGTCATAGTTTTCTATTGAAATATCGGTTGGGATAGTTGTCTCGTTAGAATAGCTCTTGGCATCCTCGTACTCATTTTCGACGATATCACTGCCATGACCATTGGCACTGGCGTAGATGTAGGCTCCGCCTTTTTCTCCAAGGACCTGCTTAAGAAAAGTCTCATCAGATCTTGCTACGTCGCCTATAGTGCGCATACCAAGGGATATGAGCCTTTGGGACGTTGCCTTGCCACAGCCATAGAGGTCACCTATAGGCAGCGGCCACATTTTCTTCTCAATCTCTTCTGGAAAAAGAGTGTGAGTCATATCAGGTTTTTTGAAATCACTAGCCATTTTTGCCAGTAATTTGTTACTGGATATGCCTACATTTACTGTAAAGCCAAGGGTATCACGAATTTCATTCCTAATAGCTGTAGCAACGGATAAAGGAAATTTTTCTTTTTCTGTTTCAAGATGCCTGTATAAGAGCTCTGTTCCGGTGAGGTCTATGAAAGCCTCATCAATAGACACCTGCTGCACCAGAGGAGTGTACTTGTGCAGGATATCAATGAATGCATGAGAGTACTCTCTATAGGTCTTAAAATCAGATTCTACAAGAACCAGCTTGGGACAGAGCTGAATGGCCTTCACAACAGGCATGGCTGTCTGGATACCATATTTTTTGGCAGGGATTGATTTGGCTGTGATTATACCATGTCTTGTTTTGACATCACCGCCTACTGCAGATGGTATGGTGCGAAGGTCAAGAGCATCTGGGTCTTCTTTTAATATTTTTACTGCACTCCAGGACAGGAATGCTGAATTGACATCGATGTGAAAAATAGTTTTACTCATATTATTAGTATACCATGTGAAATGGAATGCAAGTGCAGGGTTATTGGCATAGAGCCTTCATATCGGCTGGGATATCAGCTGTAAATAAAAGCTTTTGTCCGTTCATGGGATGGAAGATTTCTGTTTTATATGAATGCAGGGCGCATCTGGTCATACCGTGATTATCTGCAATGCCTTTTCCATATAATGTATCACCCAGGAGAGGGTGGCCAATATGACTCATATGAACCCTTATCTGATGAGTCCTACCAGTATAGAGGGAGAGCTTGATGAGACTATATCCATCATATTCTTTTAGAACTTCGTAACCGGTTTTGGCGTATGAGCCATCATCTCTGACTTCCCGCAGGAGTTTTTCGTTAGGAACTCTGCCAATGGGGAGTTCTATGATTCCTTGCTTTTTATCCAGATGCCCTTCACAGAGAGCGAGGTATTCTTTGATTCTAAGTCCTTTTATGCTCTGGTGGCAGATGATCGCTGCAGAAGGTCTGTTTTTGGCAAAAATGACAACGCCGGAGGTTTCTTTATCAAGCCTGCCAACAGCGCGCATTACGTGATACTCATTTTTTTGTTCGTAGTACCATGCAAGCCTATTGCTTACAGAGTCGGTGTAGTGACCATGGGATGGATGAACTACAATTCCGGCTTCTTTATTAATACATATGATGTCTTCATCTTCGTATATAATATCAAGGCTGCCCTGAACTGGAACAGTAATAGCACTGGTTTCACAGTTTTCATGCAGGACAATATTCAGTGTTTCACCGGGCTGCAGCATATATCTGACGTTTACATGTCTGCCATCACAAGTGATCCCGTCCTCAAAAGCCTTGGCATGGCTTATTTCTCTTCTTGAGAGGTGCAGGATTTCTTTCATTACAGTCCTGACTTCAATAGGAGAGTCATTTTCATTAAGTTTGTAATCTAATTTTCTAATACTTTCAGTCATCATAAAATATATATTATGTTTAATTTATTTTTTGTTCAATACTAATAGCTTTGATTTTGTGAAAAACTCTGTTCATAAGTGTTTTGAGATGTGCTTGAAAAATTTATATTTTGAATATCGTTAGTTTATATTTATTTTAGTATTTTTCGTTACAATATAAGTACATTTAGAACAACATGTACTTGATTAATCTATCATAAAATAATATGATAAAACTAAGAAAAACTGTAAATATGATTATGCAGTTGTCATGAGGGGTGTTCTTATGAAAGTTAAAGTTATGAGTAAAAAATTTAAACGTGTAATTTCAACTGTTGTAACTGTTGCACTTCTTGTAGCTGTAGCAGCATGTAGTAAGACTCAGAATCCTACTGTTGATGATTCTGCTGCACTTAGAGGTGCTGATGAGGGCGCTGGTGAGATCTGGATTGATGATGAGCAGATAGCACTTGCTGCAGAAGGAGAGTCAGACCAGGCACTTCTTGATATGGCCAAGGCTGCATTTAATCTTGTTAATCAGCAGAGAGCCAACGCTGGTCTGTCAACACTTGAGTGGAGTACCGGTCTTGAGGATTGCGCAAGGGTTAGATCACAGGAGATCGTTACTACATGGTCACATACAAGACCTAATGGAACTGACTGGTGGACTGTTAACAGTAACATCATGTATGGTGAGAATCTTGCCAAGCTGTATGGTTCAGCAGATTCTTGTGTAGCAGCATGGATGGCATCTCCAACACATGCAGCTAACATCATGGATGGAAGCTTCAGAACAATGGCTATCTATATTCATAGAACATCAGATGGCAATCTTTACTGGGCTCAGGAATTTGGTTATTGATCATTGAGTTATACAAAAGAACTACAAGTGCTGAGCAGGAATTTTTTCTGCTCCAGTTAATAGTTAATACGTTATCATAATAAAGTTATTCTCAAATCTTGCTATCTTAAAAAAGAAAATATAAGTTAACGTTATTTAATGGAAGGCCTTCGCGAAGATTGTTCGTGAAGGCTTTTTATTTTCTTTGATGAGATAATTTATTGTCACAATAACGCGCATAAGCAAGAACAGTGCAGTTTTCTGTTTGAAGTCACAAGAATACATACAAATTAGATAACTAATAGGCCTTTACTGAATATTCCCAGAACTACGGGCTAAAGTCTGAATTATCGGGTAATACATGAATTGAAGCAAAAAAATCAGATAATAAGGATATTGATAATAGTATTTTTAGTTTTATTGATATTTTTTTGATTTATCCATAGCAGTAGTTCCCCTTAAACTATAAGGCATAAATGCTAAATGATAGCCTTGAAGCAAGCGATTTTTCAATGAAACTGACGAATTATTAAAAAAAAATAAAAAATAGCAAAATGTGGGCAATCTGGAGCAAAAAGTGAGTAGTCAAAAAGTTAACAATCATTATGATATTTCAATAGAAAGAAGTTCAGGAGTAAATTGAAAAAATGAATAATGAGTTTTTAGCTATTTCTGAGGAAGACGATGAAATTGATTTAGCAGAAGTCTTCTTTGTTCTAAGAAGCCATCTTTTAGCAATTATCGCATGTTTTGTAATGGGGGCAGGCATCGCATTTGCTTATACTATGTTTTTAGTACAGCCTTTATATACATCATCTTCAATGATCTATATATTTTCCAAAACTACATCCGTAACATCAGCTATTGATCTGCAGATAGGATCTCAGTTGACAGTTGATTTTGAGATATTAGGTACCAGCAGACCTGTAATTGAGAAAGTAATAAAAGATTTAAATCTTGATACAGATTATGAAACACTAGTAAATACTATTGATATCACTAATCCAACAAGCTCACGTATCATCAAGATTACTGTAGAAAATACTGATCCTCAGCTTGCTTGTGACATTGCCAATGCTCTAGCTGACGATCTTGCAGCCCGAGTTGCAGAGGTTATTGATACAACTAAGCCTTCATCAGTAGAAGAAGCAGTGCCTGCATCTAAGCCTACAAGCCCTAGTAAGAGTAAAAATACTGCTCTTGGAGCAATACTTGGCATGCTGCTTGCAATTGCAGTGATCCTTATCCGTTATTACAGTGATATGTCCATCAGAGATGAAGACGATGTCAGAAAGTATCTTGGTCTGGGAACTCTTGCTTCAATTCCTTATGAGAAGAGCATTGAAGGAGAGCTTACAGGTAAGAATGATAAGAAAGCCAAGAAGAGAAGATAATGAGTAAAAGAAAATACATTTTTATCATCTGTCTTCTTGTAGTAGCAGTTGGTGCTGCATTTGCAGGTTATTATATAGCCGAGGGTATGTACAGTAAGAGTACTGTAGCTGACATGCAGGAAATAGCACATACTGAGGATAGTACTGATATAGAAGGTTCAGATAGTGCAGAGGAAGAGACGTCAGTTGATTCTACAGAAGAATATCAAGCTACTGTAGATATTGCGGCGCTTCAAGAGACTAACCCTGATATATTTGCTTGGATTAATATTCCTGATACTGATATTGATTATCCAATAGTTCAGCATCCTACAGATGATTCATATTATTTAAAACATGGCGCCAATGGTATGTATTCAACCTATGGCTGTCCATTTATAGAACTGTCAGATTCACAGACGTTTCTGGAGTTCAACACCATTATCTATGGACATAATATGAATGATGGCTCAATGTTTGCGCCATTACATGATTATGAAGATAAAGATTTCTACGATGAACATCGTGAGATTTTTATATACACTGCAGATCATACATTTACGTATGAGGTATTTGCAGCGGTTATGTATTCAGACATACATATACCATATTATTTTGACGATACACTTGAATCTGATAGAACTGCTTTCCTTGATTCGCTTACAGAAGATATAGTTCAGGACAGAAGTATTATTTCTGAAGACATTAGTGTTACAGAAGATGATTGCATCATTACATTAAGTACTTGTGATAAGACACTTCGTAGTAACAGATATCTGGTAGTTGCAGTTTTGACTCAAATTGATGGACAGGATGCCAGGTAAAAGGATGAATATAAGAAAGATGATCCTCCTATGCGCCATCGTAGTTGGCGTTACTGGAATAGCCGGTATAGGAGGGTTTTTATTTGCCAGTAAACAGAATAATGTTGTCAGACGAGCAGATGCGGATAGCAGTATCAGTAGCGATGCCAGTAGTGAAGCATCCTCCGATGGCCTGATTAAGGATTCCTTTGATGGGAGCGTTACTTATAACGGCGTCAGATATGAGTACAACACAGCTATTGATACAGTGCTATTTCTGGGCGTTGATAATAGTGATCAGTCTAGAGAGGGCATCGGTATTACAGAAGGTGGCAGAAGTGATGCCATCATTCTTTTTGTTATAGACAATGAGAATAAGTTGATAACTCCTCTTGAGATCAGTAGAGATACCATGGTCTCAGTTGATATATATGATAATGAAGGCAATTACCTGACTCAGGGAATTGAACAGCTTACAATGCAGTATTCATACGGCACAAGCCCAAGAAATGCTTGTAATCTGACTAAAGAAAAGGTTTCAGATCTCTTATTCCGTACCAGAATAGACAGTGTTGTATCGCTGACTATGGACGGAATAGCACCGGTTGTAGATGCCATCGGCGGTGTAACGCTTACGCTTACAACTGATGAGACTGACATAGATCCTTCTTACACAGAAGGGGCAACTATCCACCTTGATGGGGAAGCTGCAACAGCGTTTGTTCATACTCGTGATATTACAACACGAGGAAGTAACAACGATAGAATGTCGAGACAGACACAATTTATGCTTGCTTTGTTTCAGACAATTACTAAAAATGGGAATTCTGTCTTGGAGACCATGGAATCAGCGGCAGCTGACTATCTCTATGAAGACATTGACGCAGATACAATGAAACATTTTACTGAGTATGACTATTCAGGAACAGTCCTGACGCTACCTGGTGAAAATGTTGCTGGAGATCTCCATGATGAATTCTATGTGGATGGAGATAAACTTACGGAGATCGTGCTGGATCTTTTCTATAAAGAGGCTGAATGATTTTCGTATGTTTTTCTTAATAATATAAAGGAGTAAAAGTATGAAAAAGGGAAAAGTTTTAACTCTTGCTGCAGCAGCTCTTATGACTGTTAGCCTTGCATTTCCTACTCAGGTATATGCAACTAGCAGAACAACAACTACAGAGCTTACAGGTGCTCAGGTACTTGGTGCTACAAGAACAGCTGTTATCGGTGAAGATGTAACAGCATCTCAGATAACAGATCAGACTGCTATCAATGGTCTTAAAGACATGGATAGCGTTGCAACTCTTGTTAGCGAGACACCTGGTGTTGACCTTAAGGCAGATGAAATCTCAATCCTTGACAGCATGGAAATCACACTTGCTGATGGAGTGGAAGTTTCAGAAGCAAACCCACTTTATCTTACATTTTCATTTCCTGGTGTTACAGCCAATACAAAGGCTTTTGTATTGCACTTTGTAAATGGTGCTTGGCAGGTTGAGGAGACAACTGTTGCTGATGGTACAATCACAGGTAAGTTCACAAGCTTCTCACCAGTAGCTATCGTTGTTGAGACATCTACTCTTAATTCATCTGTTCTTGGTTCTGACAGAGCAACGTCACCTAGAACAGGCGATTCAAGCAGAGTAGTAATTATGCTTGCAGTAGCAGCAGCTCTTTGCGGCGGCTGTGTAGCAGCTAGGAAAAAAGTATTTGCATGAGACAACTAAAGCAGATTCCTGCTTTGGCTGATCTACATTGCCACCTTATTCCTTATGTAGACGATGGGGCATCCGATATGGATGACTCCAAACGTCTCATTAATGAGGAATACAATCAGGGTGTGCGGCACATAGTGATGACCGCGCACCTTAGATATGGCTATTTTGATACGCCTGTTTATTTAGTAGGAAGGCAATTTGATCAGTTAAAGTTATGGATCAAAGAGAATTTTACAGATTTAAAAGTTGAATATAGCAGGGAATATTACTGTGATGACAGGTTGCTCACCTTGCTGGATGGCTATGGAAAAAAGGTAAAAGAAGTAGCTTATGATAACAAAAAATACTGTCCACAGAATGAAATTATTCCTTTTGGAACAAATATATGTATTCTTTTGGAGTTTTCTTCAAACAGGATTCAAAAGGATTTGATAATTACTGCTGTCAATAAAGCATTTAATGCGGGGCTTACACCTGTTATTGCACATGTAGAGAGATATCCGATCATACAAAAGCATCCTGAATTTATTCAGAAATGTATTGATGCTGGTGCTTATATACAGGTAAATGCTGATTCAATCATAGGATCAGAAAATAAAATACGATGTCAGACAGCCCGTGAACTTATAAATATGGGTGCCGTTGATGTTGTTTCATCTGATGCACATGACCCTCTGATCCGAAAGCCTAATCTACTAAAATGCTACAAGTATTTGAAATCCAAATATGGAGCATACGAAGCAGATAAGTTAATGCACGATAATATGTATTACCTGTTAGAAGGCTGATGGATAGATAGAATTAAGGAGTTTATTTGATGTTAGAAATAAAACTTGAAAAGAAAAATCTACCTTTTGCAATGGTAGAAGAAATCAAAAATTTAAGAACAGGTATTACTTTTAGTGGAGATAATATCAAGACAGTAATGTTTACCAGTTGTACTCCTAATGAAGGTAAGAGCACTGTTTCTATTGAAACTGCAAGAGCTTTTGCTGAGCTTGGTAAGAAAGTATTATATATTGATTGCGATCTTCGTAAATCAATACTAAGACGTAAGCTTGTTCATGGATCAGTCAAGAGAGGTCTAACACATTACCTTACAGGTCAGAATCAGATTGAAGATATTATATACAAGAACACTGCTGGTACTGATGATGTAGAGTTCTATGTGATCCCAGCAGGTCCAAGTTCCAACAGCCCTACAGAGCTTTTATCATCTGAAAAATTCAGTAATCTGCTGCATGCAGTAAAAGATGAGTATGACATTGTAGTGATTGATACACCTCCTCTTGGAAGTGTTGTTGATGCATCAATTGTTGGAAAACTCTGTGATGGATCAATCATCATTGTTGAAGCTGGAAATGCTAATTACAAGGTCGTGCAAAAAGTAAGGGACAAGCTGATAGCTTCTAATTCAAGGATACTTGGCGTAGTACTTAATAAAGTAGATAAGTCCAAGAAGAGCTATGGCTATTATAAATATGGTAGCAAGTATGGCTACGGCGAAAATTATGGATATGGTGAGTAATTTAATTGTTTTAATTTGAGGGGTGCAATTAACGTTAGACGAGAAAATGTTATGCAGTGGGGAACGTTAGGCATGGATAAAAAAATTAAAGTTTGCTTAGTTGGTTCATCAGGTGGTCATCTGACACACCTGTATATGCTCAAGTCTTTTTGGGAAAATAAAGAAAGATTTTGGGTAACTTTTGATAAAGAGGATGCAAGAAGTCTTTTGAAAGATGAAAAGATGTATCCTGCATATTATCCTTCTAATCGTAGTATTAAGGCTCTTGTGATCAATACTATAAGAGCAATAAAGATATTACATAAGGAGCATCCTGATCTTATAGTATCTTCTGGAGCAGCTCCTGCTATTCCTTTTTTCTGGATTGGCAAATTAATGGGAATAAAAACCATTTATATAGAGGTCTTTGACCGAATTGATAAGCCTACAATTACCGGAAAACTATGTTATCCGGTTGCAGATAAATTTTTTGTTGAATGGGAAGAAATGAAAAAGGTATATCCTAAAGCAGATAACCTTGGGAGCATATTTTAAAGAGCGGGGAATGGAAAAATGATATTTGTAACGGTTGGCACACATGAACAGGCATTTAACAGATTAGTACAGTATATGGACGAATGGGCTCACGAGCATGATGAAGAGGTAGTAATGCAGGTAGGATTTTCTACATACGAGCCAAAGTATTCAACATGGAAAAAAATGTTTTCATATCAGGAGATGATTAAATATATTAACGAGGCGCGTATTGTAATTACACATGGCGGGCCTAGTTCGTTTATAATGCCGCTTCAGGTGGGAAAAGTGCCTATCGTTGTTCCTAGGAAAAAACAATATGATGAGCATGTAAATGATCATCAGGTCACCTTTTGCGAAGCAGTAAAAAATCGATTAAAGAATATCATTCTTGTTGAAGATGAGAAGGAACTCGAAGCTACTATTGATAACTATTATTCTATTGTTGATAGTATGACAGTCACACAGCAGAGTAATAATTCTAGATTCTGTGCTGCTTTTGAAAAAAGTGTTGAGGAATTGGTAAGTTAATGAAAAAAGTTGGAATTTTGTCAATGCAGAGAATTCAGAATTATGGTTCATTTCTGCAGGCATATGGTTTAAAAAGAATATTAGAAGATATTGGTTGTGAAGTACAGTTTGTTGATTATCATCCTGGTGAAACGTTGATTCCTGCCGATGGAGGAACTGGGATTGTCAGGAAAATATCTAAAGTTCTAGAGGTATTTAAATATTCTGCTCCTATCAAAGAAAAAATACGCTTTATTAAATACAAAAAGAACTATGCAACAAATTATTACCCATATCTTGGAATCAATGATGATAAGAATTATTCTCCTAAAGTAGATGTGTTGGTGATTGGTTCAGATGAAGTGTTCAACTGTGTACAGAATAATACCAATGTAGGTTTTTCACCTGAGCTTTTTGGCCAAAATAATAATGCAGGAAAACTAATTTCTTATGCAGCTTCTTTCGGCAATACCACTGAAGATAAGCTTATTGAATGTAATGTGAGAGATAAGGTTTCAACATGGCTTAACTCATTTGATGCTATTTCAGTTAGAGATAATAATAGTGCTGAAATAGTAAAGAGTCTGACTGGTAAAGAGCCTTTTTATAATCTTGATCCAGTTCTTATGTTTGATTTTATTGGTAAATGTAAGGAAATACCTAAAAGTGTTCCTGAAAGTAAGTATATGCTTTTGTATGGATATTCGGGCAGGTTTACTAAAAACGAATGTAAGGCAATAAGAAAATATGCTAATAGTAAAGGGTTAAAGATTTTTTGCATCGGTGGAGTTCAAGACTGTTGTGATAGATTTATTGATGTTAATCCATTTGAGGTAATAGCGTATTTTCAAAATGCTGATTGTGTTGTAACAGATACTTTTCATGGAACTATTATGTCTGTCATAACTCATAGACAGTTTATTTCTGTAGTTAGAAAAAGTGGGTATGGAAATAGCCAAAAATTAACTGATTTATTAGATACTTTAGGACTTAGTAACAGAATTCTTCCATCGATGGATTTATTGGAAAACATAATTGAAGTAGAAGTAGACTATGAATTAGTCGATAAGAAAATATTATATGAGAGAAGTAGGACATATTCATATTTAGAAAGAGAAATATGTCATATAGAGTGATAATTAGTGGGGATTTAATATGATACCACCTGTTTTATATTTAAATAAGGAGGATTGCTGTGCTTGTGGCGCTTGTTTAAATATTTGTCCCAAGCAGGCAATTTCCATGGAGGAAGATGAGTTAGGATTTTTATATCCACAAATTAATAAGTCACTTTGCATAGGATGTGGTGCATGTAAGAGAGTATGTGCTTTTCAGAATACAGATGTTGAAAATGAGCCAATTAAATGTTTTGCGGCAATTAGTCGTAACGCTGAGCAGTCAAAATGTTCAGCCTCAGGAGGAGTATTTGCTGCTTTGGCGACAAAGATAATAAAAGAGGGTGGCATTGTCTTTGGAGCTGCTTTTGATGAGGGTTGGAATCTTCGACATACTTCAGTTGATTGTATTGATCAGCTGAAAGTTCTACAAGGATCTAAGTATGTACAAAGTAATACTTTGAATACATTTTCTGAAGTGGAAGATGAACTGAATAAAGGAAGAATGGTTCTTTATTCAGGTACACCATGCCAAATTGCAGGATTATTTGGATATTTGGGCAGGGACTATAACAATTTATTGACTATAGATATCGTATGCCATGGAGTTCCAAATAATAGAATGCTAAAAGAGTATATATATCTTTTGGAAAAAAAATTTAGAGGAAAATTATCCGCATTTACTTTCCGTGATAAGGCAATTGGGTGGGGAATTAACGGTAGTGCTGTAATAAATGGCAAAAAGATAAAACTATGGCAAAGTGCTTCATCATATATTTATTATTTTACAAAGGCGAGTATTTATCGAGAAAATTGCTATAAATGTAAATATGCTGGGAAACATAGACCAGCAGATTTAACTATAGGTGATTTTTGGGGAATAGAGAAGCAGCATCCAGAGTATTTAGATAAGAATAATTGGAATTTTCCGGTAGGAATTTCTTTGCTAATTGGTAATACAATCAAAGGAATACAGTATATTAATGATATTTCTGATTATATAGATTTGAAAGAATCTACTTTTCATTCTGTTTCAGTGGGTAATGCGCAATTGCAGCAGCCATGTAAAAGAGACACAAGAGATGAGATTGTCCAGTTTTATAAAGAGTATGGTTTTGAAGCTTTAGATAATAGATTTAAGAAAAAAATTGGAATTAGAAAATATAGTAGTATACTTAAAGCTTTTTTACCAAATAAAGTGAAGATACTATTGAAGCAGTTTATATGAACAACTAGTGGTGTACAAAAAATACTAATTTTACTATGAGGTTAATATATAATTTTTGAGAAAATTGGGAGAATGGGAAAATGAGAATTTTAATTGATTTAACATCTCTTTCGTATCATTTATCTGGTATCGAACGATACGCATTATGCGTTACTGAAGAGATGCTTAAGTGCGATTTGAAAAATGAATATATTCTTCTTTTCAGAAATGAAGAATATAAGGACTTGCAGTCACTAATTCATAGTAGAAAGAATATTGAGACTGTAATTCTTCATGGTGAGCATAAATTATTCTTTTTCCAAATGGTTATTCCATTGGCTTTGTATAAATATAAAGCAGATAGGTATTTGTTTTTTGCGTTTCCTTGTCCGATTCTTTTTTATAATAAAAATATTTATAATACCATTCATGACATGGGAAGATGGGATTTCCCAGGTAAGAATAAAATTTCTTTGTTCTATTTTAAAACAACAGAGAGTATTGCATTAAGAAAGTCAAAAAAAGTATTTACTGTATCTGAATTTTCTAAGGAAAGAATACATTTTAATGTCAATACACCATATGAGGACATCATAGTTACATATAATGGTATCACAAAAAACATATCTGAAAGTAAAGTTGATTTTGAAGATATAAAAGATAAATATTTTTTGCCTAGTAGGTACATTATGTTTTTATCAACATTGCAACCGAGAAAAAATTTAAAATTATTGTTGGAGGCATTTTCAGAAATTAAAGACTATGTTGATTATGATTTAGTGCTTATTGGAAGAAAAGGCTGGGAGGTAGATGAACTAATTTCTAAATATAGTGTAGAGAATCGGGTTATTATAACTGGATTTGTAGAAGATAAGGATGTAGCTGCTATATATAAAAAAGCTTTATGTTTTGTTTTCCCTACATTATACGAAGGATTTGGAATACCACCAGTAGAAGCTCTCGCTAATGGAACACCGGTTATTTCTTCTGATTCTTCATGTATGAAGGAAATACTGCGTGATCAAGCTATCTATTTTGAAAATAATAATAAGGATGAATTGAAAGAATTATTGATGAAAGTATCTAGTTTATCAGCAAAAATGCCACATGAATTGGATTCATTCATGTTAGAAAATTATGATTATAAGAAATCTGCACAAATAATATTAGATACAATTAGTATAGATTAAGGATAATTATTATGGAAAAAACCAAAATATTTGCAGCATATTTACCTCAATATCATGAGACAGAAGATAATAGTAAATTTTGGGGAGAAGGATTTACTGATTGGGTTGGAGTTAAAAAGGCACAAGCAATGTTCGAAGGTCATTATCAACCACGAGTACCATTAGGTTCGAATTACTATAATCTTCTTGATGTAGATGTAATCAGAAGACAGGCTAAACTTGCTAAAGATTATGGCATAGATGGGTTTAATATTTATCATTATTGGTTTAAAGATGGAAAGCAGGAACTAGAAAAAC
Organism: Butyrivibrio sp.; assembly: GCA_015056495.1. Taxonomy (GTDB): domain Bacteria; phylum Bacillota; class Clostridia; order Lachnospirales; family Lachnospiraceae; genus Butyrivibrio. The sequence goes on from SVGC01000017.1 coordinate 76,180, forward strand.
CTGCCGAGATGTTATTAGAAGATAAGTCGATAGATATTAGCTTTTTCTTTACTTGGGATAATGGCGCATGGAAAAGAACATGGGGAAATGTTAGAGGAAATGATTGGGCACCTGCTTTTGATAGAAAAGAGAATATAGATAAAGGAGAAGCTATTCTTGTTCCGTTTGACTATGGAGATGAGGATCAGTGGACTTACCATTTTAATTACCTTTTACAGTTTTTTAATGATGAAAGATATTTAAAATTGGATAATAAACCTGTTTTTATGTTTATTGGAACTAATGACTTAGATACACTTAAAGCGATGGCTGGTTGCTGGGATAGATTAGCTAAAGAAAATGGCTTTTCAGGAATGTATTTTTCAACAAAGAAGAAGAATTTCTTTAATAAAAAGATATTTGATTCTGTATTTAATTACGAACCAGAAACTTCTGCATGGGGAAAAAGGCGTGGAATAGAAAAAAGATTATCCTCTGTCTTTAAAATAAAAACAAAAAGAGATGAACCAGTAAAATACCAGTATCCTTATGATAAAGTATGGAACAGAATTATAAGAAATGCTCAGCGAAATATTGATAATGACATTATAGGATCTTTTGTTCGATATGATGATACTCCACGTAGGGGAAAAGAAGCCATGATAGTTGTGGGTGAAACTTCAGAGAAATTTCAAAAATATTTTGGAATTCTATATAGGTTGTGTTGTAAACATAATAAACCAATTCTTCTTTTGACAGCATGGAATGAATGGGGAGAAGGCGCATACTTGGAGCCAGATGAGAAAGATAAATATGCATACCTTGAAGCAATAAAAAATGTACATAATGGTGAATACAATTGATTAATGACATAAAAAACTGTAGTGGATGTGGATTATGTTATGCTACTTGTCCTTTAAATGCTATTAAAAAAGTTGAAAGAGAAAGAGGAACAGTATACTTTCAGGCAGATGATAATTGTGTTAAATGTGGTAAGTGTGTAAAACTATGTCCATCTTTAAAAGATTTTTCGAATGATGATCAGAAGACCTTTCTTAGTGCTTCTGTAAAGAATGAAGATGTCTTTAGTAAGTCATCTTCTGGTGGTGCTGCATATGAGATAGCAAAAAAAATAATATCAATTGGTGGTGTAGTATATGGTGCGGCATGGGATATTAAATCTCAAAGTGTGAAACATATAAAGATATCGACTATCAATGATATTTGTTTGATTCAGGGTAGTAAGTATGTACAAAGTGAGATAGATAAAAATACTTATGAAGATATTGTATCAAACCTACAGAAAACAATAGTGTTATTTATAGGATGCCCATGTCAAGTAGCTGCTTTACGTTCATTAAGTAATGATCACCCTAATTTATATACAGTAGATATTGTGTGCCATGGAGTAAGTAGCCCTAAACTTCTGAAGGAGCAGCTAAATATGGTTGTTAAAGACCCAATAAATAGTATTTCTTTTAGAGATGGACTTAAATTTAGATTGCGTGTGGAAACTGCGAATGCTGTTTATGAGAAAAGGGCAGGGCAAATTCCATACTATTCATTATATTTAAACTTCGCTTCGCTTCGTGAGACTTGTTATTCTTGTAAATATGCTAACAGAAAGAGAGTGGGAGATATAACTGTCGGAGATTACATCGAAGATGGTAGAGGGAATTCTTTAATTATATCTAATACAATTAAAGGAAGAAGCATTGTGGAGGATATAAAAAAAGAAATAGATTACGTTGAAAGAGATATTGATTTATTAAAAGTAAATCATTCATTTAATCAGCCAACTGAAAAACCGAAGCAAACTGATAAGTTTACTAAGTTTTATGCAAAATATGGTTTAAAAAGAGCTTATGAAATGTCTTTTACTAAACTTGTTATTAAAAGAAAAATACAGGTATTAGTAGGAGATGACTTAATAAAAACAATAAAAGGCCTGGTAAGGTGTAGGTGACTGATGTTAGGAGGTGCAGTGTATGAAAATATTTCTTCCATATCATTTAGGTTGTGGGAATAGAGGATGTGAAGGAATATGCAGAGGAATTTCTAAGATATTCAACGCTAATCCATCAGATTTAGTTTTATATAATATGACTCAATCAGAATTTTATGACGATAAGAAGCTAGGTATTGATGAAATTGGAGAATTAAAATATAGAGGAAGCTTTATTTTTGAAAGTGGTCGTGTGATTGTTAAAGCACTTAGAAAAATAGGGTTTACTTGGCCTTATTTGGAATATATGTCTGAGCATTATTTAGCTGGTGCGAAGGCAGGTGATTATTTTTTGATGACAGGCGGAGATATTTATTGCTATGAAAATGGATATGTTCTTCCTAATTTGTTGGCAAAAAAAGCAAAGAAGAAGGGGTTAAAATCTATAATTTATTGTGCTTCTTTTGAAGAAAAGTATCTATCTCCATCTGTCATTAAAGGATTATCCAATTATGATGTTATTCTTACTAGGGAGAGTATTTCAGCTGCAGCCTTACAAAAGCTTGGGATTCAAAATACTATAATTCCAGATCCAGCATTTACATTGGAGCCAACACCAGTAGAATTACCAGAATTCTTTAATAAAAGGCCGATTGTTGGATTGAACTTTAGTCCTTATACTAACTCTTCGGATTTGTTTGAGGAAAATATTGTAAAACTATGTGAATATTGTGACGAAATTGATATGGATGTATGTTTGATTCCACATGTTTTTTGGAAAGGTCAAGATGATAGAGATGCAATGAATGTTATTCTTTCTAAATTAGGAAAAAATGTACATTTTTTGGATAGTACTAAGTATAGCTATTTACAGATTCGTTATATAATTTCGAAATGTAAATATTTTATAGGTGGACGTACTCATTCTGTTATTTCCGCATATAGTACAAAAGTGCCATGCCTTGCTTTGGGCTATTCAGTTAAGGCTAAGGGCATAGCTAAAGATATTGGAATGCCAGATTATACTGTTTTAGATAGTAAGAATTTTAAAAGTAAAAATGATTTGATAGATGCTTTCAGAAAGTTGATAGAAAATGAGCAAGAAATAAAAAAGGCTTACGAAAATTTAAATACTTATGTTAAAAGATGCTATGAAGCAAAACGAATTGTAGAATGAAATGCTATCGGATTTGATATGGAAGGAAAAAGAAAATGGGTAATATAGAGAAAAGTAAATATCATCAACTCATATCAAATACACTTTTATTTGCGTTGGGCAATTTTGGATCGAAATTTCTCGTTTTTTTGTTGGTGCCTTTATATACGCATGCATTGTCTACAGAAGAATATGGTATAAGCGAGCTAGTTATAACAGGCATTAACTTGATTATTCCTTTCGTATCAGTGTCAATTCAAGATGCAACATTAAGATTTGTTTTAGATCCTAATAATGATAATAGAGTAATACTAAAAAATACAATTTTTATGTTGGCGATCGGCTCGGTGGGCTCATGTTTGCTTTATCCATTTTTTCATTTATATAAAGCAATAGCAGATTGGTCTATATATTTTGTTATCATCACAATTGTTTATATGATAAGAAATGCACTGTCAGTTTATGTAAAAGCAATTGGAAAATCAAAGCTTTTTGCTATAGATTCAATATTGTATACTGGGATACTTATGGTTACAAATATAGTTCTACTTGTTTTTTTTGAATGGGGATTAAAGGGTTATTTTTTGGCTACTATTATATCTACCATAATTTCTATTGGTATTCTTTGTATTTTTGGTAGTGTTGTCAGAGAATGTATAGAAGGTAAAGTGGATTTTGATATTTTAAAGGAAATGTTAATATTTTCTTTGCCTATGGTATTAAATAATGTATCTTGGTGGATTATTCATTCTTCTGATAAGGTGATGGTTCAATATTTTATGTCAACAGGTGATTCTGGCATATATTCTGTTTCAGCTAAAATGCCATCGATTATTTCGACCATTACCAACATTTTTAATCAAGCTTGGGTAATATCATCTGTTTCTGAGTATGATACTTCTCGTGATACAAATTTTTTTACCAATATTTTTAATGCATTCAATAGTGTGATAGTAATTTTTGCAGCTTTGATAGTTTCTATTATTAAACCACTTATGCAGGTTTATGTTGGAAATAGTTTTGCCAGTTGCTGGCAGTATGTACCATTATTACTTCTTGGAAGTATTTTTCAAGCATATGCTACTTTTTTTGGGGCAATATATACGTCGGCTAAAAAAAATGTAAGTGTTATGGTTACCACCTTTATAGCTGCAATAGTTAATATAATTTTAAATGCTATTTTTATACCTCTAATAGGTATAAATGGAGCTGCTATAGCCACTGCTGTTGCATATTTTGTAGTGTTTATTTTTAGGATGATTGATTCTCAAAAGTATATTAAGTTTAAGATAGATTTTTATCATGTTGTTTTTTCAATGATACTCTTGACTGTTCAGTCTGTAATAGTAACCTTTGATTGGAATCAGTATTTTGTTTCTGTAATATGTTTATTGGGTTTAGTATTATTAAATAGGTTAGTATTAGCAGATATTATTAAGAAAACAATAATTAAAAGAGTTTTGCGATATTCGCTATAAATAATGATTTACAGATTTTAAGTATGAAAGGAAGCAATATGCAGTTTGGTTATTTAGTATTTTACGCAATTGCCTCATGTTTAATAACAGTTTGTGTATATATAAAAAAATATAATCCTATATACTGTGCACTGTGGACTGAGTTTGCAGTATCTTCTGTATTTTGTGTAATTGTCAAAATGTATCAAGTAGAATTGCTAGGTGAGGGTAAAATGCAGGGTGTATGGTACGATTTAAGTGATACTACACTCAAAGCATATATTTTATTGATAATATGCAATTTTATAGCTTTTGAACCATTAAGATTGTTTGATATTGGAAATCGCTTTGATTATTTTGGAAAAAGTCGTAAAATGAGAAACTTTTTTAAGACTTTTTCTCTTATATACTTAATTTTAGCTTTGTTTTTTATTGTTACGTCTATAGGAACAATTTCAGCAGCAATGCATAATACAGATTATGGATCATTGAGGAATAGTTTGGCTAACGCTGAAAATGAACAGTCAGCCCAGGTTGCTGGTAATTTTGTAGCTAATATTTGTTTCAAAATATGTTATCAATTTAAGGGGATTAGTATTTTTGTTGCTTTTGGATCTTTTAAAGAAAAATGTAATAGAATTTTATCTGTACCATTATTGCTGGTAACTTTTTTTGTTGTATATATCTCAAACGCTGTTTTAGCAGGGAGAGGTAGCTTTTTAATTTTTACATTTACTTGTTTTTTAATAGCTTTGTGTTTTTTTAAGTATCTTTCTAAAGAAACAAGAAGAAGAGTTGTAATTGGTGGAATAGTGGTATTAAGTTTTGTAATGTCATATTTTTTTGCAGTAACAATTTCTAGAGTTGTAGTTGCTGGTCGAGGTTCTATAAGTTATCAATTGATTGGAAATGCAGCATTTTATATAGGACATGGGCCTATTGAATTTAGTAAGATAACTGGTTCTATAAGTGATTTTGGATATGGTAGAGTTATTATTTCTAGGATCATTAGTCATTATTTGGGGACTGGATACAGTTGGCCAACTGTAGCTGCAGAGATTGGATATCCTGATATAGGAGCTGTTTATAATACTTATCTAGGATACCTTTATACAGATTTTGGATCAATTGGTTGTATTATATATACTTCAGCTTGGGCATGCTTATTACATAGAGTATTAAAAAGAAGGCCATTGAATATCAGTACGCTGTTCTTATTTGCATATTATCTGCATTATTATGTTACAGGGAATTTTGTTGTTGGTCGTGCGGAATATATTCGAGTTTTGACTACTATTGTAATATTTTTAATAATTCGAGTCATAGAAAAGTCTCCTGAAGTAAGAAGATTTTTTACATCTAATATTACTGTATGAATTTCATTAGACAAAAATAATTAATAGAATCATTGTGCTAAATATTTGAAAATAACAAAGGATAGGTAATGTTTGGTATAAAGAAAAGTATTAAAAAAGTAGTAATGAAGCGTAAATGGAGAAAAAAGAATAAGCATAATTATACTATAGCAAATTCGCTTTTTAATCCAGATCAAGTTATTGTTGGTAATAAGACGTATGGTGAATTAAATATAAATTTAGGAACGAACCCTAAAAGAACTGTTAGTATTGGAGCGTTCTGTTCCATCGCTCCTAGTGTGAATTTTATTATTAATCCTCATAATTATCGTTTTTTTTCAACTTGGGGATGGCAGATTTATGAATATCATGAGCGTAATTATGAATGGGAAAAAAAGACTTCAATTGTAGTTGAAGATGATGTGTGGATTGGATACGGTGCGACTATATTAGGCGGTTCTGTTCTTCATCAAGGTTGTGTTGTTGGTGCAAACAGTGTTGTTAGTGGTGAAGTGCCTGCTTATTCTATTTATGCTGGTGGAAAAATAATAAAATATAGGTTTTCACAGGAGATATGTGATAAATTGAATCAAATTGATTATTCAAAAATAGATGGAACTGTCATTGATATGATTAAAGGATGGCATAAAGAAGAAATAACAGAAAAAAATATTGATAAATTATTAAAAATAGTGCCACTGAAGAATAGCTAATTACATTCAGTATATATTGAAAAGTATAACAATGAATTTTGTATTAGTAACATAGATTTTTGCATACAAATTTGACTAGAAAGTTCTTGGAATTATTTTATGAAGTAGTTGAAGATAGAGAATGTCAAATAATTGCAACAACACATGATTCTAATTTGTTAGACCTGGAACTGTTAAGACAGGATGAGATATGGTTTGTTGAACGCCAAGAAGATCACAGTTCAAAAGTTTTTTCATTAAACAGATTTAAAGAAAGGTTTGATAAGAAAATAGATAAAGAATATTTGCTTGGAAGATACGGAGCAATTCCGGTATTTGATGATAAATTTGGCTTGGAGGAAATCTATGAAGAATAAATATAGATTGAGCTCCAATGCGTTTGAACGAGAGACTGAAGAAGAAAAAATTAAGCCGCAAAAAATATTCTTTTTATCTGTAGAGGGGAATGCTACGGAAAAGGAATACTTTGAAGGTATTTCAGCAAATAGACGTTTGTTAGGGATTAATGCTGTTGTAGATGTGCAAGTATTGCATAGAAGGCGTAATGACACGAATAGTGCGCCACAGCAGGTTGTTGAATTGCTTGAGGAATATATAAGATTAAGAGAGTGTGGCGATGAATCGATAATAGAAGATATTCCGGATTACATTGGCTGTAATATTTGGAAATTGATTGAAGCAATGAAAAATTATGGAATAAAATAACTTTTTTCTAATCATTTAGAGCAGAAGATTATGATATGTTGGTCGGCAGTGGTTGCCTGTTTGCAAGGATATTTTCTCAGGATGTAGATAAGGATGTTATTTTGTGGCTGATAGAGAAAGTGTTATAGTGATTTAAGTATAATACCGCCAAGGCAATTATGGAAGATTGCCTTGGCGGTTGAATTTTTAGAGTTGCTGTGTTGATTGCGCTAGATTCTTTGCTTGAATCTGTTTTATCTCGTCTAAGGAGCAGCCGGTAATATCTGCTATTTCAGTAAGAGAGTAGTTCTTTTTAAGCATATTGTTGATTATTTCTTCATGGCCTTTTTCACGACCTTCTTCACGACCTTCCTCACGGCCTTCTTCCCTAATAAGATTCATATGTCCTTCATAATCATATTCATATAAGCTAAACATAGTGATTGCCCTTCTTTCTTTTAGAAAAAAGTCTTTTAGAATGTCATTTTCTATACAATAGTCTATTGCAGGTTCAACTAAAGTGTACCCCATGTCAAGTACAAATTAAGCTGTAGGTATATCTATATACAGCACAGTTTTTATCTATATATCAAACATCACCTAGAGGATATACTCCTGTGGTAATGTAATTGTAATACTCGTTTGGAGATAGTTTTGCTAACTGCCATTGATACCTCTCATTGTTATAGTAGTCCATCCAATCATCTATGATTGCCTTTACTTCCCTATATTTTTGGCATCCTGACAGATCTATCTCATCTTTCATATGTCCAAAGAAACTCTCTTGTGGAGCATTATCCCAGCAATTGGCTTTTCTCGACATTGATTGCCTAAGCCCTTTGTCCTTGACCAGCTTTGTAAAGCTGATGCTTGTATAATGGCACCCTTGATCACTATGTATAAGCGTTTCTTTTGTCAATTCGATACCATGCTCTTTGATAAGCATTTCTACTGTTTCCAAAACAAAATCAACTTCCAATGAATCACTAAGCACATAAGACAGTATCTGTTTTGTAAATGCATCCAATATAGTCGAAAGATAGCAGAATTGGCCATTATATGGGATATACGTAATATCAGTAAGTAGTACTTTTCTGGCTCCATGTTCTTCGAATTCTCTGTTCAATATATTATCTGCCACAGAGTTCGTCTTAAGTGCTTTTGCCATCCGTCTGTATGGATTTGCTTTTCGAATAGGACATTTTAAATTGTACTTGTCCATTAACCTACGGATTTTTTTAATGTTCATTATGATGATTCTTGTCTATTTGGTACAAGCATCTTGTAACATTCGGACGCCAGTTCCGCTATAATCCGGACAGTGGTTCTACTAATATCCGGACAAGATTCCTGTATCAAGTGGACAAGATGACATCTACTTTTTATATT
>SVGC01000018.1 GCA_015056495.1 Butyrivibrio sp.
TACCGTAAATACTGGTAGCACCGAAGATTATGATAGCAAACATATATTCGATAGTCAACGACAAATTAGAAAGATTTGTAGGGATGATTAATGGGAAATGTAAAGTTAAAAGAACTTGTAGATATATTTTTAGGCGTTACACATACACCTGAATATGTTTTTGATGGTGTGCCATTCTTATCAGTTAAAGATATTAGTGACGGAGAGATTTCCTTTGATGATTGTAAGTATATATCACAGGAAGAGTATGATTCTTTATCAGAGGGAGCTAAGCCTAAAGTGGGTGATATGCTCTTTTGCAGAGTAGGAACTTTGGGGAAACCAATAATTATTCCTGAAGGAACACCGTTATTTGGATCATTTGTTAGCTTGGGTTATTTAAGAAATAAAGATGCTAATAGATGCGATATGAATTATTTGCGGTATTGGATGTATTCAAATTCTTTTTGGCAACAGGTAAATGCAAATGTTAAAGGTGCTTCACAAGTAAATCTTAATACTGGTTGGTTATCTAAATTTAATGTTGTTTTACCAGAGATGGAGCAGCAGAAATATCGCATTGCCACCCTGGATCAGTGCAATATGATCATCCGAAAAAGAAAGCAACAGATTGAAGAATTAGACAACCTCATCAAAGCCCGATTTATCGAGCTCTTTGGGGATCCAATTAAGAACACTCAAAACAGAAAAACGACAGAATTTGTAAATGTTGTTAAGATGCAGAGGGGGTTTGATCTACCGGTTCAAGATAGACAACAGGATGGTGAGATTGCAGTTTATGGCTCCAACGGCGTGTTAGACCATCATGATATTGCGAAGGTTCAGGGTGGAGGCGTTATTACAGGGCGTTCCGGTACAATAGGGAAAGTGTTTTATACAGAAGGTGACTATTGGCCTCTTAATACTACATTGTTTTCTGTAGATACTCACGGAAATAACGTTGTATATCTGGCCTATTTATTAGAGCTGTTCGATTTAACAAGATTTGTGGAAGGCACAGGAGTCCCGACACTTAATAGAAATATGTTTCATAACAAATCGATTATAGATGTGGATTTGGCGGAACAGAAAATATTTGCGGAATTTGTTAAACAAGTCGACAAATCAAAAGTTGTAGCATAAACCATAGTATTTTATAGATGATGTTTGGCGGAAGGCGAGGGTCACTATGAAAGAATTGAAGTGTACTAATTGCAGTAGTAATGATTTACAGTTCGAGAATGGTCTATATGTTTGCCAAAACTGTGGTTCTAAGTTTATTCCGGATAAAGAAGATAAAGACATAGATCGCCTTGAAGATAAAATGTGCGAGGCGTGGATTGACGAGAAATATGATGATGCAAAAGTCTTAAGTGATAGACTGATTAATGTGGCTCCTCTCCGGGCATATGGATGGGCTATTAGAGGCGGATGCCTAATAGGTAATGGTATTACAGATGAAAACGCTGAAATAATAGTGGACTGTTTTGAAAAAACTTTACAATATGCAAATGTCGATGAAATAGATGATTTGACTGAATTTGTAAAGGGACATGTAAGGCTGAATGGTTCATCTATTCTTAGGCATAATAATTCATTGAAAGATAGACTACTTAAGTTATACCCATATCTGTTATAGGAGATTTGACCTATGGAAACAAATTTTGATTATCTTTTAACTAAGAAAGAATATGCTGATTTCGCCGCACAGGCAGTAGAAGCTGAGAGGAGTATAGCCATATCTCCAGCTACATGTGCAATTCTCACGAGAAGAGCCCTAGAGCTTGCTGTAAGGTTTGTTTTTACATACGATTCTGATCTTAAGCTTCCGTATCAGGATAATGTATCGAGTCTGATTCATGAGTATTCCTTCAGGAGTATTATTGAGCCTAGGCTGTTTCCTATGCTCAAATATACGATCAGGCTTGGTAATGTGGCTGTTCATACCAACAGTGTTATTAAGCGAGATGATGCTATCATTGCGCTTCGCGATCTTTACGAGTTTTGTGATTGGATTGACTATTCATATTCTGCTGATTATGAAGATAAGAAATTTGATGAATCCCTCCTTTCATCCGGCGATGAGAAGCGAGTAAAGGCTGATGAACTTAAGGAATTATATGAAAATCTCAGCAGTACGGATAAAAAGCTAGAGGACGTCCTTAAGGAAAATGAAGAGCTGCGTCGTCAGATGGCAGAGGAAAGAAAGCAGCATACTAAGCAGCGTGACTTCCAGATAGATAAGATTAGCGAAGCGGAGACAAGAAAGCGTTTTATAGATCTTGAGTTAAAAGAAGCAGGATGGTCGATAGGTACAAATTGTACAGTTGAAGAACCTGTTACCGGTATGCCAAATTCTACAGGGACAGGCTTTGTTGACTACGTGCTTTGGGGGAAAGACAGCCTTCCGCTTGCTGTAGTGGAAGCCAAGAAGGCATCTGTGGATCCAATCGTTGGAAGTCAGCAGGCTAAGCTTTACGCGGACTGCTTACAGAATAAGTATAATCAGAGGCCGCTCATATTTACCACAAATGGCTTTGAAATCTACTATACCAATGACTATGTTAATTATCCTAAGAGAGAAGTATCAGGATTTTTCACACAGGAAGAGTTGCAGCTTGAGATAGATAGAAGAAAACAGCGTATTCCGTTGGATAAAATAGATATAAGTGATGATATTACAAACCGCCCGTATCAGAAAGAAGCGGTTACAGCAGTATGTGAAGCCATAATGGGAAATCATCGCAAAATGCTTATTGTCCAGGCTACCGGTTCAGGTAAAACAAGAGTAAGTATCAGTATTGTAGATGTTCTCCGCAGACATAACTATGTTAAAAATATTCTTTTCCTTGCAGATAGAACAGCTCTTGTAAAACAAGCAAAAAATAACTATACAAATCTGCTCCCGGATTTATCATGTTGTAATCTTCTCGATAACAAGGATGATCCTGAGAGCTGTCGCATGATTTTTTCCACCTATCCAACCATGATGAATGCGATAGATGAGAAGAAAAATAAGTTTGGTGAAAGGCTTTTTGGACCAGGGCATTTTGATCTGATCATTTGTGACGAAGTTCATAGATCCATTTATAAAAAGTATCAAGAGATATTTGAATACTTCGATGCAATGCTTTTGGGTATGACAGCTACACCTAAGAATGATATTGATAAGAATACTTATGGCATTTTCGATTTGGAAAGGGGAGTGCCTACTTTTGCATACGAGCTGAATAAAGCTGTAGAAGAGGGGTATCTGGTTAATTATTCCACTTTGGAATACAAGTCCAAGATTATGGAGAGTGGAATCCATTACGATGAGCTTTCTGAGGAAGAAAAGCAGGAGTATGAGGATACCTTTGATGCAGATGACATGGTTTCTGATGACATCTCCAGTGAAGCTATAAACACATGGCTATTTAATACTGATACTATAGATAAAGTGTTAAAAGAGCTGGTTGAGAAAGGCTTAAAGATTGAAGGTGGAGATAAGCTAGGTAAGACTATAATATTTGCCAAGAATTCATTGCATGCGCAGGCAATTGTAGAACGGTTTGTGAAGCTGTTCCCTGAGTATGGTGGAGACTTCATTAAACAGATTGATTACAGCATTAAGTATGTTGATACACTGATTGATGATTTCAGTACCAAGGATAAAATGCCGCAGATAGCAGTATCTGTTGATATGCTGGATACCGGTATTGATATTCCTGAGATATTGAATCTCGTGTTCTTTAAGAAAGTGCGCAGCTATGCCAAGTTCTGGCAGATGATTGGCCGAGGTACGAGGCTATGTGCTGATCTTCTTGGAGAAGGTGTAGATAAGGAGAAGTTCCTTATATTTGATTTTTGCAATAATTTTGAGTTTTTCAGAGTTAACAAGAACGGCTCGGAGAGCGGATTGCAGGCAAGTCTTGCTGAGAAGACATATACAACGAAGGCTATGATATGCAGAGAGCTTCAAGCTGCAGCATTCACAAGTGATGAAAAGTACGTAAATTATAGAAAAGAGTTGGTAAATGATTGCCATAGTGCTGTAATAGAGCTTAATGATGACAGTTTCCTTGTAAAGAGACATCTACGTTATGTTGAGGCATATAGGAACCTGCTTACATGGAATAACCTTGAAACCGTTGAAATATCTGATATCAAGGAACATATAGCGCCACTTGTTAAGCCAAAAAAGGATAATGAACTGGCAAGACGATTTGACTATCTGATTTACAGTATTGACCTTGGAATTCTGCAGAGCAAAAATGTTCAGACTCCTATTGATATAGTGGTTTCAGCTGCAGAAATACTTCAGGGCAAGTATTCTATTCCACAGGTAGCAGCGCAGAAAGAGACTATCGAGAAGGTTCAGACACAGGACTTTTGGGATAATGCAACCATCATAGAGCTGGAGCAGGTTCGTGAGGCTATGCGCGGACTTTTGCAGTACATAGATAAGATAAAGCGCAAGATTTACTATACGAATTTTACTGATGAAATGAGTGATGCTGTTGAAGGTGATCCAATTTATACCAGTAATGACCTTAAGAATTATAAGAAAAAGGTTGAGTTCTATCTTAAAGAGCATGAAGATCATTTGTCTGTCTATAAGCTTCGTAATAACAAGAAGCTCAATGAAACAGATATGAAGGAACTGGAAAGAATTCTTTGGACAGAGCTTGGATCAAAAGAAGATTATGTCAAGGAATACGGCGATACTCCTGTTGGTAGACTGGTAAGAAAGATAGTTGGAGTTGACAGGGCGGCTGTGAATGAGGCTTTCAGCAAATTCCTTTCTGATGAACATCTTAATGTAAATCAGATCAGGTTTGTAAATCTTATCATTGATTATATTGTCGCAAACGGAAATATTGAAAACAACGCCGTTCTCATGGAGGAGCCTTTTAGGTCACTTGGTAGCATAACAGTTTTGTTCAAGGACGACCTTGGCACAGCTAAAGAAATCATGAGTGTTGTGGAAGAAATTAAAAATAATTCTGAGATGATGGCACAGGAGGCATAAGGTCCCAAGGATTTTAGATAAAAAAGCAAATAAAGTGTTCAATTTTTATATTACTTATTTATGAATATCTATGAGAAAATAATTTGAGAAAAACATAGACTTTATTTAGTTTTTTAATGAATTGGGAGAATACAGATGGATAATGAATTGTTGGAACAGAAGATCAGCCTTGTAGTTGATAAGCTGCTTAATCTTGGCGGAGCGGATTATGATCAGGATAAGGATGCATTGCCGGAAGAGCTTATTAAGAGCGGCAAGATTGCCCGTGACTATGGTATTGAGGAATGGGACTGGCCACAGGGTGTTGGGCTCTACGGGTTGTTTTTGCTTCAGAATTATAGAAAAAATGATGAGTACATGGACTTTTTCATTCATTGGTTTGAGAGAAATCTTGAGATAGGCCTGCCTTCAAGAAACATCAATACCACTTGTCCATACCTCACTCTTGTAAATATTTTGGACAAGATGCCTGAAAAGGAAAAATATGAGAAGTTATGTCTTGATCAGGCAAAGTTTTTGATGAATGAGCTTCCAAAGACAAAGGATGGTGGATTCCAGCATGTGACAAGCGCCATCGGAGACAGGAATGGTGTAATGCTAAATGAAGGTCAGATTTGGGCTGACACTCTATTTATGGCAGTTCTGTTCCTTCAGCAGATGGGAATCAGATATAACAACGAAGACTGGAAGGCAGAGGCAACTCACCAGTTTCTTGTACATATAAAGTATCTGTATGCTAAAAATTCCGGTCTTTTCTATCATGGATTCAGTTTTGAGAGAAATGATAATTTTGGTGGAATCTATTGGTGCAGAGGTAACTCCTGGTTTACTTTAGGAGTAACTATTTTCCTTGAAAAAGCAGATTATCTCGATAAAGGAACAAGAAAGTTTTTGATTGACACATTTGTTGATCATGCAGAGGCACTAAAGAATTACCAGGCAGAAAATGGTCTTTTCCATACAGTCATAAATGATGTTTCATCTTATGAAGAGGTGTCAGGATCTGCTGCAATGGCTGCAGGATTACTTAGAGGTATCAAGCAGGGATTATTGTCTGATGATTATAAAGAATGCGCACAGAGGGCTGTAGCAGCTATCTGCGACAATGTAGATACAGATGGAACAGTTCTTAATGTATCTGCCGGAACAGGAATGGGAATGGATGTGCAGCATTACAAGAATATTCAGATCCGCCCAATGGCATATGGTCAGTCACTTGCGCTTGTAGCTTTGTGCGAAGCACTATAAAATGAGCTAGGGCGGCGTGGAAGTGAGCTATGGGGACTGGGACAAGGGGTCATTTTTATAAAAAATGACCCCTTGTCCCAGTCCCCCAGATGTCACCATGTCTTACAAGCTTGCAAGCTGAATCATATGATAAGCAATACCGATAGGAGCTGGAAGTATGACATCCATAGCAGCTTCTACCATTATTTCGTTACGTAGTTTTTGTCTTAATTCAGGAGCCATACGCTTGTACAATTCTTTTTTGATGTAGTGTAAAGAGAAAAAATGGCAAAGATTAATAAAGCAATAAACGAAAGAAATGCTTATGCCTGTCTGATATCCAGGATATTTTCAAATGAAATCTTTTCATTTACAATCTGGAGAAAATTAGCAGTAGGAGATATCTTGGCAAGATATCCCGTCTTTTCAAGATATTCACCTTCATGATAATAGACTACAGTTATGATAGAGCCTACGACAAGCGAACGAAGAGTGTTGTCCAATTCTTCCTTGCGCTCATCTGAGAGCTCTATTTTATTTACAACTATTTTCTCTTTTAATCTGAGGGCATCTTCAAAGCCCTTTAGTGCTGCGAAAGGAATAAACTGTTTGGCCCTTTTTTCACGGTCCATGGGATAGTGCTTTTTACTCACCGCTGTTATGGCCTCCTATCTGATGGTTTCTGGTTCTTGTTGTGGCATTATCTAAGAGATTCATACCTTTTAGGATAGCGTCTTTGCCAAATTTCTTTTTTATCTCAATGGCGGCGCGTTGTGCGCGTCTGTCTTTTTCGGTCATCTCAGGATCAACAAACATATTGTACTGGTGATATTCCTCTGGAATAACGCTACTGCAGCATAGATTAAGTCTCCTGATCTTTTTCTCAGGATTGACTCTGGCAGCATATATCTGCTCAAAGGCAGGAATGATGATGAAATCACTGCTGGTCTCATCTTCAAAAGTGATACTGCCTCCCGTACTTGATCCGTCTGTAAAGCCATCCGCATAGCCTACATATAGGGATATGGACCTGGTTAAAAGATGCTTATCGACCAGATCAAGGCACAACAGATCAGCCATTTCCTTGACAACAAGCAGAGCGTCTTCATAGCTGTAATCCTTCATCAGTACCTGACCGTTGGTAAGAGAGTTGTTCTTGGAATGGTAATTATGGATATCCGCCATAGTAGTGCTTTCCCGGCCCCAGGCGTGGTCAATCATCAGCTCGGCATCTATTCCAAACAGCTTGTAGAGAGTTTCTTCATCAGCCATGGCAATATCTTTCATGGTCTCCATACCATATTGCCTGAGTTTACGTTCAGTTCCGTGACCTATTCTCCAAAAGTCAGTAAGTGGTCTATGATTCCAAAGTTTTTCTCTAAAAGATTCTTCAGTCAGCTCACCAATAAAGTCAGGGCTGTGTTTGGATACAATATCGAGTGCTATTTTTGCAAGGTACATATTGGTGCCTATTCCACAGGTTGCACGGATATGAAGCTTATCAGATATATCTTTCATGATACGTTTTCCAAGGTCACGTGGAGTAGTGTTGTACAGAGTGAGATAGTCCGTAACATCCAGAAATGCCTCATCAATTGAATAGACATGGATATCTTCTTTTGCAATGTAGCTAAGGTAGATTGCATATATTTCTGCAGAATAATCAATGTAGAGCTGCATCCGCGGCTTGGCAGTGATGTATTCAATATTTGGAGGTATCTCCCTAAGTCTGCATCTGTTTCTTATTCCCAGAGCTTTCATAGATGGGGATATTGCAAGGCATATAGTATTCTTAGACCTGTCTGGATCTGCAACTACAAGATTGGTAGTAAGCGGATCAAGTCCTCTCTCAGCGCATTCTACAGAAGCGTAAAATGATTTAAGGTCTATAACTAAATACGCGCGTTGTGCCATGCAAATGCCCTCCATTCTGCTTTGATTATAAACATTTTTTTGCAAGAACACAAGTTCTGCTTGTTGGTCGTATGGGTAGAAAATGTCATTTTTTGACTAAGACACTGATAATCCGGGTATTTAGTCACTGATTTTCCGTTGTAGTCCAGGATATTGAAGTGGACGAGTGACTAAGAGGTTTCAAATTGCTTGTTTTAGCCACTTTTTCCAATCATAAATCTAAGTTTTGTATGAAACTGTCTTCAAATTGAAACAATCTAGTGACTAAGATATGCCAAAAATCCAGCCTTAGTCATTTTTGCATATTAATTAGGAGTGCTGCTTATAATCGTTGAAAACATGGATATGGATTACGTAAGATCAAAGGTAAAAAAATTTAGCGGAAAATATAGAGAAATCCTATGGAAAGAAATATAATCTAGTGTGCTGACTTGTTCATCTTTAATCAAATTGCGAAGTATATGGATTTATCTACAAGGAAACAAAATCGATGGCAATGCGGGCATTGTCGAGATTTTTTGACGAAGTAGATAAATTCAGATACAAGTAATTTGGTTAATTATGAATGAGTCAGTACACTAGTACAGATATTTTAAAACATCTGTACTAGATAGTTCTCAGAACAAAACACCGGCAGTCCCCAGAATTTTTAAGAAATCTTAAAATCATGTGTAATATCAAATTTCTGCTCAAAGGCATTGAGCATTATATTCATTGTCAAATTGGCTTTCTTGGCGACGTCATTGTGTATGATCATGGCACAATCCTTAAGCTCTACATGCTCAGTTCGATATGAGATGACTGCTACATCCTTCAAATCCACGAATTGACTTATGCTCAGAGCCAGATAAGCGCCATTTACTAGAAGCTTTTTGCCCTTGAGCCTTTTAAGAGCTTTTTTATCGAAGCTATTCATGACTATTACTCTGTTCTGAGGCACTATAGAGCATATGTAATCCAGATATTTTTTATTATCATAAGCATCTGTCAGGAAATAAAAGTCATCCCCAAGGCATTTTGAAGCCTCTTTTCCCAAGGCCTGCATATCAGTATAGACCTGGTAAAAGAGGAAATCATTGACTATCATATCTGCGCAGATGATTGGTACATAGTATTTGTCAGCCATGCGCTTGAAGTCTTCTTCAGGGATATCTATCGCGATTATGCCATCCAGCATGCGATTAGGCGCCATATCAGCAGATTCCTGATCAAAAGGAATGATTATAGTGCTGTAGTTCATGCGACTGAATCTCTCAACCATCAGGTTTACAAGGTGCATGATCTCCAGGTTCCTTGAAGGAGAATCTTCTCTGACATGGTAGGTTATACCTATCATGTTGTTCTTGCCTGTAGCGAGGCTCTTTGCTTCGTGGCTTGGTATGTAATGCAGGAGATTAGCCATCTGAAGGACCTTTTTACGAGTCTCTTCGCTGATCTTCTGACCTTCTTTATTATTCAAGACATATGATACGGTGGCAACTGATACGCCAGCGGCCTTTGCTACATCTTTTGCTGTTGGTTTCTTATTCATGGAAATATGATCCCCCTGAAAAAAAAGTAATATTGTCATTTTATTTCTAAAAAATTCAACTTAACGAATTAAAACAAATACCAAAATCTACAGTTAGTGAAATGAGTAATGTTAAGTTAACCGATTAAGTTTATAATAACGACCTTTTGTCTAAAAGTCAATTAAACTAGAGGCAAATTGCTGTAAAGCAATAAAATAGGTTTCAATTCTTTGGACAGTTAGCTTTTCTGAGCGAACTGTGAGTAAAAATGGATATTGTGGCGAAAAAACTACGATCACAACAATTAACTTAAAAGAATTGACAATGCAAATCAGATGTGCTAATGTTCACTTAAACGGTTAACTTAAACAGTTAAGTAAAATTATGGAGGATGGTTATGAATAAGAATTTTGTAAAGATTGTTACAGGAATCGCATGTATGACACTGCTTTCAGCATCACTTATGGGTTGCTCAGGCAATACAGAAACAGCTGATACTACAGCTTCTGTAGAGGCTTCAAGTGAAGCTGCAGCAGAGATCACAGTTACATTTATGGAAGGTGAAACTGTTCTTGGAACAGCTACTGCTCAGGCAGGAGAGGTTCTTAGCGCTGATTCATACAGCAATTATGAGACAAAAGAAGGTTCAGAATTTTTAGGATGGTATGAGGCACCTTCATTTATCGAAGCCAGCAAAAAAGATCTTACAACAGATACATTTGAAGAAGATACAACACTGTATGCAAGCTTCAGTGCAGCAGAAGTTACTGAAGATACAAGAAAATGGTACCTTGCAGGAACATCTCAGACAGGTCCTCTTAAGGACAACAACTGGGCTGGAGATATCGGTCAGGAGCTGATTGACAGCTTTGAACTTGTTCCAACAGGCAATGCAGTTAATGAATTTGCTATTACAATTGACCTTTATGCAGGCGATGAATTCCAGATCATTGCTGACTGGTCATGGGATGTACAGAAGGGTTATGGTCTTTTCACAGAGCTTGATGATACACAGTTTGCAAGCGGTGGCAGCCTTGGCGGTTCAGAACAGAAAGCTAATGTAGATGTACTTCAGGATGGTAATTACACAATTACACTTACAACCAATCCTGATAACAGCTCACTCGATACAGTTGTAATTGTTAGAAATGGTGATGTGACAAATGAATAAGTATGCAGTACAGCATATCATGGACTCATCCTATTGTTTCCCCACAGGAGAGCATGATATTACCATAAGACTACGTACTGCAAAGGATGACATCAGTCAGGTCTGGTTATTTTACGAGAGTAAATACCGTATTCAGGAACATCAGAATAAGGCTGAGATGACCAAGGTCTTTTCCGGAAGTGAATTTGACTACTATTCCATAAGCCTTCACCTGGAAGATACCAGACTTGCCTACGTTTTTTACCTGTTTGATGGAAAAGAGTATAAATACTTTTCTGAAGATGGCCTGACTGACACATACGACTATAGCAAGGGCTATTACAATTTCTTCCAGTTTCCATATATCAACAAGGTTGATATCCTGCCAATGGTAGATTGGATGCGCTCTGCAAGGTTTTATCAGATATTTGTAGATCGATTCAATATCGGCGATAAATCTAAGGATATGAGCTATGTCAATATGGAATGGGGTGAAAAGCCTACGCCTAAGAGCTTTGCGGGCGGCGATATTAAGGGTATAACAGAAAAACTTGATTATATTAAGAGCCTGGGGATCGATTCAATCTATCTGACACCTATTTTTAAATCTATCTCTAATCATAAGTATGATATCAGCGATTATCTTGAGATAGACAAGGATTTTGGTACCAAGGATGACCTTAGAGAGCTGGTAGATAAGGCTCATGAAAAAGGCATGCACATAGTTCTGGATGCAGTCTTTAATCATTGCAGTGATGAGATGATCCAGTTTCAGGACGTATTAAAAAATGGTATTGCCTCAGAATATCATGACTGGTTCATAATTGATGGCGATAAGCCGGATCAGGAAAAAGTTAACTATGAAACTTTTGCCTCTTGCAATTATATGCCAAAACTTGATACATCCAATCCAGAAGTTAGAAAGTTCCTGATAGGTATAGCAGTTCATTATATCAATGAATATCATATTGATGGCTGGAGACTTGATGTTTCAGATGAGGTAAGCCACGATTTCTGGAGAGAATTTAGAAGAGCAGTCAAAGAGGCAGCTCCGGAAGCAGTTATCATTGGAGAAAACTGGCATGACGCTTCTGTTTATCTAAAGGGTGATCAGTATGACAGTATCATGAACTACGCATTTACTAAAGCAGCGCTTGATTACTGGAGTACAGATCAGTTAGATGCAAAAGGCATGGCACAGCGCTTAAATGACCTTTTGGCAAGGAACAGCGATACTGTAGACCACATGATGCTCAATCTTTTGGATAGCCATGATACCCACAGATTCTTTAGTGAGGTCCATGAGGATGAGAGCAGGCTAAAAGAAGCTCTTTGCCTGTTATATCTGTATCCGGGAGTTCCATGTATTTTTTATGGAACAGAGCTTAAGACCACAGGCGGCTATGATCCTGACTGCCGCAAGTGCATGGACTGGGATAAAGCAGCTGGAGTTGATCAGACAGATATTTATAAAATAATCACGACCCTGGCAGATCTTAGGAAAACATATGACTTTAGCTCCAGTTTACCGGTAATCACTGCGGACGAGAGTGGAAAAGTATTGGAAATGAGATATAAAATAGGAGACGCTGAAATTGATCTCTATATCAACAATACAGACACTGTCTGCACATTGCCTTGTGACGATCAGACTATGCTTAAAGTTGATGCCGGGAAAGCAATTATAATGGTCAATGGAAAAAAGATATTAGCTACATGATCTGAGAAAATATGGTAAGTAGCCTGCATATCAAGCAACAGTAGTAATGACCATTTAGAAAATGAAGATAAAAGATGATTCTTTAGATAAGAGGAGAGCGGTATGGGTAGACAATTTGTAAAAATAGGTTCTGCAGTGCTTGCAACAGCAATGCTTGTAACTGGTTGTTCTTCAACATCCGGTGGTAGTACAGAAGGAAGTACTGAGACTGCATCAGCCAATCCAACAGGAGAAAAGATAACACTTAGGATCCTTGAAAACGATACAGCCAAATCTCAGGGTTATCTGGATGAGCTCCTTAATGCATTTAATAAGGCGTATGCAGATCAGGGAATCGAAGCTGTAGATGCCAACATGGAAGAATATTCAGATCTTGCAGAAAACGGCCCTTATGGATATGGCCCTGACGTATTGTATCAGGCCAATGATCAGATCATGACCTATGCAGAAGATAAACATATCATGGCACTTAATCTTGAAGATTATGAATGCTATGACAAGGTTCCACAGGAGGCATTTGACGCATTTAAGATAACTGTTGATGGAACAGACTATTATTGTGGAATACCTGTAAATGTTCAGGAGCCAATGCTTTTTTACAGAGCAGATATGATGCCTGAGAACTGGGAAACAGAATGGGATCAGGATGGAAATGGAGTAGCAGATTTCTTTGAGAGTTGGAATGCACTCTATGCATATTCCAAGTACTTAAGAGAAAATGATGAGAGTGCTAATAAAGATTCTCAGTATGGACTTATGGCTCCATTGAACGATCTGTACATGATGGCTGAATTTACTTTTTCATACGGCGGATATGTATTTGGCCTTGATGAAGAGGGCAATTACGATTCATCTGATATAGGCTTTAATAAAGGCGATTCTGCAACTGGACTTCTTGCTATGAAAGAGTTTGCAAGTCTTATGAGCGAAGAGTGTATTGATGATTCTGTTAAAACAAGCAGATATTCCAAGGTAGCAGATGGAACATTTTTCTGTTCAATCTCAACTCCTGATACATATACTCTTTTCCATGAAAAACTAGTAGCTGTTTATGAAGAAGAGGGACTTAGTGCTGATGAAGCTGAGCAGAAGGCTACTGAAAATCTTATGATGGTAGAGTTGCCATCCAAGATGCCTGCAAATGGCGATATTACAGCAGACCCTGCTACACTTTCAGATAGCGATTATGTAGATACCCAAGTCATGGGTGGTGTGAATGGATATGCTATAAGCGCTTATACCAAGCACAAAGAAGCTTGTGTTGCATTCATCAACTTTGCTACAAGCTATGACATGATCTCTATGAGAGCAGATATCCTTGGAATTGCTCCTACAAGATCTGATGTTGCCAGCGAGATCGGCGGTGTTACAGATACTATTTTTAACAGTCTTGAAGCTGGAAATATCTATCTGATGCCATCTATCAAAGCTGTAGACCAGATATGGGACCCGATGCAGACATTGTTTGCTGATGTAGCCAAGGATGCATTCAGAGCTAAAAATGGCGAAGCAGAAAAATATACAGACGTAGATAGTATGCAGAAAGCATTGGATAATTCGGTTCAGAGCATATATGACGCGATTTATACCCTTGCTCAATAAGAAAAAGTTGGACTGGTAGAATGGAAAAAAGAAATAATATGCCGCTCTGGTGCTCATGTATCATCATGGGCACTGGGCAGCTCATGTATAAACAATGGATTAAAGGATTATTGTATTTAGCAGTATTTGTCCTATTCATATATTTCCTTATTACAACAGGCATTACAGATATTATTGGCTTTTTTACATTAGGAACTGTTGAAGGAGATGCGTGGCTGGGAATAGAAGGCGATGATTCTATCATGATGATGCTCAAGGGTATCCTGGCATTCATTATCATTGCTCTTTTTGCTCTTATTCACTATAGCAATATCAAGGATGTGCAGAGCATCAGTAAGAAATTATCTGAAGGCAAAGAGATTCCGTCTTTTTTTAAGGCAGTTTCTATTTTTACAGATAAAAAATTCTATGTTGTAGCGCTGGCACTTCCAGTGGTGGGAGTACTGATATTTAACGTGCTTCCAATCATATTTATGACTCTCATAGCATTCACTAACTATGGTGGAGATATAGTTCCGCCTAAGCTTGTGGACTGGATTGGATTTGACAATTTCAAAAAAATCTTTGTTTTGTCAGATCTAAAGGCAACCTTCGTCAGAATACTTGGCTGGAATATAGTATGGGCGTTTGTTTCAACGTTCATCAATTATTTCGGAGGACTTCTTTTGGCATTACTGCTTAATAAAGAATGTGTCAAAGGAAAGACCTTCTGGAGAGCATTTCCTATCCTGGCTTATGCTGTGCCTGGTTTTATAACATTATTAGGATTTAAGTTCATGTTCTCATATGGCGGACCTATCAATTACTACATCACAAGAACCGGAGCCAACGCGATCGGATTTCTTGATATTGATGCAGGCTGGAAAGCAAGGATCATTGGTATTTTGGTCAATGCCTGGATTTCTGTTCCTACTTCAATGCTTTTGGCAACAGGTATGCTTTCCAATATGAACGCTGAACTGTATGAAGCAGCAAGTATTGATGGAGCTACAAAATGGGTTCAGTTTATCAAGCTGACACTTCCTTTTGTAGTGTTCTCAACAACGCCGACACTCATTACAAGCTTTGTAGGAAACTTTAATAACTTTGGAGTATTCTATTTCCTGAGAGGCGGATTGTATCTGGATGGCTATTTCCTTGCAAGTGATACAGACCTCTTGATCAACTGGCTATACAATCTGTCCATTGATAATAACTACTATGGAATAGGCGCTGCCATAAGTCTGGTGATCTTTATCATCACTTCAGTATTTTCACTTGGAACTTATGTAAATAGTTCTGCTTTCAAGAAGGAGGATACATATCGATGAAAAAGAAGATCAGACCAAAGAATGTATTGGAAGTATGCGTAACATATATCATATTGATCGCGGTTGCGTTTATATTCTTTTTCCCTATCCTGTGGCTGGTGCTGGCGTCTTTTTCCAAAACCGGCTCAATATATGACTTTAAGGGCTTTTTCCCTTCAGCCTACAGCCTGGATACTTATAAAAAGCTATTTACAGATACATCCATGTATGACTATCCTTCATGGCTTCGCAATAGCTTGTTTGTTGCAGTATTTTCATGTCTCATAGGCACAACACTTGTTATTTTAACTGCTTATGTAATGAGTAGATTCAGATTCAGGATGCGTAAGCCTATCATGAAGACAACGCTGGTACTTAGCATGTTTCCAAGTTTCATGGGCATGACAGCAGTATACCTGATCATGGTCAATTTTGGGCTTATCAACAATCTCTGGAGCCTTGTACTTGTATATTCAGCCGGCGCTCCTATGAGTTACCTTGTGCAAAAGGGATATTTTGACACGATCAACAACTCCATATATGAGGCTGCAAAAATAGATGGAGCAACTAATCCAACTATTTTCTGGAGAGTTACACTACCTTTATCCAAGCCAATCCTTGTATATACAGCCTTGACCTCTTTTGCATGGCCATGGAGCGACTTCATCCTGCCAAATATGCTCCTTAAAAACAGAGACCTATGGACCGTAGCAGTTGGCCTGACCCACATCGGAGAAACTGAGTTTTCCAGATTTGCTGCAGGAGCAATCTTCATAGCTGTTCCAATCGTAACGCTATACTTTGCACTGTCTAACTTCCTCGTTGCAGGCGTCTCTGATGGTGCAGTGAAAGGGTGACGGTCAACGAGCCACCGGGGGAGTCACCGGGGACGTATCAGATTGACTCACTTATCTAAGCGCTCACACCATTTTTCATAATAATCTAGCTTGAATTGAAGTAGCTTTAGCTGCTTCTTTTTTTCTTTTATCTGGTCTTTAATGATCTTTTCCTGTTTTTTTAGTAGTTCAAATCTTTCTGGAACAGTTGAATCACCTATAATACATAGCTCAACATAGTCCTGCATCTCTTTGATGGAGAGTCCGGAATTGCTCAGGCACTCCAAGAGCTTGGCCCATTGGAGATCTGCCTCGGAGAAAAGGCGCTTGCCGGATTCATTTTTCTGAAGGAAAGGAAACAAACCCTTGTCGTCATAGAAACGAAGTGTATGCTCTGATATTTCAACTAATTTGGCTGCCTGTGTAACAGAATATTTAGGTGTTGTATCCAAGGGATGATCCATGGCTAGGGAGTTAACACAATCTTTCATATTTACCATAACAATTACCTCGAGTAACTCTAATTTCAACTTTGATAAGAATAGCGTAAAAACAGGATAAAATCAATAACTAATTTTTTGAAAAGTATGTTAAAAAATAGTCATTGACTTAGAGTTACTCGAAGAACTATATATAAATTATCAGGAGGTAGGAGTTATGTACGAACAACTTTTTACAGAACATAAAATTGGCAAAGTAACATCACAAAACAGATTGGTTTTTGAACCAATGGGCAACTATTATGCTGAGCTTGATGGAAGCGTTTCAGAAAGAGATATCGCTTTTTACACTGAGAGAGCAAAAGGCGGTTGCGGAATTGTTATGACAGAAGTGGCGTCTGTTAATAGCAAAACAGGTAGAGGTAATCTTAGGAATCTCTGCACTGACGATGATAAGTTTATCCCGGGATATAAGAAGATGGCTGACAACATACACAAGTACGGCTCATTATTATTTGTTGAGCTGTATCATCCGGGTTGCCAGGGTATTGCTCCATTAAACGGAGGCTCTATGGCATCTCCAAGTGGTCAGGAAAGTGATCTGATCCATATGCCTAGCCATGCTATGACAATAGAGGAGATACACAGCACGGTAAATGATTTTGTTGAAGGCGCTGTACGTATGCAGAAGGCAGGAGTAGATGGAGTTGTGCTCCACGCTGCTCACGGTTATCTGCTCTGCGAGTTTATTTCATCTTATACAAATCACAGAACTGATGAATATGGCGGAAGCATTGAGAACAGAGTAAGGATCATCAAGGAAATTGTAGAAGGCATCAGAGAAAAATGCGGCGATTATCCGATCATCATCAGATATTCAGCAGATGAATACATGCGTGAGATTGGAAAAGAAGGCGGAATGGTCCTTGATGAAGCTGTCGAGATGGCTAAATTGTTTGAGAGCTACGGAGTAGATGCTCTTGACGTTTCAGCAGGTAACTATGAGACTATGAACTGGGCATGGGAGCCAACAGGCTTTGATGAAGGCTGGAAGATGGTCAATGGCGCAACAATCGCAAAAGCGGTTAATATTCCGGTTATTGCATGTTCAGTGATCAGAACACCTCAGGGAGCAGTTGATTTCCTGGATAAAGGAGTAGCTTTTGTAGGATCTGCAAGACAGTTCTTTGCAGATCCATATTGGGGCGAAAAGGTTAAGACTGGCAGAGAAAAAGAAATCAGAAAGTGCATATCCTGCCTTAACTGTATGGAATCCCTTATGGCAGCTAATGAAGATAATGGTATGCGCTGCCAGTGTACAGTCAATGTTGAAGGTGGAGAAGAGTGTAGCTTATTACCACTTAACAAGATAGGCGATGGCAGAAAGGTAGTCATCCTTGGTGCAGGTCCTGCAGGTCTTGAAGCAGCGAGAGTCGCAGCAGAGCGCGGATTTAAGCCTGTTATCATTGAAAAAGCATCAGAGATAGGCGGACAGCTCAATCTGGCTAATAAACCACCTAAGAAGGATAAGATCACATGGCTTATCGATTATTATCAGGCAATGATTGAAAAATATGATATCGACGTACGTTTAAATACAGAGGCTACTGCAGAGCTTATACTTAGTGAGCATCCATATAAGGTAATCAATGCAATTGGCTCATCACCTGTACTTCCAAGATCAATACCTGGTCTGGATCAGGATTATATCATCACACCTCCTGATGTATTATCAGGTAAGACTCAGCTTACAGGCAAAAAAGTCTGTGTTGTTGGTTCAGGTATGACAGGAATTGAGACTGCAGAGTTCCTGCAGGAAAAAGGCAATACTATCGAACTATACGAAATGGCAGATGATATCGGACCAGGTCTGTTCTTCCAGAACCTCATTGATGTTATGGGAAGGCTTGCTCCAGGCGGATGCAAACTCTATGCAAAACACCAGCTTTTGAGCGTTGGTGAGCATGAGGCTACTTTCAAGAATCTTGAAAATGGTCAGGAAGTAACTGCTAGCTACGATAACATCGTGATTTCACTTGGAATAAGGTCTAATGCTCTTTCAGAGGCTATAGCAAAAGAGTATCCGGACATCATCTCAATTGGTGATGCTGAGAAATCCGGAAGGATCAGACACGCCATAGAAGGCGGTTACAGAGCAGCATACTCACTGTAATAGCTAGTGCAGATGATTTAAAATATCGCGACTATATTATTGTAGGAATATCCATGTGCTGCGTTGTTGTCAATCGTCGATGGTAGGACGTTTCAAATAAAAAGAACCTTAACGAATCTTAAGATTACGATAAGGTTCTTTTTATATTGCCTCAATATACTAGGCTAAGTGATGACGAAACGTTTGAGGAGACTCGAACGAAAGGATGCAAGTAGTAAGTGTTTGAGGAGAAGAGCAGAAGATGAAAGGCATAAACAACAAGATACATACGATTAAGGATAAAGTGGTTGAGAATAAGAAAAAGGTACTGATGGGTTCAGTTGCAGTTATGCTGGTTGTGACTGTTACTACAGGAAGTGTTGTATATATTCAGAGTAAGGATGCAGATCTCACGGATATGGCAGCACAGCTTGAAACCGTTAGTATTACTAAGCAGGATCTGGAGAAAACACTGTCCATAAATGGAACTATTGCTGCTCTTGAGAGCCAGTCGGTCACAAGTGAGTTGACAGGAGTCAAGGTCAATGAGCTCAAGGTAAGAGTTGGAGATCATGTAAAGAAGGGTGATGTAGTTGCAATTCTAGACACTACAACCATTGAAAAATCACTGTCACAGGCTCAGGAGAGTCTGGAACTGGCTAAGAAAAAAGATGCCCTTGAATTGGCTACAGCACAGCGAAACTATGATAATGCGGTAGAGGAGTCAAAAATACAACAGGAGCGTGCTCAGAGAGATTTAAATAATGCTCAGAAACAGTATGACCAGTCTGTCAGTGAATCTAATACAGCCAATGGTGTATATGCTAATGCTGAGCAAAATGTAACTGATAAGACTGGAAATGTAAATAATAGTCAAAATGCCTATAATGATGCAAACAGTGCTTCACGTGATGCTACTAAAGATTATGAACGTAAGCAGGAAGTGCTTGAAGATGCTCAGAAAAAGCTGACTGAAGCAGAACAGGTCAAGACTACTCTTGATGGCATGACACCAACTACAGATGAAGAAAAGGCTCAGCTTGAAGCTGATAAGCAGGAAGCGCAGAAGGTACTGGATGAGGCAAAAGCAAATGTAGAAAAAGCAGAGGCAGA
Source organism: Butyrivibrio sp. (assembly GCA_015056495.1). GTDB lineage: Bacteria > Bacillota > Clostridia > Lachnospirales > Lachnospiraceae > Butyrivibrio. Next base: position 19,945 of record SVGC01000018.1, read on the forward strand.
GGTTCGAGAAGCTAAGCATAAAAGCGAAGATGCCCAGACCAATCTTGAGAACAAACAGACAGCGCTGTCTGATTCAAAGTCAGATCTTGCAGAGGCTGAAGCTAGTAAGTCTACTGCAGAAGCAGATGCCAAGAGCAAAAAAGAAAGTATCTCTTCCAATCAGGATGCTGTAACCAAAGCACAGGACAGCCAGCAGGATACCATCAGGCAGACCAATAAATCTGTTGCAGATGCCAAGGACAATGTCAGCAGTACAGAACTTGGCCAGTCATCAAGCCTTTTAGAACTTCAAAGAGAAGTTGATAAATATGTCCAGCAGATTGAGAGTGCAACAATTGTTGCTCCTTGCGATGGTCTCGTAACATCAGTTGGCTTAAAGGAAGGCGCCCTCTATGATAATGGAAAAGAACTCATGACTATCCAGAATGACGATGGATATAAGGTAAAGGCTTCTGTTGATCAGTACGATATCTGTGATGTTCAGGAAGGAATGAAAGTAAGGATAAAAACAGATTCTATGGGAGATGAGATTCTGGAAGGAACAGTGACTTTTGTATCTCCGATTCCTGTCAGTGATACAGCAGGTGCAACAACAGGAAGCGATAGTTCTTCTAGTAATGACTATCCAATTGAAGTATCTATAAATAAAAAAGCAGACAGGCTCAGAATAGGCATGACAGCCAAGATTACTATTATTGAAGAGGCGCAAAAGGACGCGCTCACAGTTCCTGATTCAGTGGTACAGGAAGGTGATGATGGTCAGCTCTATATAGAAGTGCTTGATGATAGCAACAACGTCGATACCATAGAAGCCAGTGCTACCGGAGCAAGTAGTTCTGATGAGACCGGCAATATTAAAAAAGAGAACGTATCATATGGAATAAAGACTGACTATTATGTGGAGATCAAAGGCAGTGACTTGAAAGAGGGAATGCAAGTAGTTGTTCCAAGCACCGATGATACGGAGGAAATTGAACTATGATCCATGCTAGTCAGATAGTAAAAAGATTTAACATAGGCACAGAGAATGAAATCGAGATTCTTCATGGAATTGATCTCGATGTCAAAAAAGGCGAATTTGTATCCATAGTCGGAACTTCAGGCTCAGGAAAATCAACGCTTATGAACATCATAGGCCTTTTGGATAAGCCAACAGAAGGGGCATACATTTTGGATGGAATAGATGTTTGCAGAGCATCTGATAATCAGCTTTCGCATATAAGGAATCAGAAAATAGGATTTGTTTTTCAGACATACAATCTGATCCCCAGGACCAGTGCACTCAAAAATGTTGAACTTCCTATGTTGTATGCCGGCGTGGGTGCGAAAGAAAGAAGAGAGCGTGCAAGAGAGCTCCTTGAGCTTGTTGAGATGGAAAAAAGGATGGAAAATACGCCTGATGCTCTTTCAGGAGGCCAAAAGCAGAGAGTGGCTATAGCAAGGGCATTGGTAAATAAGCCATCTATAATTCTTGCTGATGAACCAACAGGAGCCCTTGATTCAGCTACCGGAAGAAAGATCATGGATTTATTCCACAAGCTGCATGAAGAGCAGGGTATCACGATCGTATTTATCACCCATTCGCCGGAACTTGCCAAAGAAACTGAGAGAATATTGACCTTAAAGGATGGACGCATTGTAGATGAAAGGATGGGAATGAGGTATGCTTCTTGAAAATGTAATATTAGCAGTGACAGGCCTCATGGCCAACAAACTCAGGACATTCCTGACAATGCTGGGGATAATCATTGGAATCGCATCTGTCATAGGGATCATGAATGTGGCAGAGGGCATGAAGACTTCTACCATGAGTCAGATGGGCGACATGGGTGCCAATGTCATATCCTTTTTTGTAACACAGAAAATGGATCCGGATACAGGAGAATTTGATGAGAACGTAAGAGATCCGAAAGAAAAAGATTTTTTTACCCCGAAACTACTTGATGAGCTGGAACAGCAGTTTGCGGGAAGGATAAGTGCTATATCGCTTTCAAAATCAATAACCGAGACCAAGATAGAAGATGGTAAAAAGTATGCCAATGTATCGTTGGAAGGTCTTAACAATGCTGCAATCAAGAATAAAAAGCTGAACATTATTGCAGGAAGAAATATAACTTCAGATGAACAGGAAGATGGGAAAAAGGTCATCCTCGTATCGGACAGGTTGGTCAATAATCTTTTTAATGGGGATAATAATAGTGCTCTGGGCCAGCAGATAGAGGCTGTAATAGATAACAAGTATTATTCATACACAATAGTAGGCGTCTATGAATACAGTGACAGCTCAGGAAGTGGTTTTAGTACAAAAGTATCACAAAAAGACATTAAGACAGGAGCCTATGTTCCGCTTAAGTGCGCGGTAAAGCAGCTTCGACAGGGAGAATTGTATGATTCATTTGATATAATTGCAGCTGTTGGTGAGGATCAGGGAGCACTTGTTTCGGAAGTTACAGATTACTTAAATAATGGCTATTATGCTAATAATGATGCGTATGAGGCCTATGGATACAGCATGAAAGAAGAAATCAAATCCATGGAATCAATGCTCAATACCCAGACATATGCATTTATGGCAGTTGGAGCCATATCACTTCTTGTAGGCGGAATAGGCGTTATGAATATAATGGTTGTTTCAATAACTGAGAGGACAAGGGAGATAGGCACAAGAAAGGCACTCGGAGCAACTGACGGATTTATACGCCTGCAATTTATCACAGAGGCAGTCGTTGTGTGCCTGATAGGCGGTATCATTGGAGTTATTACCGGGGAAATATTTGGATTAGTCGCTAATAAGATCATGAATACGACAGGTAGCATATCAATTAATGGTATAATCATATGTGTAGTTTTTTCCATGGTTTTTGGCGTGTTTTTCGGCTTTTACCCTGCCAACAAAGCTGCCAGGCTAAATCCAATAGAGGCCCTTAGATATGAGTAAAGAAAAAAACAGAATTCTGATAGCTGAAGATGACAAGGATATTTTATCTCTTTTGAGGTTATATCTTGAGAAGGATGGGTTTGATGTGCTATTTGCTGAGGATGGAATAGTCGCCTTCGACATGATAGAGCAGGAGGAGCCAGATCTGATTATTTCTGACATAATGATGCCGGGAATGAACGGATACGACCTTATCCAGAAGATAAGAAAATCCAGAAATAATGTTCCAATCATTATTTTATCTGCAAAAAATCAGGATAATGACAAGATACTGGGGCTGGATATAGGTGCTGATGACTATATGACCAAACCATTTAATCCTCTTGAGCTTGTTGCACATGTGAAAGCGGCTTTGAGAAGATTTTATAGTCTTGGTTCTGGAGAGACAGCAGCTACTTCTTATAAGGTGGGAGAATTAGAAATAGATATAGAAAGAGTCAGATTTACCAAAAAAGGAGAAGAGATTTCGTTAACGCCTTTTGAATTTAAGATAATGACTCTTTTGATGAAGAACCCTGGAAGAGTATTCACTAAAGTGCAGATATACGAGTATATTAGCGGCGAGTACTATGAAACAGATGAAAATGCTCTGATGGTACATATGAGTAAACTCAGAGACAAGATTGAAGATGACAGGAACGAACCTAAATATATTAAAACCATTCGTGGACTTGGTTACAAGATAGAAAAAATATGAGAAAGCTCTTTAAACGCAAAGGAACTTTATATTCAATGATCACCAGAAACTATATATTGTTTGCGGTGATTGTTGTGCTTTTAGCATTGTTGTCTATGACCATCCTTAATAGAGGCATAGACAATATTTTTGATACCTATGGAACAGGTGGTATCATTGCACAGAACAAGATACTTTCTTCGGAAAACTATGACAGGCTTGTTGTTTCAAGGCTTCTGGGTAAAGAAGGTTATATAGAAGTGTTGGATAAAGACGCTAATATCATCTATTCCAGCAATCCTCAGAAAAGTAACAAATATAGTGTTGATGAACTTGAATATATACCGGATGTTTTTGGTGATACATATTATTCAATTGATGCAATTATAAAAGATAATGTTTTGAATGGTTATGTGATCCATAGATATGAAAATGTAGGCGATAGTGAGAATGAGTTTATGGATCTGACCGGAGTCATTATATTAGATAAGGACAGAAATATAATATATTCGGATGTCGATGCTGAGGAAAGCGGTATAACTGAAAAAGAAGTTGAATATCTATATGGCTACAATGATGATGGCTCTACCTATATCCAGAAATATGATTTTGTGACCAATAACGGGGATGAACGGATCCTATTGATACATTCAACAATTGAAAATGGTAGCGAAGCCCTTGCATACAGGCGTTTATTTATTTTTGCTGTTACAGTTTTTATTGTTCTTTTGATCATATTGATAATCATTTTTGTTCTTAGGATGTCATTTGTTGTAAGGCGACCTCTCAATATGCTTGAAAAAGCCATGACCAGCTACAGTACTCCTTCTGAAAAGGCCACACTGTCATATTCGGGACCAAAAGAGCTAGAGCAGATCATTTCAACATTCAATGATATGTCTGAAAGGCTTAATGACAGTGAGAAAAAGCGGATACAGTCAGAGAACGAAAAACAGAAAATGCTGGCAGATATTTCGCATGATCTTAAGACTCCGATCACCGTAATCCAAGGCTATGCCAAGGCTGTATCAGAGGGACTTGTGCCGCAGGATGAGGAAAAGAGATATCTTGATACTATATGCGCAAAGGCAGAAAATCTTTCTGAGCTGATCAATAAATTCTACGAATACTCAAAACTCGAACATCCGGAGTTCAATCTGGTTAGAGAAAAGGCCGATCTGTGTGAATATTTTAGAGAATATCTGGCTGCTAAATACGAAGAGCTTGATCTGCAAGGATTTGATATGGATATAGATATTCCGGATCAGATAATAGAATATAGCTTTGACCGTTTTCAGTTAAAGCGTGTATTTGAAAATATAATATCCAATTCAGTCAAAGCCAATCCTCAGGGAACGACAATCTACGCCGCTATGAAGCAGGAAGACGACAAAATAAAGATATATCTGGGCGATAATGGCGTAGGAATAGCAGACAATATCCGTGATGATATTTTTAATCCATTTATCGTTGGCAATGAATCCAGGACCAGCGGCCAGGGCACCGGCCTGGGGCTTGCTATAGCAAGACTCATAGTTGAATCCCATGGAGGAGATATCAGGCTTGCAGATGATAAAAATGGCAGATATAAGACTTTGTTTGAAGTAGTATTGTAATTGAGTGACATCATTAAGGCTATATTACCAGGAACCTGTTTTTCCAATCGTTAAGGAGGCAAAAGAAAGCTGGAAGCAGATGGTGGATCTCATGAAAAGAGCTTGACGTTAGCAATATGATAAGTACAAAATACTGAAATGAATTTACACGTTGCGTATAAGACATATATATGATATGTTTATACACAACGTGTATTTTTTATTTGAAAGGAATGCTTATATGGATAAAGCTAAAAAGATAAAGGATCTACGCGAAAAAACTGGAATGAGCCGTAAGGAGTTTTGTGAGTATTTTGACATTCCATACAGGACAGTAACAGAATGGGAGCGCGATACGAGGCATGCTCCAGATTATGTTGTAAGACTATTGGAGTATTACATAAGGATGGAAAACCTACTGAAAAAGGATGAAGACGATAAAACTTAATTACCTCGAAGTCGAGGCAATTGAAATATCACCTGCACATGAGGAGCAATATAAAAAAAGAAACGAGCAACAGCGAAGGCTGAGTGTTACAGGAGCGGTTGTTCTGGCGAGATAACATTTATACGACTAATTTGCAGTCCGCCTGTCTGGCGGACTGCTACTATTCTTTCATTCGAAAGGCAGGCAGTGATAATTACTAATCAGATTGCTGCTGATATTCCAAAGTTTATCGACATATTGCTTGATTTCTGCTACTTGAGCAATTTCTGCGATAGTGGCAGTTGATTTTACGAGGTGAATCCTGCCTATATTCTAGAACCTCTTGGTATAGGCAGTTGATCATATGGGGTGACCTCTGCCTATATCCCTAGTATTGCAACTATAGGCAGTCGATCGTACGGGGTGGCCTCTGCCTATATCCAGAGTATTGCCACATAGGCAGTTGATTTTACGTATGACAAACTGCCTATATGGCGGGAGTGGCAAATGGTAGCAGAGAATAGATGCTTAAAAACAAGGCCTATATTGCGAGAGAACTGGATATAGGCAGAACAGCAATGGATAATTGCAATGCCTATATTAGCTGAAAGTAGAATGGTGGCAGAACGACTGGTAAAAAAGACACTGCCCATATTGAACAAGCCCTGATATAGGCAGAAAGTCAGGAAACAATAAGCGTTACCAATAGTAACAATAAACAAACCCAAAATAATAAAAAAGAATCATAAAGGAGTACTAAGAAGAAATGCTAGGACTAAAGAAATACTTAATTGCAGAAGAGGAAAGACTAACGAATATCAAACAAGTTATAGAAAAAAGACTTATCGATGTTCCTGAAGGTAATCTTAGGATAACATCATCCGGCAAGCATATTCAGTACATGCATTGTAAAGAAAAGGATGGCAAGTACCAAAAACAAGGAGAATACCTAAAGAAAGAGGATATGTCTTTTGTGAGAGCATTAGCTCAAAAGTCTTATGACCAGAAGATGAATAAATTGGTAGGTAGGAGACTCAAGCAAATCCAGAACATCAACAAGGATTATATAGATGATGAGATTGAACTAATCTATACCAATATGAACATCAATAGACAGGCTCTGGTAACACCTGTTGAAAAGACATGGCGGCAGAAAGTGGCTGACTGGAAAGCAATTCCATATATAGGAAAAGCGTTTGATGAAGGTACACCTGAAATATATACCAAAAAAGGAGAGAGGGTAAGATCAAAATCAGAAAAGCTGATTGCAGATACTTTATTCGATATGGGAATTGAATATAAGTATGAATGCCCAATATATCTAAAAGGATCCGGACAGATATATCCGGACTTTACAATTCTCAGTCGCAAGACAGGAAAAGAAATGTATTGGGAGCATGATGGAAGAATGGATGATCCTAAATATTCCGAAAAAGCAGTAAGGAAGATTAATTCGTATATTTATAATGGAATAATACCCGGAGATAGGCTAATGCTTACATTTGAGACATCAAGCACTGCGCTCAATGACAGAACAATAAAGAAAATGATTGATAATTTCCTGTTATAATACTTAGAGAAAAAATAAAAAGCCTGTTGACTCCTCACTAGGGAACCCCTCAAGGTGGATTTATAAACAGATAGTGGCATGCAGATTATGGAAATTTGTTACACCAGAATTTATCTGACAAAGTATTGCATGAACTGAAAAAATAGAGGAATTGAAATGATATCACTCAGACATTTTACAGAAGCGGATGCGGAAATAATAAGACAGAAACACTGGACTGACCTTAGCACTGAGGAAATAGTTTCAATCATCAATGATTGGAAATCTTTGGAATATGAAGGCAAGTATTTTGAGATGTTTGCGATTGTAGTAGATGATATGGCGGTTGGTTATATTTCACTTATGGAACATAGCCAAAGCATTGTATCTCTTGGTATTGAAATCTTCTCTGATAAAAGGCAAAAAGGCTACGCTACGAGGGCCATGGCCCTTGCAAGTGAAATTGCTGCAAAGCGAGGATATAAAGCTATTCAGAACCAGGTACGTACGGATAATATGCCTAGTATTGCACTTCATGAGAAATGTGAATATGAAACTGACGGATATGTCTATATGAATCAGAAAGGGAAAGAAATAGGCCTGTATACTTACTTCCTGTGAACTACTCTGACTTAATACTTCGTATTTGAAGTCGGAGCTTCCTGCTTCAACCACTACTGCATTGGCTACGATGATACGTAACTCAACGTCTTACACAATGTCTACAGGCGTATGAGTTCGGGCTAATTCCATCCCTACTATATATATTAAGAGTCACCGGGGACGTATCAGATTGACTCATTGTATACAATGAGTCAAATTGATACGTCCCCAGTGACTCTTTTTTTTAGTAAGAAATAATTCCGTATATGATCAGGAAGAACATGACAATAGGTATCACAACCTTGAAGTACCATTTAAGGGCTTTACTGAGCTTTATACCTTTACCGCTATTTACTTCTGCAGCGTAGTTGTCAAATCCCCATCCGTACTTGGTTGTACAGAAAAGGCAGGTGAGAAGGGCGCCAATAGGCAGCAACAGGTTACTAACTATAAAGTCCTCCAGATCCATAATGGTATTGCCGGCTTTCAGAGGCTGGATAAAACTGAGTACATTAAATCCAAGGGCGCATGGTATAGAACCAAGTGTGATCACGATACCGGCTATATATGCAGCCTTTTTTCTCTTTAATCCAAAGATATCAATTGAAAAACTTACATCATTTTCAAATACACCTATCATGGTTGATAGTGCAGCAAAGTACATAAACAGGAAGAAAAAGCTTCCAATGATCCTGCCGCCTTTGAGTGATAGAAATACATTAGGCAGAGTCAGGAAGATAAGGCTTGGTCCCTTGTCCGGGGCTACTCCAAATGAGAAGCAGGCTGGAATTGTAATAAGACCTGCAACAATGGCTACAAAAGTATCAAGTCCTGCAACGAGAATTGCCTCTCCAAACAGGCTTCTGTCTTTATTGATGTAACTTCCAAATATTTCCATGCTTCCAATACCAAGGCTCAGGGTAAAAAAGCTCTGATTAAGTGCGGCATACAGCACATTTCCAAGTCCGGCTTTTCTTACGTTTTCGGCATTTGGCATCAGGTAAAAAGAAATACCTTCGGCAGCGCCATCCAGTGTCAGAGAATGGACGCCAAGCCCAAGCATGATGATTATAAGTGCAATCATCATTATCTTTGTGACTTTTTCAACACCGGCCTGGAGACCGGCAGAAGTTACAATAACAGTGATGATCATCGTAAATACCATGTATAAAACCAGTACTAATGGAGAACCCATCATCTCCTGATATACAGCTGACACGCCTGCAGCATCAAGACCTTCAAAGCGGCCTGTAACAGTTAATACAAAATATCTGAGCATCCATCCGGATACTACTGAATAAAACATTAAAAGAAGGTAATTGCCTCCAATAGCAAAATAGCCAAAAATATGCCATTTTGAGCCCTTTGGCTCAAGTTTCTTATAAGCCGGTAAGATACTCTTTCTACTAGCTCGGCCCATGGCATACTCCATAGTCATAATTGGTACTCCTAGGGCCAACAGGAAGAAGATGTATACAATAACAAACAGTCCTCCGCCATTTTCTCCTACCATGTAAGGGAAACGCCATACATTTCCAATACCAATTGCGCATCCGGCTGATAACAAGATAAAGCCAAGGCGACTTCCCAGTGATTCTCTTTCCATTTGTAACACTCCCACTTATTACTTACAAAAAATATAGGAGTACATTTACCGCACTTTAACAGGTAAACGCGCTCCAGTAAGTTAGTATAACATAAACGGGATTAATATACATCAAGAATTTTTTACTGGAGCGAGCTGTTAGCGAGTGAACAGTAACATCAATTAAGCCATTTTTTTAGATCATTTTTAAGTGTCTGGTAGTTCATGATTTAAGCGTATTACTTATTAGCACGGTATTGCGTAGGTGTCATTCCTTCCCATTTTTTAAATACATAGCAAAAGGCGCTGTCGTCATCAAAACCGCAGTTTGATGCGATTTCTGAGATTGTCATGCGGGTAGTGGAGAGGTTGTATTTGGCAACAGATATCCTGGTTGAAAGCAGGTATTGATGCGGCGTCATGCCGGTTTCTTTTTTGAATACCCTTGTAAAATAGTATGGACTGAAACCCGCCAGTTCTGAAAGATCGGACAGAGATATTTTGTTTTTGTAATTTTTTGCAATATAGGCAGTAGTCTTTTTTACTCCGTCAGAGACAGTGTCATTGCTGCCCAGCGAACTGATAAGCCCTTGAAGGATAGAAGTGATCGCAAGAGAAACAGAGATTTCATTAGGCTTCTCCTTTTGTCTATGATCATTAAAAAGAGAATACATCTGCTGATAAAGGCTTCTATAATTGGCGGGAGTTATGACATTGCCGGCCTGCTCAGTAATATAGTCAAAATATTGTTTTGCAGTACTTCCGTCAAAATGGATCCAGATGGTCTTGCAGTCTGTTTTTGCGTTATATCCGTGAGGTAAGTAGCAATTGATCAGCGCCACGTCGCCAGAATGAGCAGTCAGTGTTCCTTTATCTATAGTTATTTCCATTTCGCCTTTTTCTATAAAAATGAGCAGATAGCTGTCGTAGCGGCTGCGCATGAGATCATAGCCTGCAATATAATCAAACTGGCCAATGGCAGTTGTATAAAAAAACAACTGTTTTGCTGTTTCGCTAGGTGTATTCAGAAAATATTCTGATGTTTTAGAGATTTTTTCTTCTTTATTGTACATGGATTGATCCTTTTTGACCGATGAATTTCATAATAGTTCAAGTCAGTTATAACGCAATTTTTTTATATTATAAGGCAGAAAAGATAATTGTTAAAGAAGGCCGATAAAGATAATATGTTATATAGGAGGGCTAGATCATGGAGTATATCGATTTAAGCGGTAACTGGACCGCACAGCTTGAGGACGGTTCCACATATTCTTGTGAACTGCCGGGAACATTAGATGAAAACAATATCGGCTATCCGGATAAATATATTGGTAAGTTGTATCAGGATGAGAACTACGTAGAAAATTCAACTCTTGCCAGCCAGGAGATGATCGCCACAAGATTTACAAGAAAAATTACCTATGAAGGAGAAGCAATTTTTTTATATAAATTTGAAAAAGAGCTGCCAATAGGGAAAAGATATTTTGTGGAGGTTGAAAGGGCAAGAGATTTAAGGCTGTTTGTTGATGGAAAAAAAGTGCCTGCCTTAAGAGGAAGCCTTAGTACGCCTTATTGTTTTGAAGTTACTGACTGCCTTAAAAATGGCTCAGAGATAAAGTTTGTATCTGATAACAGTTATAAGAACCTGCCTCATGACAATATCTTGTATTCATCTGCTGCAACAGACGAGACTCAGACTAATTGGAATGGCCTTACGGGCTTTTTGCGCATCAGGATCGAGGATGAGACTTTTATTGATAAAGTACTTGTATATGCAGGAAATTCCGCAAGCATAAAGCTGTTTATCAATTCTCAGAATGGCTTTGAAGGCACTGTTTTTCTTTTTTCAGCGGCTTTTCAAGATGCAGTAAAAAAAGAAATAGCAGTTCAAAATGGAATTGCGGAAATAAAAATTACTGATATTGCGCTAAATGACATACAGCAGTGGGATGAATATAAGGGCAATCTGTATACGATCGAGGCTACTCTTTTTTCAGATAAGGTAAATAGTAAAGTGACTGCAAGCTTTGGCTGCAGGGTGTTTGGCGATGATGGCTGTGGTCACCTTGCCTTGAACGGTCGCAGGATATTCCTACGCTCAGAAGCCAACTGCTGCGTGCATCCTGAGACAGGACACGCTCCAACAGATGTAGAGTCCTGGAAAAGGATCATCAATACTTATATGGGCTATGGTATAAACAGCCTGAGATTCCATTCACATTGCCCACCTGAAGCAGCTTTTGAGGCGGCAGACGAGTTGGGTATCCTTCTTCAGCCTGAACTTTCGCACTGGAATCCGGTAGATGCCTTTGGAAGCCAGAAGGCACGGGATTATTATGAAAAAGAGCTCAAAGAGATAATCTACCAGTATGGCAATCATCCGTCTTTTGTCATGCTGACATTTGGAAATGAGCTTCAGGCAGACGAGGAGGGCCTTGCATTTATGCATGGCCTCATAGATATGTGCCATGAAATGGATGATACAAGGCTCTATGCCATTGGTTCCAACGTCTTTTACGGAGAAAAAGGCTGCGATGAAAATAGCGATTTTTACACCTCAATGATGTATAAAACTGATCATTTAAGAGCAACCTTCGATGGCATGCGTGGCTTTTTGAATAATGATCATCCAAATGCCAGTCATAATTTCAATGCGTCAATGGCTGAGCTCAGAAAAGCATATAAAAAGCCTGTATTCAGCTTTGAAGTAGGTCAGTACGAGGTATTGCCTGACTTTGATGAGATCGATGATTTTAAAGGAGTAACAATAGCCAATAACTATAAGCTTATCCGCGATAAGGTCCAGACAAAAGACTATGCAGATACCTGGAAAAAGAGAGTTGAAGCCACAGGTGAGCTTTCTCTTCTGTGTTATAGGGAAGAGGTAGAAGCTGCTCTAAGAACTGAAGACTTTTCAGGTATTTCCTTACTGGGACTTCAGGATTTTCCTGGTCAAGGTACAGCACTTGTAGGTATGCTCAATTCTCACTTAAAACCTAAGCCATATTCATTTGCTGAGCCAGAGCGCTTCAGGAGTTTCTTTAGACCTGTACTGCCGCTTGTATACCTTGAAAAGTACACTTATACAAATAGTGAAAAACTGGTTGCAACTGTAAAGCTTGTAAATTATTCAGATCATGATGTGGATGGAAAGCTTGAATACAGGCTGGTAGCTCTTGAGCAGGGAGCAGCTCGTGAAGGAATCTACGCAAGCAGCAATTTGTGTGATGCTGTAGATGATATAGATAATGAGAGTAAGTCTGGGGAAAAGATAACCTGCAGTAATGGCAGACTGACGGATATTGGTCATATTTCGATAGATTTGTCTCTGGTTAAGATAAATACAAGATTCAATCTTGAAGTTACCTTTGGGGAAGAAAAGAATACATATCCTATATGGGTTTATGTGGATGAAGAAAACTTAGAGCAGAAAGAAGCTACCTCTAAAGAGAATAATCATAGTTCTGAGGCAGGAGATCTGGTAGTATCCCAGGTCCTTGATGATAGCGTGATCAATGCCCTGAAAGCGGGAAAAAATGTCTACCTGACACCACCTTCAACTAAAGAGGCATTCCCGGAATCTATTAAGTCTACTTTTTCAACAGATTTCTGGTCTGTTGGAACTTTTGCTTCTCAGGAAGGCAGCATGGGACTCCTGATTGATGAAAAACATCCGTTATTTAAGAACTTCCCTACTGAGAGCCATACAGACTACCAGTGGTGGGTTGCTGCCAGCCAGCGCGCCATCGTGCTTCCGGAAGGCTTAAAGAGTATCATCACAGTCATGGATAGCTATGCATATATGCGTAATATGGGACAGATTTTGGAATTCAAATGCCTGAATGGCAAAGTCCTCCTGTCCAGCCTGGGTCTTCAAAATTTGCAGGAATATCCTGAATGTAGAGCATTGCAGTCCTCTATTTATGATTATATGGGCTCTGCCGATTTTGATCCTGAGCAGGAGATTTCCGAGGAAATGCTGAAATCATTGATCAATCCTGCATAAATGAGTTAGCGTGTAAGTGAGTCACTGGGGACGTATCAAATTGACTCATTGCATACAATGAGTCAATTTGATACGTCCCCGGTGACTCATTGTATGCAATGAGTCAAACTGATACGTCCCCAGTGACTCTAATACTATATAATATTATATAAAATCAATAAATCTATATAATATAACATAAGAGGGTAACACAATGGCAATAGAATATGGTGTACCGGAGTACAAAAAGTTAAGGACTATCATCGACACGGATGCTGCATGTGAGGCTGACGATCCATTTGCAATAGTGCAGGCACTGCTTAGTCCCAAGTTGATAGTAAAAGGGATCGTTGCAGAGCATTTCAAATCAGAAGGCTCAATGGAAAAGAGTTATAAAGAGATTGAGACCATATGTGAAGCAATGGATATCGATTTACCTATTTTGCATGGTCAGAGGGGACCGCTGGAGCAGGATCTTGAGGTATCAGAAGCCGTAGAGTTCATAATACATGAGGCTCTAAATAACAATGGAGATGATAAACCGCTGTACATATTATGTCAGGGTGCAATCACCAATGTAGCCAAGGCAATAACTGTCAATCCTGATATAAAAGATAAAATAAGAGTAATCTGGATTGGGACTCACGGAGAAGCTCCTTGCAAGGCTCCTTTTACAGAGTTCAATTCTGTTAATGACATCAAGGCAGCGAATATTGTCCTTCAAAGCGGAATTGATCTGTGGCTGGTGCCTTCTCATGTCTATATCACTGTCAATATTGGGCTTGCAGAGATACAACGCAGGATAAAGCCTTGCGGAAGGATAGGTGAACATTTATACAGGCAGATGACAGATTACAACATGACTCATGCAGCAGATTGGACACAGGGCGAGAGTTGGTCTCTAGGGGACTCACCGGCAATTGCCATTGCATTGAATCCAGGCTGTGGACATTACCATGTAGCCAAAGCCCCACTTGTAGCAGACGATACTTCTTCTGAGGTTAAAAACGATAATCCTGAAATAAGGATATATACAGATGTCGATTCCAGATACATAATAGAAGATCTTGTAGCCAAGCTGGAATTAACCTATCTGTAGTAGTGTACTGACGCGTGCATAATTAACTAAATTACTTGTATATGAATCTATCAATCCACCACTAATGGTTTTAATTTTATAAAAGGTTTATATTTAATAACGTTTATATCTTGTATAATTTACTTGTATCTTTATCTTTGGTAAATAGAATGCAACATATAAACGTTATTTTTTATATAGGAGAGTTGATATGAGTAACTACAAGTTATCAGTAATAACCCCATTTCATAATGTTGACCTGCATATGTTTGATAATACAGTTAAATCAATGCTTAAGCAGAATTATGGATTTGAAAATATCCAGTGGGTAATTGTAGTCCATAATTCAGAAGATTCTTATTATGATGCTGTAATGGAGAGACTTTCTGACTATAAAAATGTTGTTATCAAGAGGATCAGTAATTCCTGCCATACTCCGTCCAGCCCTAGAAATGAAGGTCTTAAGCTGGCTGAAGGTGAATATATATCATTTCTGGATGGTGATGATATGTATAACCCTGATTCTGCTCAGAAGATCATACAGCATCTCGATAATACAGGAGCACAGATTCTTGTATTTAGAAGAGAGTATGAACTTGAGAGCCAGAACATGGTTCCAATCACGGAGACAACTCCTATAAATGAGACATTTGATGAGATAGTGCTATCTACAAAAGATTGCGCTATGGATAATCGTATATATAATGATTTCCCGTTTTTTGTTACCAGCAGAGCGTTCAGAAGAGACTTTATCGTAGAGAATGATTTCTCTTTTGATGAAGATATATCTATAGGAGAGGACTGCTATTTTAACCTTGAAGCTATTGGCAAGGCTGACAAGATATGCTTTACTCCAAGCTTTATCGGATATAGATATTATATCAATTCCCAGTCCTTATTAAGTGCCAGCAAGACTGACGCAGAGATCTTAAAAGTTGCAAGTGATAGTGTCAGGATATTTAAAAAATCTCTTGATATTGGAAATTACACTAATACAATAATTCTTTCTCAGGCATTTGTTATGGCAAGGTATCTGGCTGATCCAAGTGTTACTACAGAGACCAGGCTGGCTGTAAAAGAGATGTTTGAACCGTATCTGCTAAGTGCCAAGCCTCTTCCAAAAGGCAGATTTCCTGAACCTATGAACAGCCTTATCAATACTTTGCCTTATGAGATCATCTTGAATGTTAGCAAGTTTGACAAGATACATAATGGAACCTTTATAGATGATGGTTCAAGCGTTCTATATGATATTTTGAGAAATAATGAAAAGACTGATATGGGTAAGAGATATCATTTTGATGATATTTTCTCGATAATCGGATACCAGTCAGTAGTTCCGAAATCAGATATTAGAAGTTATGAACCATTCATTAAGTTATGCATGCAGATCAATGAGAAAAAGATATTTTGTGCTGATGAAATAAAGTGGTATTGCAAAGATGATACAGGCAGATTCATTCCTGTCACAGCTCATCAGGAGAGTGAGTTTGTATCAGTTCTTGAGAATAGCATAGAGGGACAGAATATCATGTTCTGGCATGAGAATCCAATAGGAACTACAGCAAGAAATGATGGAATCTGCATTACAGGAATGTTTGAAATGGCTCTGTGTGCTTATCTGAATAAGCATCGCTATGGAAGAGATGTGATACTAACGGTTCCTGAGTGTGTTATTCCTAATGCGTATATTGATAATGCCACATATTTCAATATGACATTGAGCCTGTTAAATCGTGAAGTAGAGCAGGTCATTATGCCTGTTGCCTTTGACCTGGCATCATTTATGAGCTTCATTGAAGAAAATATCACAGATATTGCAGATGACATAGAAAAAGGCGAATTTAGCAAGCAGATCAATCTTAACGACTATCAGAAAAAAATAGTGTCAGCATTTTTCTACAAAGATGCTGAAAGGGCTGAGGAACTAAGGAAGATTGCTAAGGCAGACGGACCAATCAGATTAAAGGATATCTGGCCAAGGCTTAAACAGATAACGCTTTTAGGAGCACATTTAGTGGATGATTCAATTAAAGGAATCAATGTCTCACTGGATGGAATATCTGTTGTAAGTAAATATGTTCTTACGCCGTATGGACTTATAGCGAAGAAAACGGATAAAGAAGATGAATATGAACTGGTGAGAGATAGTATTTTCTATGAGTTTAGTCCAAAGGAAGCCGGAAACGAGGGCGGTCTGTTACGCTTGGATGAGGTAGAGGCTGGTCATAAATATGATCTGTATATAACTACCAGTGCAGGTCTATATAGATTTAGATCCAATCTGAGCGTAGAGATAGTAAGCATGGAAGCAAATCGTGTAATAGTACGATTCTGATTCAGGTAAGGGAGCATTTATGAGACTGGGAAGCTCAAATAAATTTTTTTACTATGCAATGTCCAATGCCAAGAGCTTTAATTTAAGATATATCCTATCTTTTAGAGAAGCTCTTGAAATAAGCGCCATGAAAAAGGCTGTAAGAAAAGCACTAGATGTATATAAAGAGTTCTCCTGCAGAATTGTACTGCAGGATAACTGTTTTAGCTGTGAATACAGTTCAGAGATGCCTTTTTTTTATGAAGCTGATGATATATGGGATACTGAGACATTTGATTTTGCTTCAGATGAGTTAAAAGGTTTTCCTTTTTATTTTCAATATACCAGTGATAAGCTGCTCATCTCGTACTTTCACGGGCTAACGGATATTGTGGGAATGAACACTTTTATCAAGAGTGTTCTGTATTTTTACAGTATAGAGATTGGGCAGATAGATGATGAGGAGAAAAAAGAACTCGCTGATATAGTATTTTGCAGCGATGAGCAGTTAGAGGCTATAGAGGATGGAATAAGATATGATCCTTATGGCACTTGCGGCAATACTGCTGTAGAGCCTGATCATATCCATGAGGACGTGGGTGCATATTATCTTGAAGATAATAAAAAAGATCATATGCACTATGAAGAGATTGAGATAAATACTGACGATTTTTCTAAGTTAGTCGAACAGTATAAGTCTTCTTTTGTGGGACTGATCATGGTTCTGACTCAGCAGGCGCTTAGGAAGAGCTATGAAACCGGCGATGAGAATGTAACTGTTATGCTTCCGGTCAATCAGAGACCATATTTTGGTACATCAGGAATTCAGACTAACGTTAACTGCTCTGACAGTATAATGGTAGATTATACGGCTGATAAGTCGCAGGAATCATTGATGGAGCAGTGTGCATATACCAGGAGCTGTTTCGATAAGGCAATTAGAAGCAATAATTTCATTAAAATGGCTGGTGATAAAAATCAGCTTGTTACTGATTTTGAGAGTAGTGGCAGATCACCGGTTGACATAGCTGCAGAGGTTCAGGCGGCATATGATGAGAGTGGCTTTAACGGACTAAGCTATGTAATCACTTCGCCTGGGCGTTTTATACTACCGCCTGCATTGGACAGACTCATTGAAGACATCGATATAAACAGCTATGCAGCTGCTCATAGTTTCTGGGTATATACCTTTAGAAAATCATTCCGTATCAAGTATTGTAGCAGGAATGATTCCCTAAAGCTCATGGATGCGCTTAAAGATGAGCTGGGACACCTGAATGTAAACTATCAGGAGCGGTGCAGAGGCATATTAAAAGGTGACAGATTATATTTAAAGGATCTTAAAGAGGGGGGATCTGATGAATATAGGCGCAAATGATAAATTCTTTTTTCTCCTATCATATCATGGCAAGGCTGCTGTCATGCAGTATTCATTCATGCTTAAGGAAGATATTGATGTTGCTGCGCTTAATAAAGCTGCACCTATGGCAGTAGAAGCATTTCCATTGTTTGGACTCCGTCCTGTTGTTGAGAGGGATGGGAAGCTGATAATGGAAGAAGATCATGAAGAAATACTTATATCTCGTGATGATAGTAAAAATGTATGCCTTGGAAGTGATGATACGAATGGATACTTATTCAGGATCACATATAGTGACAGATGCATCAAGATAGTTGCATCTCATGCGATAGGAGATGGAAGGAGCATTTTATCCTTCTCCATTACGCTGCTGTATTATTACCTGCTGGAAACTGGCAGGCAGATAGATACTCAGGGTATGGTATATACCATCGAAGATAAAAATGATCCTACTCTTACGGACAATTTATTTGACAGGCTAAAGGAAGTGGATGCAACAGCCGGTCAGTCTCAAAGTGCGCCATTAGATAGATTCTTTTATTCCCCTGAAGAAAAAATATATATGGGAACTCCGGATACCAGAAGGCTTGTGCTGTCCTGGGATCAGAACAGATTTATGGAGATTGTAAGATCAGAGGGAGCTACACCGCTTATCTATGTACATGATCTTATTACCAGAACAATGTACGAATATTATGGGCTTAATGACAAGACCATAATAGCATTTGTTCCGATAGATTTACGGGAAAAGCTTGAGAGCAGGTCCCAGGCTAATTTTACTTTTAATGTGGATCTCTGGCTGGATAAGGAGCTTCTTGATAAGCCCGCAAAAGAGCGATATGAGAGCCTTAAGTCAATGCTCAGAACAGCTGGCAGGCTTGAGAATATAGCAGCAACGGTGGATGCGGTCAGGCCATTGTATGAGGAACTGAATTCCATGTCATTTAATGATGTCGATAGGTTGGAGAACCTGCTGGATCTGTCCAACGTCACCAAGAGCTATTTGCTGTCTAATATCGGAATGATCAGGATGCCGGATGATATAGAGAAATATGTAGCTGATGTGGATATTTATTTTTCTGCAAGAGAAGCGAGCCCTGTATATTCCATGCTGACTTTTGCTAATAAGGGAATGCTGATCATAGGTCAGAACTATGAAGAGACAGGTCTGATAGAGGCCCTTGGCAATAAATTTACCGAGCTTGGAATACCATGTAAATTGGAAGATCAGGGTATATTAAAAATGGATGATCTGGATATACGACGTTTCAAGCATAGGTGAGAATAGCAGAGCGGTGATTGTTCTGGAGGTGATTTAGGGTGGTCAATATAGGAGCTAATGATCTATTGTTTTTGTTTCTGTCATTTGGCGGAAAAGCAGCTGTTATGACATATAAGTATAAATTGGATGCAAGTATCGATGTGACTGCGCTTGAAAGAGCTGTCAAATCTGCAGTAGAAGCATTTCCGCTCTATGGGCTTATGCCGGTCATTGATAAGGATGGGCATATCATGATGCAGCAGGATCAGGATCCATTGCCGGTCTATCCAGATGATGGAGAGGTGGCATGCCTTGGAAGCAGTGAGACTAATGGATATCTTTTTAGGGTTACTTATATAGATGATCAGATCAATATTACAGTATCCCATGCACTTGGAGATGGAAGAGGAATCATGAATTTCACAGTGACTCTTCTGTATCATTATCTTGTTAACACAGGACATGACATTGACCCGCAGGGGATGATATACACTCAGGAAGATATTGGAGACCCTGCAGTCACGGAATCCATGATCGACAAACTGGAAAAAGTGGATGTATCAGAGCCTTTTGAAAAAAAGACAGTACTGGAACCATTTTTTGCACCTGAAGAAAAAATATATATGGGAACTCCGGATACTAAAAGATTTATTATTTCCTGGGATCACTCCGTGTTTAAAGCTAAGATCAAGTCAGAAGGCGCAACTCCTGTTGTATTTATGCATGATCTCATAGCAGGTGCCATGTATGAGTACTATGACCTGAAAGATGAAACTATTTCAGCCTGCGTTCCGGTCGATCTGAGAGATAAGCTGGGAAGTAGGGCACAGACTAATTTTACAGTCAATGTAGATATTCCAATCGACAAAGAATTACTGCAACTGCCTGTAAATGAGAGGTATAGGAGGCTAAAAAAAGATCTGGATGAGAAGGCAGGAATTGACAGGATAGCAGCTTCTTTTGAAGGATTAAAGCCATTCCTGGATATGGTCTCATCACTTAGCGTCAATGATATGGATAAATTAGGTCAGACGTCAGATATAGTCCATACATCCAAACCTGACAGGAGTTATCTGCTTACTAATTTCGGACTCTTAAAGCTCCCGGAAGATATAAACAGGTATGTATCAGATGCGGATGTGTGTCTTACTGATCTTGAGTCAACGCCAGTATATATGATGCTTACATATGGCAATAAGGGTATGCTGCTGATAGGGCAGAATTACGAGGAATCGGGACTGGCTGAGAAGATAAGTCATAAACTTAAGGCGGCAGGTATTGATAATAAACTGGAAGATAAGGGGCTTATAAGGCAGGATGATGTGGATATAAGCAAGTTCAAACATATATAGTAGGAGAGATGGTCATATGCAGAAAAGAGAAAACGGTTTGGATCTGATGAGGATCATAGCAGCATTATTTGTAGTGGCAGTTCATGTATGTACAGTACAGCGAAAAATTGTCACATCATCTGAAGTGCTTGACTTTAATTATCATTTCTTTTCATTTATGCGTCATTGGGCTCAGTCAGCAGTTACGGTGTTTATCATGGTATCCGGTGCTTTTGTTATTAAGGGAAAGACTACTCGCAATTACAGAGCTTTTTATAAAAAGAGCTGGGGTAAGCTTGTAGTTCCGACTATAGTTTTTACTATATTTTATCTTTTCTTTGAATGGCTTGTGTATTACAGGGTAGGAGTATATGGAAGTTTCCTGGAAGAAGGTGTAGCTCTTAAATCATTTATTCTACAGGTGATTTTAACCCTTCAGGGTCTCCCGGCTGAACACATGTGGTACATGTATGCTCTTATCGGTTTATATATTCTTGGACCAATGCTGGCTTATGCCAATGATAATATGACTGATAAAGACTTTACTATCCTTGCTGTTGTAATGTGTGTCTGGGGAGTAATTGATGCTCTTACTCAGCCGCCAATACTGAATTGGGGTATCGGCTACGTCTCAAGGCTACTTGGAATCTTTATGATGGGCTATGTAGTGCATGAATGGGCGCTTAAGAAGAGTGGAAACGGGCTGGCTATAGGTTTGATCTGCGCAGGAGTATTAGTCAATGTGATTGAATATATTATTCATCTGCTTTTACTGAATAATGAGACCTTTGATGAGATCATCGCACCTCAGAGACCATATAATGCGCTTATCGTGGTAACGGCGATGTTGTATATTGCCGGCTTTACTATTTTAGACATAGATACGAAGCTGACATATCCGTCTGCGCTTACTTACTGGGTATATCTTGTACATCCAGCAGTAATGATGATTGTTTTCATGATAGAATCTGTTGTTTTGCGCATTCCATATCTTGAGCTCGGAACAACTAATATGATCATGTCAGGAGTTGCTAATACTGTGATAGTGTACCTTCTGTCATTTGTTGTCGGGCACCTGATTGAAAAATATGTATTCGGAAGAAAGAACAAAGCTAAAGCACAGTAGCAGGAGAATTCTTATGAAACATATAATAAGGATCATAAACAAAAAAGAGTTTTTTCTTTTGGGAATATGTGCATTTCTGATTGCCTGTCAGGTTGTACTTGAGATACATATCCCGAATAATATGGGAGAGATCACAGAACTTATATATTCCGGAACATCATCTTTTGATGAAGAGTTAGTAATTGGAAGAAATATGCTGGGATTTGCTCTCATGTCATTTTTATGTGCTTTTATAGTATCCTTTATTGTTTCAAAAGTGGGCGCCCACATTGATTGTTTATTGAGAAAAAAAGTATTTGAAAAGATCACGTCATTTTCATTACAGGAAGTTGGAGAATTTGGTACATCCAGCCTTATCGCCAGATGTACTACTGATATCATGCAGGTGCAGGCTTTCTTTGTAAATGGCTTCCAGATTTTTGTAAAGTCGATATTTATGATCTTCTGGATAACTGTTCAGATATCTATAGGTCATATTTATTGGAGAGTTGCAACGGTTATTTCTGTTGTATTATTGGCAATAATTTTAACTGCCATTGTTATGTCCATACTTCCTGCTGTAAAGAAGATCCAGAAGACGGGTGATGAGCTGATAAGGGTGAGCAGTGAGCATATTAGTGGTTTAAGGAACGTTCATGCCTATAATGCATATAGTCTGCAGAGAACGAGACTTCAGGATAAAAATGACAAGATGACTTCTCTGGAGTTGTCCTACGATATGTCAATGGCGCTGTTTTCACCAATAGCAAATGTTATTATGTATATGCTTATGATCTCTATCTATATTATTGGTGCGTATCTGATTTCTCAGGCTGATTCAGAACTCAGCATAGTTCTTGATTCACAGATGATCGTTTTTATATCATATGCATCTATTCTGATAAGTTCATTTATCTATTTGATAATGGTCTTGGCACTACTTCCTAATGCCTGGGTTTCTCTCAGGCGTATAGCGCAGGTATTGGACAAGCCGCTTAGTATATCAGATCCTGAGAGCACCGATAGTCTTGAGGGCAGTGGCGTAAAAGGCAGTATAGAGTTTAAAAATGTTAGTTTCAAATATCCGGGCAGTTGTGAATATGCGCTCAGAGATATTTCTTTTAGCATAAAACAAGGTGATATCGTGGCGATAATAGGAGCCACAGGAAGTGGAAAGACTACGCTTTTGAATCTTATCCCGAGATTTTACGATGTTACTGAGGGTGAGATTGATGTCAATGGCGTTGATATAAGAAAGAGCAGTCTTAGAGAACTTAGAAATATCATAGGATATGTTCCTCAAAAGAGCTTTCTTTTTACCGGCACGATATTTGAAAACCTATCCTATGGCGATAACGGCAGCATGAAGAAGATGCTCTCTGAGATCAAGAAGGCTGCGCAGATTGGCCAGGCTGATGAATTTATAAGCATGAAAGAAAATGGTTATGATTCAAGAGTTGAAGAAGGAGGTTCTAATTTTTCAGGTGGTCAGAAGCAGCGTCTTACAATTACAAGAGCAATAGCAAGAGATCCTGAGATATTCTTGTTTGATGATTCTTTTTCTGCACTGGACAATAAGACTGATAAGTTATTGCGTTCAGAGCTGAAAGAGGCTGCAGGTGATTCTACAATGCTGATCGTGGCTCAGAAGATCTCTACAGTTAGAAGTGCAGATATGATACTTGTTATGGATGAGGGCAGACTCGTAGGCGTAGGTACTCATGATGAACTCATGGAGAACTGTGAGGTATATAAGGATATAGTTTCATCACAGACAGATTCGGAGGTGGCATCATGAAGAGATGGCTAAAAGGGACTCTGGAACTGATCAGACCGTACAGTTTGTTATATTTTGGCGGACTTATTCTTGGTAGTGCGGGCTCTTTTCTTGATGTATTTATTCCTAAGTTTATTGAGAGAATTGCCAGGACTATCAAAGATGGTGTGCAGGCTTCAAATATGGATTTTAACAAGATCTGGTCCTATTCGCTATATGCAGGGCTTGTAATAGCGATTGGCTTTATTTGTAGTGTTATGGGTACCAGATTCCTGGCAAGAGGCGGTAAATACGTCATACGTGACCTTAGAATGTCCATGAATGATAAGACGGACCGTATCAAGATGAATTATTTTGATACTAATCCACTTGGAGATTCTTTGAGCCGTCTGACTGCTGATGTATCAACTTATTCCGCAGCTCTTTCATCCAATATAGGTACACTGGTATTTTCACTGATCATAACTATGGGCTGCATTATCATGATGTTAAAGAGCAATGTAATCCTTGCAGTATGTGCTTTTATCAGTATTGCGGCAGGCCTCCTGATCAACAGCTCATTGACTTCAATTGGATCTAAAGCCATAAGAGAGCAGAGAAAGCTTCTGGGCGGCATGAATGCTATGGTCAGCGAGACAATCAACGGACATCTTATTATTAAAGCTTTTAACAGTGAGACAGAAGTGCTGGAACAGTTTGATGAGACCAATAACAAAATGGCGTCGACACTTTCACGTTCACAGTTTTTTCTTGGAATACTGGTTCCATTTATGGATTTTATAAGTAATATCACATATGTAGTGGTATGTGTCACAGGATCTTTCATGATAATGAAAGGAAGCCTTGATATGGAAGTGCTGGCGGCTTTTATTCTCTATATCAAGATGATCACATCTCCAATAACCAAGATTATCCATACAATAGGCAATATCCAGCCGGCAATAGCATGTGCAGATCGAATATTTGAATATATGGATCTGGAAGAGGAAATAGATGATGGACAGGTAAAACCTGAGAATATAAAAGGTGCAGTTGAGTTTAAACATGTACATTTCGGTTATGTAGAAGGTCAGACAATATTAAAAGACTTTTCCGCAAGTGTGCAACCGGGCATGAAGGTTGCAATTGTCGGACCTACCGGCGCAGGAAAGTCGACACTGATCAACCTTCTCATGCGTTTTTATGAGATAGGATCCGGAGATATCTTAATTGATGGAATCTCCATAAAGGAAATGTCCAGAAAGGATCTTCACAATATCTTTTCAATGGTATTGCAGGAGACATGGACTTTTGAAGGAAGTATTAGAGAAAACATTGCTTATTCAACAGAAAATGTAGAGAACCAGGATATTGAGCATGTTTTGGAGGAATCAGGACTTAAATTTATGGTATCTCAGCTTCCGGATGGCGTAGATACAACCTTGTCAGAGAACAGTAGTGTTTCAGCAGGTCAGAAACAGCTCATAACTATTGCGAGAGCTATGCTGAAGAGAGCACAGATCATGATATTAGATGAAGCGACATCTTCTGTTGATACCAGAACAGAGAAACTGATCCAGAGTGCTATCGATAAGATGACCAAGGGACACACCAGTTTTGTGATAGCTCATAGACTATCCACTATCAAGAACGCAGACATCATCTTTGTACTTAAAGACGGAGATATCATAGAAACAGGTAACCATAAGGAACTATTGGCCAAGGGCGGATTCTACAGTGAATTGTATAGGACAGGAATGGAGGAAGCATGAATACAAGCTTTGACGGATTGAGAGAGGTTTCTGCGCAAGGACTTACCAAAATAGGAGGCGGCATCAGCGGAAGTGTTTATGCATTAAATGATGAACAGATACTTAAGGTATACGCTGATTCAGTCACTTATGAAGAAGTAAGCCATCTGTTTGATGTTAGCGTATTCCTTGATAAAAATGGGATAAAAACTGCAAAAGCCTATGAAATAGTTAATGCTGATGGTGTTTACGGTATTATCCAGCAATACATAGATGGAGAGGCACTTCCCAAACTCATTGCCAATGGGGCTATTTCCAGACAGGAAGCAGCGCAGCGTATGGGAGAGCTGCTTAACAGATTGCATGATATAGAACCGGACCATAAGATTCTTCCTACTCTGGATACAATGTTTGGAGGACTGCTGGACAGGTGCGGAGACAGATTAAATAAGCTGGAGAAAAAGCGCATGGCCCAGTCCATAGGTAGGTTATCTTGCGGGGAAGTGATACTCCACGGGGATTTTCATGAGAATAATATTATGGTCAAGGATAATGAGTTTTATCTCATTGATCTTGACAGTGTTTGCATAGGTTCTCCGCTTTTTGAGTTTTTGCAGATATTTTGCGTTTATCAAAATGATATACCAGTGGAAATGCAAGAGGCATTGCATCTTAGTCCTGAAGATGTCACTGCGTTTCTGAGAAAAATGCTTGAGGTGTATTTCCATACAACAGACAATTCTATTATAGATAAATGGGTTGATATTTTTTCGCATATGGGCAATTTTAATAGGTTCCTGGCGCATTTTTTGATGGCACGCGGAGATGAAGATGGACAGCTGCGAAGATATGCTACAGAGAATTTAGAGAAGGTTGCCAGGGAACTTGAAGCAGCTGCAGAAGCCTGCAGCGGATTGGAGTACAGATGGAAGTAAAAGTATCCGTGGTCATAGCTATGTATAATGCTTCAAAATACATCTGTGATTGTATTCGAAATGTTCTGAATCAGAATCTGACAGATATTGAAGTGATAGTAGTAAATGACTGCTCTACAGATGATAGCATTGAACTGATCAAGAGGACTTTTCCTGATGAAGAAAGGCTTGTGATCATTGAACAGCCGCACAACATGGGGCCAGGTGAAGCGCGTAATGCTGGAATAAAGGCTGCCAGAGGAAAATATCTGTCGTTCCTTGATAGCGATGATGCACTGACAAAAGGCGCACTGGATAAATTGTATGCCAAGGCAGAAGAGTACTCTACAGATGTTGTTCACGGAACCAATATCCTCGTACCGATTGTCGCTGATGCTCCTATTTCCCTTCTTGATCTGTCAGATGATGATATATATGAGATTTCTTTTGAGCAGGGAGAACCACAGACCTATGAAGGGCTTATTACCAGTGATATATCTGCAAGGGTTGGTTCCTGGCTTAAACATGAGATTCATTGGAGCGTATGGAATAAATTGTACAGAACAGAATTTTTAAGGGAAAAAGGGATACATTTTGCACCTATGAAGATGGCAGAAGATCAGATCTTTTGCTTCTCCTGTCTTATCAATGCAGATAAATACCTGATCATACCCGGATCCTATTATATCTACAGATTGGATGCACAGTCCCTTTCGAGAGGAAAATACAACAGCAGATTTGCCTGTAAGATAATTGAAGCTATGTTTGCATGCTATGATGCTGTGACCGAGGCAGCATCAGGCAATTCATACATGAGAAATGATCCTGACTGTGTAGATACAGTTTATAGATATGTTTTGGATGGATTAGATAGTGGGTTCTTAAAGCCTTGTATTCGAAGTGCCGGATTAGGCACGGTCATTGATGATAAGGATGTAAGGGAACTGTTCAGACGAGCAGCATCAAGTGAGTCAGTAGCAGCTTATATGATAGAGAACTTTAGAAAAACGTATGCAGATCTGCCAGATGAGCCTGATATATTCAGGATGGTCACATCACCTGAATTTTGGCGAGAGCAGAAAGAGAAAGGAGAACAATAATGCCTGAAATATCAGTGATAATGCCTATGTATAATGCAGCCAAAACTGTTACTTATAGCATAGATGCAATTTTGAACCAGACATTTAAGGATGTGGAGGTTATTGTCGTAGATGACTGTTCTCCCGACAATGAACTGGAGATATGCAGAGAGAAATATAAAGATGAACCAAGAGTGGTCCTGTTAAAGCAGGATAAAAATCAGGGTCCGGCAGCTGCAAGAAACAGAGGAATTGAAGAGGCTAAAGGTAAATATATCACATTCCTTGATAGTGATGATGGTATGAAAAAAGAAGGCCTTGAAAAAATGTATGAGATCGCTATTAAATATGATGCTGATGTTGTACATTCTACGGGCAGATTTCTTCCGGTACATAAGCCTGAAGTAGTAGATATGATGTCTGTTCCGGATGATTATTGTATTGAGCAAGTCAAAGATGCTGGTACCGGACAGGAGCCAGTGCTTCTTGACCAGGATTATGCCAGTCGTCTGAAGGGATGGACCACTGGTCAGTACAATGGGAATGTATGGGGCAAGCTTATAAAGAGGCAATTTCTCATGGATAATGATATTCGATTTGCACATCTGAAGATGTCAGAGGATGTTTTATTTTCATTTGAATGCCTCATGCGAGCTGAGAGATATGTTAAATTCCCATATTCCTTTATTATCTATAGACTGATCGGAGATAGTCTTTCCAAGGGAAAAAAGGATATTCCTTTTATGATAAAACTATTGGAATCAACACTTGGCGGAGATGATGCTTTTGGAGAAAAGATGGATAAGATTCCGTTTTTCATGGAACATCCTGAGTACAAAAGCCAGGTTTTTGAGTATATAGACAATGCCATGGACAGTCTCTATATTACTCCGTGCTATCAGATAGTAGGTGAAGAGGCTCTAAGAAATGATCCGCGTATTCATAAGATATTTGAAAAATATTTTGGCACTCATGCAGCGTTTATGGAGAGATATTTTTATATTAAACAAAACGCTGAGCCTGAGACACCTGATGTACTTGGAGAGAGCCTGACATATGAGAACTGTCTGAAGATGCTTGAGGATTATAAAAATGGCAAGAGCAAGATTTGATCTTGACCCGATCACGAAGTAACCGTGCCAGTACATAGTATGAGGAGGAAAGACTATGCTAAACGTATCAATGAATGATGATAATGGTGAGTTGAAAGTGAATCTTGAAGGAAGACTGGATGCAAGCGTTGCACAGAATTTTGAAAAACAATTGGAAGATGCACTTGAAGGAAAAAAGAGTGTTACCTTTGATTTTGCCAGCCTGGAATATATTTCATCCGCAGGCCTTAGAGTGATTCTGTGGGCTCAGCAATACATGGAAGAAAAGGGCAATAACAATGTAGTAATTAAAAATGCCAGTGACCTCATAAAGGAAATATTCGATGACACAGGCTTCACAGATATTGTAGAACTGGAATGATTCAAAATCCCCTGCGCTAAAGTGGTTGGTCTGGCGCAGGGGATTACTTTTCACCTGATCTGTGCTATCAGGATAGCAGTTGAACGTGAGCTCAATGTAATGCTATTGTTTCCATCATATCCATAGTCTGATGATTTGAGGACGACCTTCCAGGAGTAGCCCTCTGGTATTATTGGTAGTTGGAAAGTCTGGCCCTCCCAAAAGGCATTAACTGCAACATAAATAAAAGCATCATGTTTGGTGCCATATTTTTGTGAGTCCTCTGCATACATATATGCGAAAGACAGGGAAGGAGCGCCTGAATCCAGTTGCCATGGGCATGTGCCGTGCAGAGAAAACTCAGGATAACCTGTGTTATTGTATCCGCTGTCCAATGCGTTGGAATGCAGGATTGGATGCTTTTTCCTGAAACTGATCAATTTTTCTACGTATTCAAAAAGATCTTTATTTTTTTCAAGATAGGACCAATCCAGCCAGGAAATCTCATTATCCAGGCAGTAAGCATTGTTATTGCCAAATTGGGTATTTGCAAATTCATCACCTGATAACAGCATAGGTATACCACGGCTGGTCAGGAGAATTGTCAGCATGTTTTTCATCTGACGCATACGCAGATCCAAGATCTGCGGGTCAGTGGTTTCACCTTCTGCGCCGCAGTTCCAGCTATTATTGTCGTTACAGCCGTCCATATTGTTTTCACCATTGGCTTCATTGTGTTTGTCATTGTAGGAGACCAGGTCATAAAGAGTGAATCCATCATGGCAGGTTACAAAATTGATGGATGACTCTGAATTGTTGTTTCCGTAGATGTCATTGGAACCCTGTATTCTACAGAACAGCTCTGGAGCATGTTCTGCGCCTCCTTTAATAAAATTCCTCAGACAATCCCTGTATTTTCCATTCCATTCTGCCCATTTGCCCCAGTATCTGAATGAACCTATTTGGTACAGGCCACCGGCATCCCAGGCTTCAGCAATGAGCATAGATTTGCCAAGGACCGCATCATTGGCAATGCTATCAAGTAGTGGAGGATCGATCATAGGCGCACCGCTTTTATCTCTGGACATAATAGATGCAAGATCGAACCTGAATCCATCCACATGGAATGAACTTACCCAATATCTAAGGCAGTCAAGGACCATGTTTCTCACTACCGGATTGTTACAGTTCATGGTATTGCCGCATCCGCTGAAGTTATAATAATAGCCTTCAGGAGTCAGGAGGTAGTAGGTCCTGTTGTCAATTCCGCGGTAGGATATGTAAGGACCGTTTTCATTGCCTTCGGCAGTATGGTTAAATACTACATCCAGTATGACTTCTATGCCATTTTTATGGAATTGTTTAATGAGATTTTTTAATTCATCTGCTTCCATTCCAAATGGTGAAGAAGCCGCATAGCCGGCCTTTGGTGCAAAAAAGCCAACAGTTGAATATCCCCAGTAATTGTATAGCTTTTGACCGTTGTATTCTCTGGAATTATCAAATTCGTCAAATTCAAAGATAGGCATCAGTTCAACGCAGTTGATACCTAATTCCTTTAAGTATGGTATTTTTTCAGTCAGTCCGGCAAAAGTTCCTCTTTTATTTACATTACTGTTTTTGTTCATTGTAAAAGAGCGAACGTGTAATTCGTAGATAATAAGATCGCTGTAAGGTATCTCCAGTGGCTTATCACCATTCCACAGGTAGTCTTCATTTATTATCTGTCCGCGATGTTGGAAAGGGTTCTTGTAGTTTGGTGCTTTTCCCCATACACTTCTGCCGGAAATAGACTTGGCATAAGGGTCTAAAAGAATCTTGGTCTTGTCATACAGTAAGCCTTTCTGCGGATCATATGGACCATCAAATCTGTAGCCATATTCCGTTGATTCAATATCAATTCCGTAGACCAGCATGGTATAGACGTTGCCTATCCTGAATGACTCAGGAAATGGGATCTCTATAAAGGGTTTATTTTGTCCATGATGAAATAGTACAAGAGTGCAGGAAGTAGCTTCTTTTGAATAAATACTGAAATTCACACCGCCTCCAGCATCAAGAGTTGCGCCAAAAGGAAATACTCGTCCTATACGATATTTAAGATTCCCTTTTTGATTTGTTGGAAAAGTATCGATCAGTTTCATTTACTGTCCTTTCTTGTACTGCTTTTATAAGTAAAACCAAGCATTGTAATGTCATCAAATTGTTCAGCCTGACCCACAAAATGGTCAATGTTCTTTTTCACATTTTCAAGAATAGTGCGTTGGTCTTTATCTACGACCTGATCCAGCGAAGCAAGCAATCTATCTGTTCCGAATAGCTGCTGATCAGCATTGGTAGCCTCTGTTACCCCATCTGTATATATAAACAGTTTGTCTCCGGGAATGAATTGCAGTTCATTATCTGTGAGTTTGATATTACTCCGCACTCCCAGAGCCAGATTGTGCTTGTTTTTGATAAAATCATATTTGCCATTTTGGTGGCAGATCACAGGCTTTTCATGTCCAGCATTTGTTTCAAATGCCTTTCCTGTAGAGAGCTCAATGATAAGAAGCCATGTTGTGATAAAAAGCTTGTTTTTATTTTGAGCGTACAACTCATTGTTTACTTCAGTGAGAATTTCAGATGGAGCCTTACCTGTAACAGCCTTGTCCCTGATCAAGGTTGTGGCATGCATCATAAATAAAGCTGCTGGAACGCCTTTGCCGGATACATCAGCTATAACCAGTGCCAGATGATCATCATCTATGAAAAAGAAGTCGTACAAGTCTCCGCCCACATGCTTGGCTGGGTTCATAGTTGCATACAATTCAAACCTTTTTTCCACTTCGGGGTCCGGAAAATCAGCTGGTAGCATGGATAATTGAATTTCAGAAGCAAGAGCTAATTCCGAATCCAATCTGACTTTTTCTGAAACAAAGTGCTCTTTTTCCTGAGAGTAGGAAACAAGCCTGTTTACCAATGTATTCATATCATCTGCAAGTCGACCGATCTCGTTTTGACTTTTTATCTTACTGATGTCTTGTAAAAAAGTATCTGAATCAAGGGATTCAGTATATATACGTAAGGATCTCTGAATCAGGAATAATGGTTTTATGATGACTTGATTAAGTGTCAGTACAAGGACCAAACCGATAGCAAATACTAATACTATACTGGCTTTTAAGATCGCATCAGAGAGGACAAAGCTCGTATGCCTTAAGTCATTCATATCAACAAGATAAATAGTCAGCCCAATGATCTTGCCATCATAAGTAAGCGGAGTATAGATAGCCCATTCCTTTGAGCCCGTTTTGCTTCTAATGGATATAAGATATCTGGAGACAATCTCATCCTTACTTACAAAATCCATGTTTTTAACAGCATATTTTACAGTGGAAAAATCAATAGTTTGTCCAATGTCAAAATATTCATCAGATGGAGCATAGCACAATGTGTTAGAGCCAATAGCGGGAATGGACACGATAAAAGGGCCTTCCAGAGATTCTTTTTCTATGCTGGCAATTAAGTCCAAGACAGAGGAAAGAGCATAGTAACTTTTGATTGCATAGGTTCGTTGCTGAGTTGCACTTGCACTTTCTATCAAAGAAAGATCGAGATTTTTCAGATATTCTTCCGTAGATTTACTTGTAGACAAATTGGAAGACAATATTTCAGGATGCTCAGACCAGTATTTCAATAAAAATGGGATTGCTTCGTATTCTTCAAGTTTTGATGAGACTTCCGTTGCATCTACATAGGCAGCATCAAGTTCACTGTATAGGGCCTGGACACGTAAACTGAACCATGAAAGGGCGGACACACTTAATACAAGTATTGCATAGATAACTATGAATACAATACCGATCTGGAATATGATATACTTCTTCCTTTTAGGTATCCTCTTTTTCATTACCAGTGAACATTCCTTATAATAGAAAAATTTGTAAATTAATTTTACTTTTAAACGTATAATTATGATATGAATATTTGATAAACTTTTTATAAAAACTGTTATATTATCCGACGATTGTCATCATAATATATTTGACAGTTATATGGATGTATGATAGTTTGTCTTAGAAAAAATAAATAGATTTCATAGAACTTAGGTGTCCATTGTTTACGAATGGGTGAAAAGGGAATCCGGTGAGAATCCGGAGCGAAGCCGTCACTGTGTTAGGGAGTCTGTACTCATTATCACTGAGAAATCGGGAAGAGAGTAGAGGCGATGATCGAAGTCAGGAGACCTGCCTGAGTTTGGTAATTTTGATTTGCGGAACTCGAATCAGATTCACATGAATTTATCTAATGATATTTTATTCTGAATCAGAGGCCACCGTATAGGTGGCTTTTTTACTTATTGTCTTTTTTACTATATGGCAATAATCTTATTCTTTTTCACGCGTCAGGATTACTTCATATGAAATCAAGATAAACAAGGAGAGGACAAAATGAAAAAGAATCTAGTTACCATGCTTGCTATCATGGCAACAACAGCAATGACAGTTTGCGGTTGTTCCAATACTCAGACAAGCACATCCGACAACGCTGTGACAGCCCAGACATCTGCAGAAGCAGAGACTCAAGAAGCAGATTCACAGGAAGTATCAGATCAGGAAGCTGCTGATAACGTTGCAGCACTGATAGATGCTATTTACGTACAGACAAGAACTGATGAAACAGACGCACAGTGCGCTGCCGCAAAAGAGGCATGGGATGCTCTTACAGATGCACAGAAGGAACTTGTAGAGGGCGAATATGCTGACCCTGACTATTTTGGAAGAGATACAGGTGATGCATCTGCAGATGATCCTCTGAATCAGGACGAGATTGGTGAAAATGAAATTCTCGTTGTAAGTTTTGGTACATCATTTAATGACAGCCGTGTTAATGATATAGGCGGAATTGAAAAAGCCATTGCAGCTGCCAATCCAGACTGGTCAGTTAGAAGAGCTTTTACAGCCCAGATCATCATCAATCACATTCAGGCCAGAGACGGCGAAGCGATCGACAATGTAGATCAGGCTCTTAACAGAGCAGTAGATAACGGAGTTAAAAATCTTGTTATCCAGCCTACACACCTTATGCACGGTGCTGAATATGATGAACTGGTTGAGACAGTTAATGAATATGCTGATTCTTTTGAATCTGTAACTATTGCTGAGCCTCTTCTTGGAGAAGTAGGAGCAGAAGCTACAGAAGTAAATGATGATAAAGAAACTGTTGCAAAAGAGATCACAAATGCTGCAGTTGAAGCATCAGATTATGACAGCCTTGAAGCAGCTGCTGAAGATGGCGTAGCTTTTGTATTCATGGGACATGGAACAAGCCATTCTGCAAAGGTTACATATTCTCAGATGCAGACACAGATGGATGAGCTTGGATATGACAATGTATTCATTGGTACAGTAGAAGGTGAGCCTGAAGAAACATCTTGCGAAAACATAATTGCTGCACTTCAGGAAGCTGGATATACCAAGGCTGTTCTCCGTCCTCTTATGGTTGTGGCAGGTGATCATGCCAATAATGATATGGCTGGTGAAGATGAAGACTCCTGGAAGTCAATGTTTGAAGCTGCAGGCTTAGAAGTTACTTGCCAGATAGCTGGTCTTGGTGAGATCGAAGGCGTTCAGGCTCTTTATGTTCAGCATACTGCTGATGCTATTGCCAACGCAGGCGTAGAAGCAGCAGCTACAGCTGAAGACAGTACCAAGGCTGAAGGTATTGACCTTGAAGCAGGTACATATGAAGTAACATTTAACACTGATTCAAGCATGTTTAAGATAAATGAGTCTCTTGATGATAAGGCTACTCTTACTGTAGAAGATGATGGAACAGCTTATGTTTCAATCGCACTTGTATCCAAAAAGATCGTTAATCTCTATGTTGGAACAGCTGCTGATGCTGAAAATGATACAGAGAACTGGCTTGAGCCATATGAAGTAGAAGTTACTTATTCTGATGGAACTACAGAGACTGTATATGGTTTTGATGTTCCTGTAACTGCTATCGGAGAAGAGTTTGACCTTGCTATCCTTGGTGAAAAAGGAACATGGTACGACCACAAGGTATCAGTAGAAAAATAAAAGATAATCATACGCAATAGATGCGGATTTCGTAGGAAAGTGGTGTGTGATAATACATGAACCATACGTGTTTTACTTTGAGGATAAAGTTATTACTGATAGCAACCTTATTTACATTAGTTGGTTGCAATACTGAAAATGACAACAAAATAATAGCTGATGGTTCATATAGCTGCGAGGTTTCTCTTGAGGGGGGAAGCGGAAAAGCTACAGTTGATTCACCTGCACAGGTTGTAGTTGCTGATGGACAGATATCTGTAACGCTTGTCTGGTCCAGCCAGAACTACGATTACATGATCGTGCAGGATGAAAAATACTACAATGAAGCAGATGAGGGTGAGAATTCACAGTTTACTATTCCCATACCTGATTTTGATACGCCCGTAAATGTTATTGGCGATACTACTGCAATGAGCACGCCTCATGAGATTGAGTATACTCTTACAGTTTTTTCGCCAGGCAATGATGACTCTTTTGCGCAAGCTACAGATGAGGATAGTGGTTCTATCACGACAGAAGATGTGTCACTGGAGGGTTTGACGTACACCGGAAGTCTTGACCTTGGCTATGCAAAAGAGTATTTAGTTGATTACTACGAAGATGATGAGGGGAATAGCTATAACTATATAACTATAGGCAGTGGAGAGTTTGAACAACATTTTTTGCAGTGCTGCGAAGGCGGCTCCACTACCTATAGCACTATTGAAGTAGATAAAACGTATCTGGTATCTACTTCTGCAATGGATCTGATCGCTTCCATCGGAGCGCTGGATAATATCAGGCTTTCCGGCACCAAAAGGGAAGATTGGTCAGTGGTAAGTGCTCAGGATGCCATGGATAAAGGCAATCTGATATATGCAGGTAAATATTCAGCTCCGGATTATGAGCTGCTTTTATCTGAAGAATGTAATTTTGCTATAGAAAATACTATGATCTACCATACTCCGGAGGTGTATGACAAGCTGCAAAGCCTTGGAATAACAGTAATGGTAGAACGTTCCAGTTATGAGGAAACACCACTTGGAAGGCTGGAATGGATCAAATTATACGGAGTATTATTTGACAGACTTGATGAAGCACAGGCTCTTTTTGATGAGCAGAGATCAAGGGTAGAAGCGATTTCAGAAATTGAAAGTACAGGTAAGTCTGTAGCAGTTTTTTCCATAAATTCTAATGGAACTGTAACTATCAGAAAACCTGGTGACTATGTTAGTTCAATGATAGAACTGGCTGGTGGTACGTATGTGCCAAGGCTTGAACTTGATAAAGATGAGAATGATCTGTCCACTATGAATATTACAATAGAGGACTTTTATGCAGGGGCGGTCGATGCAGACCTGCTTATATATAATGGGGCTATTGAGGGGGATGTTGATAGTCTGGAAGAGCTGACAGTTAAGATGCCTTTTTTGAGTGATTTTAAAGCATATAAAAATGGTTCTGTGTACTGTCTTACTGAGGATTATTTCCAGCAGAGTACTCATGTAGCAGACTTTATAGAAGATGTGCACAATATACTTTCAGAAAATAATGATCCTCTTAATTACTTATACAGAATAGAGTAGGTGTAAAGGTGCAGAAAAAGAACAGAAAACAATTGATGATAATGATCATGATGGCAGTTCTTCTTGTCGTGATCAGTATTTTTTCCATTCTTGTTGGAAGTGCTGATATAGGACTTGCTGATCTGGCGTCTCTTTTTAGGGGCACGGAGAATGATTTTGCCTATAATATAATCATTTCCATCAGGCTTCCAAGGGTTGCTGCGGCAATCATATTGGGCGGAGCATTATCTGTTTCGGGCTTTTTACTTCAGATATTTTTTGGAAATCCAATAGCAGGGCCTTATGTGCTGGGTGTATCATCCTCAGCCAAATTGTTTGTTGCATTGGTAATGGTATTTTTATTAGAAAATGGACGTATGATCAGTTCCTTTGGAATGATAGTGGCGGCTTTTACAGGGTCACTTATTTCCATGGGAATTGTTTTGCTATTGGCAAACAGAATACGCAATATGTCCTTACTTGTAGTCTGTGGTGTAATGATAGGCTACATATGCTCTGCAATTACTGATTTTATAGTATGTTTTGCAGAAGATTCCAATATCGTCAATCTTCACAACTGGTCCCTGGGCAGTTTTTCAGGGACAACTATGGAGCATGTACAGATATCACTGGTATTTGTAGCAGGGTGCCTGATAGTGGCATTTATGCTGTCCAAGCCCATTGGCGCATATCAGCTGGGCGAAGCCTATGCCCGCAATATGGGTGTTGATATCCGGGCTTTCAGGATCTTACTGATACTTGTTTCAAGTCTGTTATCAGCCACGGTTACTGCTTTTGCCGGACCAATATCATTTGTGGGGATTGCAGTTCCGCATATTATCAGGGGATTGTTAAAAACCGCAAAACCTATGATCATGATCCCGGCCTGCTTTATTGGCGGCAGTATCATAACCCTTGTCTGTGATGACATTGCAAGGACTGCCTTTGCGCCAACAGAGCTTAGCATCAGTTCCGTTACTGCTATAGGTCTGGCTCCAATTGTCATATATCTGCTTATAAGGCGAGGTGAGAGATCATGGACAAAGTAATAAAAGATAAGGTTCTTAGAACTTATAAGCTAAATGTTGGATATAAACAGACTGTGGTTTCTGATGTGACAATTGACGTAATGCCAGGGGAAATCATTGCTCTTATCGGACCAAACGGTGCAGGCAAATCCACCATACTAAATACAATCATCAGAGAACTTAGGGAACTGTCAGGAAAAGTATATATCAAAGAAAAGGAAGAGAATTCCTTAAATGGTGAAGAACTGGCCAGAATAATGTCAATGGTCACTACCAAAAAGATAACTCCTGAGCTAATGACAGCCAGAGAGGTTGTAGCAACAGGCCGCTATCCATATACAGGACGCCTTGGGATCCTGAGTGCAGAAGACTGGCAGAAAGTTGACGAGGCAATAGGACTTGTGGGCGCAGAGGATGTCAGGGAGTGCGATTTTACCAAATTAAGCGATGGTCAGCGTCAGAGGATCATGCTTGCACGAGCTATATGTCAGGAGCCGGAGATCATGATACTTGATGAACCTACGTCATTTCTTGATATTCAGTTCAAGATAGACATATTATCCATTATTCGCAGGCTTTCTCAGGAAAAAGACATAGCAGTGATAATGTCTATCCATGATCTTGAATTTGTGGGCCCTGTGGCAGATAAAGTAGTAGCTATAGACGATGGAAGCGTTGTGGCAGTAGGCACATCGAAAGATATAATAACACCAGATATTATAGAGAAGATATATCATATGGAAAAAAATTCCGGACATATACTTGTTGAGGGATTGAAAGCATACTCTGGTGCATTGGGAAGGCTGGTTAATAAGGAAAAATATGAAAACTAAAGTGATCATGGTTCAGGGCACTATGTCCAATGTGGGAAAAAGCCTTTTGGTAGGTGCTCTTTGCCGTATTTTTAAACAAGATGGATATAGAGTTGCTCCTTTTAAGTCACAAAACATGGCCTTAAATTCTTTTGTTACAGAAGATGGTCTGGAGCTTGGAAGGGCTCAGGCAATGCAAGCTGAATGCGCGGGGATCAAGCCTTCAGTCTACATGAATCCTATTCTGCTAAAACCTACTAATGACGTTGGTTCCCAAGTGATAGTCAATGGTGAAGTAATAGGTAATATGCCTGCCAGGGAGTATTTTAAATATAAAAAGAAGCTGATACCTGATATAATGGCGGCTTTTCATGAACTTGAGAAACAGGCAGACATAATTGTGGTGGAAGGTGCAGGTAGCCCTGCAGAGATCAACCTCAAGTCTGAAGATATAGTCAATATGGGGCTTGCAGAGTTAATAGATGCTCCGGTACTCCTTGTTGGAGATATTGACAGAGGCGGAGTATTTGCACAGCTCCTGGGTACTCTCGAGTTGTTGGAGGAAAAAGAGAGAGACAGAGTCAAAGGCCTTATCATTAACAAGTTCAGGGGTGATAAGAGCCTTCTGGATCCCGGAATTGATATGCTTGAGGATATGGGACACGTTCCTGTCATAGGCACTATACCTTATACGAGACTTCTGATCGATGATGAAGACAGCCTGAGTGAGAGACTTGGTAAAGACAAGTTTACAGATAAAGCTGCTGTAGACATAGCAGTCATCAGACTTCCCAGGATATCCAATTTTACAGACGCTGCACCATTTGAGAGCATAGAAGGAGTTAATGTACGATTTGTAACTGATCCGGGAGAATTGGAAAAGGCTGACCTTGTGATCATACCAGGCAGTAAAAATACTATTGAGGACCTTAGATGGATGCGGGGATCCGGCATGGAGGCTGCGATCAAGAAATATGCCTGCAGTGCACCGGTTATAGGCATATGCGGCGGATTCCAGATGCTTGGTAACGAGATCAGCGATCCAGATGGGGTAGAGGAAGGCGGAAGCATAAGAGGAATGTGCCTTATCAATACCAGCACAGTGCTAAAGGACAAAAAGAACAGAAGCCAGAGTGAAGGCACTTTTCCAGAGATGGAAGGAATCTACGACTGTTTGTCAGGCCATAAATATGTAGGCTACGAGATACATATGGGAGAAACCACTGATCGTGACGGTCATAAAGTTACTTCTGTTCAGGAAGGTAATGTTTATGGTACCTATGTACACGGAATCTTTGATGAGGGTGATCTGGCGCTATGTCTTAGTAAGTCAGTAGCACGTA
The DNA here is from genome assembly GCA_015056495.1 of Butyrivibrio sp. Taxonomy (GTDB): domain Bacteria; phylum Bacillota; class Clostridia; order Lachnospirales; family Lachnospiraceae; genus Butyrivibrio. Next base: position 59,502 of record SVGC01000018.1, read on the forward strand.
AAAAGGGAATTGAGCTTGATCAGACTATGGATTATCAGGCATTTAAAGAAAATGAGTATGACAAGCTGGCAGCTGTAGTCAGAGCTAATCTGGATATGGAATATATTTACAGGATCATGGAGTAAACATGGAAAATATTGAGTTTGTACTTCCTTCTGAAATAGAAAAAAGAAGCTTTGAAATAATTACAAAAGAGCTTGAGATGATGGGCAAAGTGATACCACAGGAGGAGGCGCCCATTACCAAGAGAGTTATTCATACCAGTGCGGATTTTGAATATGCAGATACCATGTGCTATTCGAAAAATGCTATCACAATAGCTCGTGATCTTATTAAAAACGGTGCACATATCGTAACTGATACCAACATGGCCATGGCAGGCATAAATAAAAAGAAGTTGGCGGCATATGGCGGAGAAGTCCACTGTTTCATGGCTGACAAGGATGTTGAGCTGGAAGCAAAAGAGCGCGGCATAACAAGAGCTGCAGTAAGCATGGAGAGGGCTTCCAAATTGGATGTTCCTGTAATATTTGCTATTGGTAATGCACCTACAGCGTTGATATCGCTGTATGAAATGATGGAAAAGGGTATTTTTACACCGGACTTTGTAATTGGTGTTCCGGTAGGCTTTGTAAATGTTGTTGCTGCCAAGGAACTTTTTTTACAGGCTGATGTCCCATACATAATCAACCGTGGCAGAAAAGGCGGCAGTAATATAGCTGCTGCAATAGTAAATGCATTGGTATATGGCTTATGAGAAAAGGGTTTACTACGGGAAGCTGTGCGGCAGCTGCTTCCAAGGCTGCCACATACATGCTTTTATCCGGAAAGAAAAAAACGAATATTGAGATAGAGACTCCTGCCGGGATCATGTTCAAAGCTCAGATCCTGGATATCCACCGTGGTAATGACTATGTAAGCTGCGCGGTTATCAAGGATGGGGGAGATGATCCTGATGTTACTACAGGAAGCCATATTGTATCAAAAGTAAGTGTGAAGGCGGATCCAACTGAAAATGCTACTACATCAAAAGCTCACATCATTATTGATGGCGGAATAGGTGTAGGAAGGGTCACACGCCCCGGACTTGACCAGCCTGTTGGAAATGCGGCTATCAATCATGTACCAAGGGAGATGATCACCAAGGAGGTGTTGGAAGTATGCGAGCTGTTTGATTTTAATGGCACTCTTCGTATAGAGATATCTGTTCCGGAAGGGGAACAACTGTCTTCCCGCACCTTTAATCCAAGGCTTGGTATTGAAGGCGGAATATCGATCCTCGGCACAACAGGCATTGTAGAACCTATGAGTACCAAGGCTATCATTGATACCATCAGAGTTGAATTAAATCAGCAGAAAGCCCTTGGAAACACAATAGCTCGAGTAGCGCCAGGTAACTATGGACAGGAATTTATGAAACAGCGCTATGGCTATGATCTTGATGCTAGTGTCAAATGCTCTAATTACATAGGTGAAACGATAGACATGGCCTGCGAGATGGGCTTTGAGACTATGCTTCTGACCGGGCATATCGGTAAATTGATCAAAGTTGCCGGTGGTATCATGAATACCCATTCTCATGAGGCGGATTGCAGGATGGAGATCCTTGCAAGCTGCGCGCTTCGTGCCATGGGCGATGCAGAGATAGCCAGAAGGATACTGGCATGCATAAATACAGAAGAAGCCCTTCATATACTTGATGAAGCCGGCTTGTTACAAGAGACTATGGATATAGTTCTGGAGAAAATCTTATTTTATCTGGATTTCCGGTCTCAAGGAAAAATTAGGACTGAATGTGTCATTTATTCAAATGATTATGGAATATTGGCTGAATCAGATGGTGTAAGAGATTGTTTTGGAAAAGAGGTTTAAATGGTTCATTTTGTTGGTGCAGGCCCTGGGGCTGCAGATCTGATAACAGTCAGAGGCATGAAATTATTGCAGGCCGCTGACGTCATAATATATGCTGGGTCACTGGTAAATCCGGAACTGTTGGATTATGCACATGAAGGATGCGAGACTTATAACAGTGCCAGACTGACCTTGGACGAAGTAATGGAGATAATGCTCAAGGCATCTGAAAGTGGAAAAGAGGTCGTTAGACTTCACACCGGAGAACCAAGCATATATGGTGCCGTTCAGGAGCAGATGCAGGAATTGGATAAACATGGAATTGAATATGACAGCTGTCCTGGCGTCAGCGCCTGTTTTGGTGCTGCCGCATCCCTGAATCTCGAATATACACTGCCGGATGTGAGTCAGTCGCTGATAATTACCAGGATGGCAGGAAGGACGCCGGTTCCTGAGGGAGAGTCCATAGAGCGCTTTGCCAGCCACGGGGCTTCCATGGCCATATACCTTAGCAGCGGAATGCTTGCAGAATTGTCTGAAAGACTCATAAATGGCGGATATACTAAGGATACTCCTGCAGCTCTTGTATATAAGGCTACTTGGCCTGATGAGCAAAAATATATATGTACTGTAGGTACTCTAGCTGAGACGGGAGAGAAGGCAGGTATTAAGAACCTGGCAGTTGTTCTGGTGGGAGATGTAATAGCCAAATCCGGTTATTCTCTGTCCAGATTGTATTCTCCTGATTTTGAAACGGGATTTAGAAGTAAAAAAGAATCTTGAGTTGAGGAAAAGCAATGTTTTCAGTAAAACTTCTGAAAGTAGTCTTTTTTACAGAAAAGGGCAAAGCCTTGGCAGACAGGATCTTTAACAATTGGGATCAGGCTGTGCCAGCGTTTAAAGAAAAAGATGAACAACTTGATATGTGGGTACAAAAGGCATTTGAGGAGCATCAGCCAATTTTATTTATTGGAGCTACAGGAATTGCAGTAAGAAAGATCGCACCATTTTTGCAGAATAAGCTTATTGACAGTTCTGTTGTGGTGATAGATGAGCTTGGGCAGTTTGTGATACCTCTTTTATCAGGCCATTATGGCGGAGCTAATGAGCTGGCAAGCCTTTTGGCTGGGCGCCTTGGAGCTACGCTTGTGATCACAACTGCTACTGATATCAATAAAGCTTTTGCCATCGATGTATTTGCAAAGGAAAATGGCCTTTTTATATCAGATAAGGACAAGATCAAGCGCGTATCTTCAAAGATCCTGAAAGGCGAAAAAGTACTGTATAAGTGTGATGTGGAAGATGCTGTTTTTATAGGAAAAAGGCCTGAACTGGTGCATTGTAAAGCAGAGCTTAATGATGACCTCCAAGATAGTATTTCCAAGGAAAGCATAGATTTTTCCATAGAAGATGGAGAGAAGGCTCATCAAGCTGTTTCAGGCTCCCTGAGACTTTTTCCTAAGCGTATGGTCCTTGGAATTGGCTGCAAAAAAGGCAAAAGCTATGAGGATTTAAAGGCATTTGTACTTGGTAAATATGATGAAGACAGGCTTAGAGGCGAGCTCTATGCCATATGTTCCATTGATCTAAAGCAGAGAGAGCCTGGACTTATCATGTTATCCCAGTATCTGGGAGTGCCTTTTATAACATATACCACTGCTGAGCTTGAAGAGGCTCCAGGAACATATGAGGATTCAGATTTTGTAAAAAAGACAGTAGGAGTAGGCAATGTCTGCGAAAGGGCGGCCATGCTTGGCGCAGGCAGTGGAGCAGAGATAGTTATAAGAAAAACAGTAGGAGACGGAATGACTCTTGCTGAAAGTAGAAGAAAGAAGATAGAGATCAGATGGCAGGAAAAATAATTATAGTAGGTATGGGGCCTGGAGACAGCTCCATGATGACCGGCGAGGCTTTTGAAGCCATGAAAAATAGCGATATTATTGTGGGATACACGGTATATGTGGATCTAGTCAGAAATCTGTTTGAGGATAAAGAATTTTTTACAACTCCTATGAAACAGGAAATTGAACGCTGCAAGGCTTGTTTTGATTTTGCTCTTGATGGAAAAAATGTTGCATTTATCTGCAGCGGTGATGCAGGTGTCTATGGCATGGCAGCTCCAATGTATGAGCTTTCTGAACAATATCCGGAGGTAGAGCTTACTGTGATACCAGGGGTCACCGCCGCTCTTTCTGGAGCAGCACTTCTCGGAGCGCCTTTAAATCACGATTTTTGCGTAATATCCTTAAGTGACCTGCTCACTCCGTGGGAACTTATCACTAAGAGGCTTGAAGCGGCTATACATGGTGATTTTGCCATTGCCATCTACAATCCATCCAGTAAAAAGAGGCATGATCATCTGCAAAAGGCTTGTGACATCATGATAAATGCAGGAGCAGAGCTGGATAGAGCCTGCGGATATGTAGAAAATATAGGCAGAGACGGCACAAAGACCTGCACCTGCACCCTCAGGGAACTTAGAGATTCTGAGGTAAACATGTTTACAACAGTGTTTGTTGGTAATTCAAGATCGAGACTGATAAATGGCAAAATAGTTACTCCACGAGGATATAGGATCAATGAATAAAGTCATTATATTTGGCGGTACAACTGAAGGAAAGCAGCTGGCCTGTGAACTGGCTTCATATTCCATCCCAAGCATATATCTTGTAGCTACAGAGTACGGCAAGATGGTGCTTGAGCATGCCTACGGTCAGCAGGTGGATGTCCGCATCGGACGACTTGATGCCGCTCAGATGCAGGAGCTTTTTGACAAGGAAGCGCCTGCGGCAATCGTAGATGCAACCCATCCTTATGCAGAGCTTGTAAAAAAAGAGATTGAAAGGGCAAGGGAGGAGCATCTTGATATTCCTTTTTACAGGATATTGAGGAAGGAAGAGCAGGAAGATCTGACTGATTGCCAGCTGTTTGATAATGCCCGGGAATGTGCCAAGGCACTTCTGGAAACTAATGGAAAGATCTTCTTAACTACAGGTTCCAAGGAACTTCCTGTTTTCTGCAGTGAAAAGGAATTGTTGCAGCGACTTGTTGTCAGGGTCATTCCAAATAATGAAAGTCTAAAGATATGCTATGACTGCGGGCTTGCGGGCAATCAGATCATTGCTATGCAGGGACCTTTTTCAAAAGAAATGAATCTGGCCTTTTTTAAGGATAGCAAGGCAGAGATTGTGGTTTTGAAGGAGAGTGGCAAGGCTGGCGGAGAACTGGAGCGTATTCAGGCGGCACGAGAGGCCGGGGCCAGATGCTATATCATCAAACGTCCTACTGAAAAGGCAGTTGGAGAAGACTATAACACAGTTAAAGATCAGATACTGAGCCTTTTTGGAATTCATGAAACTGGAGATGACAGTGATGGCAAGGCTAAGAGAGTTGATGCACAGGAATCTGGTGAAAGATTCAATATAACCTTAGCCGGATTTGGCATGGGAAACGGTTCAATTACAATTGAAGTGCAACAAGCCATAAATGAAGCAGATATGGTATTTGGAGCTTCAAGAATGATAGAAGCTGTAAACTCTGCTCATGAGAAATACCCGTATTATCTGGCTTCAGACATAATACCTATGCTTGAAAAAAAGCAAAGAGAAATGAAGGATGATACAAAAGTTATAAATGTGGTGATCTTATTTTCTGGTGATACAGGTTTTTACAGCGGTGCAGCCAAAATGTATCAGGCCTTGACAGATAAAGGATTTAAACCACATATTTTGCCTGGAATATCGTCTGTGAGCGCAATTTCAGCCAGGGCAGCCTGTGATTGGCAGGATGCATCAGTAATCAGCACACATGGTGTAGAGAAAAACCAATGGGTAGTTAATTTCATAACTAGCGTTACTACAAAAAAGAAGACTATAGCTATCACATCGGGTGTTAAGGATGTTAATTATATTGGGGAGATACTTTCAGAGCTTGAAGCTAATGGAAGTGGAATTTTCAAGGTAATTACGGGATTTAACATGTATGGCCTTGAAAAAGTGCAGAAGCTGTCAGCAAAAGATTGTATGACTCTCTCAGAAGAAGGTCTCTACACGTTGATAGTGCTGAATGAGGAGCCTAAGAAGAATAGGATTGTTCCTGGCCTTCATGATGATGAATTTATAAGAGATAAAGTCCCTATGACTAAAGAGGAAATAAGGGCTCTGTCTATATGTAAGCTGGGAGTATGTGATGGAGATGTTGTATATGATATAGGCGGTGGTACGGGTTCCGTATCAGTGGAACTGGCCTTGCTGTCGCCGGGGATCAGGGTATTTTCTATTGAAAAAAAGCCTGAAGCTGCGCAGCTGATCAGGAAAAACGCAGCGAAATTCCTGCTGAAAAATATTGAAGTCATTGAGGGTACTGCTCCAGAGGCTCTTTCAGGATTGCCGGAACCGGATAAGGTATTTATTGGCGGAAGTACCGGCAATATGAGAGCCATATTTGAGACACTGAAAGCTTATGGAAAGAACGTTAAAGTGGTAGCCAATGCAGTTACCCTTGAAACCATAGCAGAAATAAATGAACTGACTAAGGAATATGGTATGGATGATGTTGATATTACTCAGGTTCAGATCAGCAAATCCAGACAGGTAGGTAACTATTCCCTTATGGTGGCAGGTAATCCGGTTTATATTGTCACATTCCATTTTTAAATTAATGATCCAAAAAATGAGGTAAAAATGAACTACCCAAGAATAATGATCGCCGCGCCGAAAAGCGGAAGTGGTAAGACTACTGTGACCTGCGGAATCCTTGCGGCCCTCAAACAAAAAAATATCGACGTGTGCAGCTTTAAATGCGGCCCGGATTATATAGATCCTATGTTTCATAGAAATGTACTGGATATTCCGGCGGGAAATCTGGATACTTTTTTTACTGATGATATCACTACTAAGCAGCTCTTTGAGCAGGAATTCACAGGTGATATGGCGGTTATAGAGGGTGTAATGGGCTTATATGACGGCGTAGGCGGAGTGCAGATGCAAGGCTCCTCTTATGACCTGGCAAGAGTCCTTAAGGCACCAATTGTACTGGTGGTAGATGCCCGTGGGGCCGGCAGGTCTGTCTTGGCTGAGATAAGAGGATTTCTGGACTATGATAATGAAGCGCTGATCAAAGGTGTGATCTTGAATAAGGCTTCAAAGAGTTTTGCGGATATCTTAAAGCCATTGATAGAAGATGAACTTGGAATTACCTGTCTGGGATATGTTGAAAACAAGCCGGATATTGAATTATCAAGCAGGCATTTGGGGCTGGTAATCCCTGAAGAGGTTGGAGATATAAGGCAAAAGCTTAATGAGCAGGCTACCCTCATTTTAGAGGGGGTAGAGTTGGATGCTGTGATCAATATTGCCCAGGAGGCTCCTATTTTATCACAAAATGATGATATGGCAGATGATTGCAAAAAGGAGTCTTATCAGTCATCGGATAATAGTGCTCAAACAAAAGTCAGGATTGCAGTAGCAAGGGATAAGGCTTTTTGCTTTTACTACAGAGAAAACCTGGAATTGCTTGAAAGACTTGGCGCTGAACTGATCTATTTTTCACCCATAAGAGACAGCCATCTGCCCAAGGATGTGTCAGGACTTATCTTAGGAGGCGGTTATCCGGAGAATTACCTTAAGGAGCTTTCTGCAAACAAAAGCCTCATGGAAGAGATAAAGAATCGCCTGTCAGAGGGAATGCCAGTGGTTGCTGAGTGTGGCGGCTTTATGTATCTGACTAATGAGATAACAGATGAGCATGGAGAGAGCTATCCTATGGCAGGCTACATCGATGCAAGTACCCAATGGACAGGAAAGCTTGTGCGATTTGGATATATTGAATTAGATGATGGTTCCAGAAAGATAAGAGGTCATGAATTTCATTATTTTGATACAGATAATAATGGGAAGGATTGTGTTGCAGCAAAACCTTCAGGTAAGAGGTCCTATTCCTGCATGCATCATAAAGGCAGTCAATTTATAGGATTTCCGCACCTCTATTATCCATCATGTCCGGATTTTGCAAAAGAATTTATTGAAGGTGCTATGAATTGGCGCTAATTGTTACTGGAGCGAGCTGTCAGCGAGTGAACAGTAACGCTAATTCGTTAATGGAGTGAGCTTTTTAGCAAGAATACATTGAGTTATGAGATATCTTTTTTCAGAAGTTATAGATAAAAAAATAAAAATACAGCCTGTTGACAGTCATATGCTTGAAAAGATACAAGACAGTTGGGATAAGGTTTCTAAGCCAATAAATGGATTTGGTGTCTTTGAGAGCTTATATAGCAAGATCGGGGCAATCCAAGAAAGAGATATTCCTGATCTTGAACACGGGCGCTTGATAGTATGCTGTGGAGATCATGGCGTTGTTGAAGAGGGCGTAAGCCAGACAGATCAGAGTGTAACAAGGATATGCGCTGAGAACATCGGCAAAGGCCTTACCACAGCCGGAGTTATGGCAAGGTCACTTGGAATAGATGTATGTGCAGTAGATGTTGGTATAAACTGCGACCATGCAGTTCCGGGAACTATCAATAAAAAGATAAGAAAAGGCACAGCCAATTTTCTCAAAGAGGCTGCTATGACAAGGGAAGAATGCATTTTGGCTATCCAGCTGGGAATGGACCTTGTACAGGAGTCAAAAGAAGCCGGATATTCAATACTGCTTCTTGGAGAAATGGGAATAGGCAATACTACCAGTGCAGCGGTCATGGCAGGATACCTTCTGGATATGGATGCAGGCAAGGTAACCGGAAGAGGCGCAGGACTTGATGATAAAGGTCTTAGTAAGAAAGTACAGGTTGTAAATAAGGCATTATCCATGTATGAGGACCTTACGCCATTTGAGGTAATGCAGTATTTTGGCGGACTTGAGCTGGCTACAATGACAGGAATTGTTATAGGCGGAGCTTTGCAAGGAGTACCAATTGTATTGGACGGAATGCTGAGCATGATCTCAGCTCTTGTTGCCGACAGGATAGCACCGGGAGTCAGAGAATATCTCCTCCCTTCCCATAAGAGTAATGAGCCTGTCACCAACGCTCTTGGCATTGAACTTGGTATACAGCCTGTAATAGATGGGCACATGGCCTTGGGAGAAGGTACAGGAGCAGTAATGATGATGTCACTTTTAAAAATGGCAGATACAGCATATAACAAAGCGCTGAAATTTGGAGATTCAGGTGTAGAGCAGTATAAGAGATTTTGATGCATAGTGGCAAAAATATATAGGAAATATAGGTTCATATATGATCACGTTTGTTTATGGAGGAAGTAGCAGCGGGAAATCTTCATTTGCTGAAACATTACTTTCCCAAAATGATAAAGCAACTAAATACTATCTGGCTACGATGGATGCTTATGATGCAGAGAGCATCAAACGTATTGAAAGGCATCGCAAGTTGCGCTCTGGCAAGGGCTTCAAGACAATAGAGTGCCCAAGAGACATATATAAGGCCGCTGGATCCATCACAGACAGAGGAGACTTTGCTGTATTGTTGGAGTGCATGTCCAATCTGGTTGCCAATGAGATGTTTGCAACAGAGGAAATGCTATCACCTTCTGAGTGCACTACCAAGGTCATGGCAGATATCAAACAGCTCATCAAAGCCACCACAGACCTGATAATTGTTAGTAACAACATTTTTGAAGATGGAATTACTTATGATGATGGAACAAAGGCATATCTTGAAGCTCTTGGCACTATCAACCAGCAGCTGGCCTGTATTAGCGATCAAGTGTACGAAGTAGTTGTAGGCATCCCTATACGGATCAAGTGATAACAGGCGACAGTCTGAAAAAAGATTGTATATTACGAAAGAGGTTTTATGAAGATTCTTAAATCAATAGCAGTTGCATTTTCTATGTATTCAAGAATTCCTATGCCGCATTTTGCCTGGGCTAGCGACGATATGAAATATCATTTGATATTTTTCCCTTGGATAGGTATCGTCATTGGTGGGATTGAATATTTATGGCTTTTTATATGTGAGAAATTTGGAATTGAAAGAGCGGCTTTTGGGCTCATTGCTGTGGCTATTCCCTTTATAGTGACCGGTGGATTTCACGTTGATGGGTTTATGGACACGTCAGATGCTCTGTCATCTTGGCAGGACAAGGAAAAGCGGCTGGAGATATTGAAAGATCCGCATATAGGAGCCTTTGCAGTTATAAGGCTTCTGACAGCAGTTCTTATCCTACTTGCGGCTATCATCATGATGGATAAAAAGAATTTTATCTTTTGGATCATTTCTTTTTTTACAGCAAGGATATTAAGTGGAATATCGGTGGTCAAGTTTAAAAATGCCAAGAAAGACGGGCTTTTGAATACTGAATCGAAAACAGCCAATGAAAAAACAGTATTTATATGTCTGATAATAGAGCTGATCCTGGCAGGTGCTTTTATGATCTGCTTATCCCCGGCAATTGCTATCTGCCATTTTATCTGTATGGCATGCCTTTTTGTATATTACAGATGGATGTCGCTGGAGAAGTTTGGAGGCATTACAGGAGACCTGGCAGGCTGGTTTGTGACAGTCAGTGAAGTCGTAGCAGCCGTTGCCGGAGTATTTTTGACTATAGGTGGGATTAACTAATATGATTTTGATAATTGGTGGAAGTCATCAGGGAAAAACTTCTTTTGCCCAAAAGAATTTCTTTGATGCAGTGTTGATCGATGAACTTCATATATTGATAAAAGAAAGGCTTGATCAGGGCATTTCTGAGGCTGATATTTTGAGTGAGATACTGGAAAAAACAAGAGGCAGTAACTGCGTAGTAATAGCTGATGAGCTTGGAAATGGCGTTGTACCAATAGATAGAGCCGACAGGCAGTGGAGAGAGTGCACCGGAAGGATACTCATTGAACTTGCAGCAGGCGCTACAGAAGTATACCGCGTTGTATGCGGCATTGGGCAGAGGATCAAGTAAAGGAAATGGATAACATGTTAAAGTTTCATCTGATAGCCTTTATTGCAGGCTTTATCATAGATTGTATATTAGGCGATCCAATAGGATGGCCCCATCCGATCAGAGCTATTGGCAATCTTATCAGTAGATTTACAGCGTTTTTTCTTGCAAAAGCAGAGAAATCCCAGTCTGGATCAGATAAAAAACGAAAAAAAAGAATCTATGGTACATATATGGTAGTGCTTGTGATATTGATCCCTGCAATGATAACAGCGGTTATATTAGCTGCAACATACAGGATCCATCCCTATTTAGGAGTGGCTGTTGAAGCAGTCATGACATACTTTTATTTGGCCATGAAATCTCTGTATGTTGAGAGTATGAAGGTTTATAAGGCTTTAAAGGAGCAGACTCTGGAGGATGCTCGTTATGCAGTATCTATGATCGTAGGGCGAGATACTAACAAGCTTAATGAGACAGGTGTTGCCAAGGCAGCCATTGAGACTGTTGCGGAGAATGCTTCAGATGGTGTGATAGCCCCAATGCTATATCTTGCAATAGGAGGCCCAATTCTGGGAGTTATCTATAAGTCCATAAATACCATGGATTCTATGGTTGGCTACAAAAATGATAAATACATGGATTTTGGAAGAACCGCAGCTCATCTGGATGATGTGGTCAATTACATTCCGGCAAGAGTGAGCGCTCTGTTCATGGTAATTGCTTGTCTTTTTTTAGGAAAAGAATATAGCTTAAAAAATGCCTGGAAGATCCATCGCAGAGATAGATATAAACATGCCAGTCCAAACTCGGCACAGACAGAGAGCACATGCGCAGGCGCGTTGGGAATTCAGCTTGCAGGTCCGGCCAGCTATTTTGGTTCACTAGTACAGAAACCATATATTGGAGATCCTGTGCGACCTGTGGAGGTTGAAGATATTGTAAGAGCCAATAGACTTATGATCATGGCCTCCATCATTTGTATGTTGTTATGTGTGGCCTTGATCATGCTGGTGAGCCTAGTCCTGGGTGACTGAGGATTGGCTGCATATTAAGTGGGAAGTTTGGATTACAAACAGTGATAGTAGGAGTTTTATGCACGGCGGAGATATATATAGAAATAAAGTTAAATATGATTTTTCAGTAAATGTTAATCCACTTGGGATGCCAAAAGAGGTTACTGAAAGCCTTGCAGAGGCCATAACTATGGCAGACAAGTATCCTGATCTTCACTGCGAAGAACTATCCTGTGAATTAGCCAAAGTACTTGATATTCCAGGACAGCTGTTGGTATTTGGTAATGGTGCTTCTGAGATCATAATGGCTATCTGTCATTATTGTGAGCCTGAATCTGCAATGCTTGTAGCACCGGGCTTTTCCGGATATGTTAATGCTTTGTCAGGCGCTGCGCCTCAGTGCAAACTTTTTTACCATTATCTGAAAGAAGAGGAAGACTTTGAACTGAAGGATGATATTCTTGATAGTATTGAAAAGACAAAGCCTGATCTGCTTTTTTTGACAAATCCAAATAACCCAAATGGCAGGCTGATAGATGGAGATTTACTGGACAGGATCCTGTCTAAGTGTCATGAGCTGGGAACTACAGTAATTATTGATGAATGCTTTCTTCCATTAACAGGAAGGGTTAAAGAGCTTACTATGATAGGCAGGCTCACAAAAGAGTCATCGGTTATAGTCTTAAGGGCATTTACCAAAACATTTGCTATGGCCGGAGTGCGGCTTGGATACGCAGTTTGTAGTAATGAAGCGCTGGCAAAGGGAATAGGCCAGCACCTTCCGGAATGGAACATTTCAGTTTTTGCTCAAAAGGCAGGAGTAGCATGCTTAAATGCTCTTGATTATGTAGAAACATCTGCGGAGTATATAGCAAAAGAAAGACAGAAACTGACTGTTGCCTTAAGAAATGCTGGCTTCAAAGCTTTTTCATCAGACGCAAATTACATATTATTTAGAAGTGAAGACATAGATCTTTTTGATAAATTATTAAGCAAAGGAATCCTGATCCGTGATTGTCACGATTATGTGGGTCTTTCCAAAGGCTATTACAGAGTAGCAATTCGTTCAACCGATGAAAATGATTTGCTAATGCGCAATTTTATGTGTTGACAATTTCTCAACCATCCAGCAGCGGGTATATTCCTCATTTCAGCTCCAGGGCAAAGAAGATGGACATTGGGGTGCGGAATTCTGAGCATTTTGTATAATATTCCTATTGTCTTAGACTATTTATTTGATTCTTACTTTTAAAAAGAATAGAATAAAACAAGATTTAGTTTATCTATGAGGGGAGGATAACAATGAAAAGACTTACAGTTCTATTAGTGGCAGGTGTTATGTCACTATCTATCGTTGCATGTAATTCAACAGAAACAACTACAGATAGCGTTTCAGTTGCATCAACAGTTGAAGCAGCTGAAGTTGCAAGCACAGCAGAGGCAGTTGCTGAGGCCAGTGCAGAATTGGCTAATCCATGGACATCCATTACAGAAGAGGAAGCTTCTGAGATCATTCCTAATAGTTTTAGTGCTCCAGAGGGTGCTACAAATGTTGAGTGGAGTGTGAATACTTCTGGCGACAGCCCATTGGTACAGCTTACTTTTGATCTCGATGACCTGAGCTTTACTGCAAGAGAGCAGGTATCTGGTGATGAAAATCCTGATATTTCAGGAATGTACTATGAATGGGATGCTGAAGAGGATATTACTTTTGCAAACTGGGGATACGGACTGATGACAGGAAAGACCTATCGTCATGTTGGTACTGATGAATATGCAGACCTTTGCACATGGTATGATGTGGAAGTTGGAATCTATTATTCCCTCAGTGTTGTAGCAGCTGATCTTGATGGCTTTGATATCCAGGCTGTTGCTGAATCTATGTATGATGAAAGCAAGCAGGCGTCAGCAATGATCCCTGATGATGAGGAAGAGCATGTTCCATATGATATTACAAGCTGCGATACATTTACAGATATCGTAGATAGTCTTCCTGAAGGTTATGGTTACGCAAATACAACTATTGACGACATAGATGTATTATTAGTCTGTGATTATGTTTTTGATAATAGTGATGATGCCAGCGGAGTATATGCAGCTATCGATGCAGACATTTATTACTACAGCGAAGATGGCGTACCTACATATGCCGGCTATGTTACAGCTGGTGGTACAGCTTATCCGCTTGCAGTTGCTGATGGCAAGCTCTATGTATGCGGAAATCATTTTGCCAAGGTTATGACAATAGTTGCAGGTGGTGTGGTTATTGACGAAGAGTCATATGTCGAGTACAACACCGATGGTAGCGCTACTTACTATCACCATTCTGATCTTCGTGACGTAGAAGCTGATGAAGAAGGTAAAGTAGAAGACGATTCATATATGACTGAAATCTATGATCAGTATATGAATGCTGAAGTTATTGTTTTTGATCAGGTTGGCTGATGAAAACTATCCTGCTAAAAAGATAATAAGAAAGCTCTATAAATGAATTTTGGAGTTCATTTATAGAGCTTTTTACGTCCCCAGTGACTCATTTTACAGGCATATCTGTAACAGAATCATCTGTTGTAAGGAACAGATACTCTTCAACATCATTTGCTGTAGAAGAGAAGTAGATCTCTCCGTCTTCAGAAATGAAGGTATAGGAATCATAAGTATATCCATGTGGAGAAACTGCTTCGTACCAGGTTCCTTCCTTTGTGCTGCCATCTTCAAATGTGGCAGGAGCTTTGGTAACAGTCAGCTTGCCATACAGTACTGTGTTTTCAAAAAAGTCCAGATAATCAAGCCCTGAGTCTTCCAGCAACTGCTTTATGGATGAAAGCTCTTCCTCAGTAAAATTATTCTCAAGGACATTGTCATTGGTATAAACAGGTTCACCGGTAGTATATGTTCCGTTAGCTGTAACATCTTCGCCCATATTGCCTGCACCCAGCTGGACAATTGTCATGAGGTCGTCGGAGATCTTGAACAGGTAGAGAGTTTCGTATTCTTCATCTATAACGTACATTTCAGAATTACTTACGTAATAGCCTGTTGCACTGTTCACACTTCCCACATTGCCGTAATCATAGAACAATCCGCGTACAGTAGCTGTATTATCGTCGTTTTGTGAGATGTTTACTGTCGCATACACAGATGATTCGCAATCAGTTCTCTGCCATTTTCCGGAAAAAAGGTCTTCAGAAACGGAAGTGGTCTGTTCCTTAAGCAGATCAAGGGTTTCCTGATCAGGCAATTCCCCGGTTGTATCATTCATCAGGCTTTCAAAATATTCATTTTCAGATTCACTGCTTATTGTTGTTTGTTCACTATTGGTGCCGGCATTGCAAGCAGTAGTGAGCATGACAGCACTTAATATCAGTGATAAATATAGTTTTTTCATAACTTTAGTTCTATCATGAAAACTGCTCTTATTCAAGAAATGATATTTGGAATAATAGATAACAAAATTTAAAACAAAAATAGTAGCCTTATATTCTTGAAATTTTTGGTACAAAAATGCAAAATTTGCTATAATAAAAAAGTTAGTAATTTTTTACGTTGGAGGAAATATGTCTTTCGCTGTTTTTACAGATGGCAGTGCTAATCTGCCTAAGAAAATGCTTAAGGGAATCACTTTATTACCTTGCGATTATGTTTTAGATGATGAAGTGATAAATTATTCTGGTGATGTTGAAAGCTTTGATGCACATGATTTTTATGAGAAGCTTAGAAATGGTAAGAATGCTAAAACCAGTTTATTAAATACACAACTTTTTTTAACACACTTTGAGCCTGTGTTAAAAGAAGGACAGGATATTGTGTACATATCTATGAGTTCAGGTATCAGTGGTACTTATAATGCTGCAACTATTGCGGCTACAGAGCTTATGGAGGAATATCCTGACAGATATATCCATATAGTAGATTCAATGGGATGCGGATTTGGAAGTGGTATCCTTGCCGTAAAGGCTGCACAGCTCAGTATGGAGGGCATGGATTGCCGTGAAGCTTCCAAGGTGCTTGATGAGGCTGTTCCTCATGCATGTCAGTACTTCACTGTAGATGATCTGAATTTCTTAAAGAGAACCGGTCGAGTAAGTGGTGTAACAGCCAGCATCGGTACTATGCTTAATATCAAACCTATTCTTTTTGGTGACAGCACAGGTCATATCATATCCTGCAGCAAGGTTCGTGGACGTAAGAGTGCTATTGAAGCAATAGCCAAAAAATACGCTGAAAAGAGAATGGATACTCCGGATCAGACCGTATGCATCTCTCATGGTGATTGCTATGATGACGCACTTCTTCTTGAGAGAAAAGTAAGAGAGATCAATCCGGCAGCCAATGTTACAATATGTGAACATGAACCATTTTCTGGTGCTCACGTAGGTCCTGGAATGCTAGGTTTATTCTTCTGGGGTAAAGAGCGTTGATCAATAACAGTTCGGAGAGTTAGAGACTTCTAATTCTCCTTTTTTTTATTTGAACAATCATATAACAAGTACTATACTTTCAATTGTCATTAAGAAATGGCATATGAAAATTGTTTTTGAGGAGAAAAAATATGAAGAGAATAGCAAGTTTTTTAGCATTATGTTTATCTGTTAGTTGCTTAACTGCATGTTCACCACAGGCAATTCAGGAAGCCATAGAACAGCAGAGACAGGAATCAACACAGCAGACAGGAGAACAGGATACAGTTACTCCATCTAATGAAAGTACCGTAGAAGAATCAGTTGAAGAACCAGCTAATGAAGGATCAACTACTGATGTATCTGATTCTGAACTCACTACTGAAGAACCTGAAGTAGATGAGCCAGATAGATCATTCGGTACAGGATCAACTGGAAAAATCGATGAATCTATTACTTCTGTTTATGTATCTGATGAAATTTTAGATGAATTGAACTCATTAGAAACTGATTTTACAAAGGTAACATGGGGAGTCATCTATACTCCTGGAGAACTTGATCATCTTGTAGTTTCATGTACTCCATATATGGATGGATCCAGTTGTTATTTGATCGTAGCTCTTACCAACCTTTATGATGAAGATATCACAGTAAGCGCTGATGCTGTATGTCTTGGCGAAGATGATCAGGAAATTGGAGATTTCACAGTTTTTGATGAAGCAATCAGACCGCAGAGTACAGTAATCCACAATGTATATTGTTCAGATTTCCCATCTGGAGCTATTCACTGGAATACAATTTCATTAGAAAATGTATATGAAGAGTCTGCTTATTGGGAAGCTGACTGGGCTGTAACAACCGATTCTGATGGATATTATCAGGTTGATTATACTATTTATAATGAAAACACAGATATTGAGCCTGATTATGTATGGACACTAGCTCTTGACGAAAATGGCTATGTAAGAGGTTATGCTTATTCATATGACCCAACATCAGGACGTGAGATTTCAGGCACAGCACCATTTTACAAAGACAGCTTTGATGAAACAGTCACAGATATAGCATTCTTTGCAAATCCTATAGTTGCTGACTAAGTAAATAAATGAGTCACTGGGGACGTATCAAATTGACTCATTTCATATAAACAAATTAAACTTCCCACTTTTGGAGATGCCAGTACCTTGGCCCTCCAAAAGTGGGAAGTTTGATTTGCTGAAAAATGAGTCAATTTGATACGTCCCCGGTGACTCATTTGAATATTTATATCTTGGTAGAATCTCTATATATCAGATCTGTCTCTGTATAAGTGATCCTATAATTTAAGTCTGGCTGCTCAATCCTGGACATTACCAGATTAGCAGCAGAATAGCCTATTATCTGGCTATGAATATGGCTTGTTGATAGTGAAGGAGTGATTATCTTGGACTCCTGAGAATCATCAAAGCCAAAGAGCTTAATGTCTCTTGGACATTCAATTCCTAATTTCTTAAGACCATATAAAAGGTCCAGTGCCACAAAGTCATTGGCGCATATGAATAATTCCGGAAATTCTTTCATTTTTTCCAAAGCTGAAAGCAAGTATTCTTTATATTCAGAGCCGTGCTTATGAACTTCTGTAAGACAATACTTTTCTTCAAAATCCAGATTGTTGATATACATTGCTTCTCTAAAGGCAACAAAACGCTCATAGAATGAACGACAGTGAGTCACCTGACCTACAAAGCCAATCTTTGTAATGCCTTTCTTGCTCATGTCATTGACAACAGTGTATATGCTTGAAGCATTGTCCATTAATAGGATATCAGCATTTAGAGGCTTCCAGTAACTTGCAACGGGTGCATCTATCATCAGGACCGGAATGCCAAGGTTGCATAGCATCTCGCAGTATGGATGATTGAACATCTCTATGCATACGATTGCTTTAGTATTATCAGCTCTGAAAGATAGAGGGAGACTCAGTTCTGTAATATTGGTCTCATCTACTCTGTGCATTGTAAGGCTGTAGCCCAATAATGATACTTCATGCTGGAACTTATCGAGCATTGTAGAAGCAAAATGAGAATTATTAAGGAACATTCCTGTAAAAAGAGCTATTTCTCCAGCTGCTTTAGATTTTGTAATTGTTGGATTTTTGATATCTTCGAAGGAATTGGCATAAGAGAACTGCTTATAGCCCATCTCTATGGCTTTTTCCAAAACTTTCTGTCTGGTAGCTTCTGCCAAAACTCCTGTATTATTAATTGCTTTGGAGACAGTATTTCGTGAAACTCCAAGAGCATCAGCGATATCTTGCAAGGTAACTTTCGATGACATGTATATTCTCCATATATTTATAAGTTATTTGTCAGGGTATTAATATTCGACCGATACTGTACACTCGGCTACAGCTTTATTACGTAACTAATGATTTTGATCAGACCTGACATTGATTCTATATTAAGACAGATATTACCTGTCTCATTATAAAATGTAAATGTAAAAGTGTCAAATGTAAACAGAAATGTTACAAATGTAAAAGTTTTATATTGACACACATATACTGCAGTGATATATTTTACATATGCAAATAATTGTTACAAATGTAAAATAGTTGGAGGGAGTTCTATGAATGCAAAAGTAAAGGATAATAGCCTACATAACACATTCATATACATCAAACAGCACTGGCAGTTATATGTATTCTTTTTGGGGCCGGCGCTGATTCTGACCATCATATTCAGATATGTTCCTATGGGAGGAATTCTTATAGCATTCCAAAAATATAGTCCTTTTAAAGGAATTCTTGGAAGTGAATGGGTAGGTCTTAAGTATTTTAAACAGTTTTTATCTTCACCGGACTTCCTGCAATATTTGGGTAATACTTTAAAACTTAGTATTTTTGGTCTTCTCTGGGGATTTCCAATGCCAATCATTCTGGCAATTTTACTAAACAGAGTAGCAAGCAGCAGCATAAAACAGAAAATCCAGTTAGTGCTTTATATGCCGAACTTTATATCAGTAATTGTCCTTTGCGGTATGGTCAGGATCCTTCTTTCAGTTACAGGACCTATCAATATGATGCTTGGTACCAGCATAAATTTCCTTACAATACCGGCAGCATTCAGACCAATCTACATTATAAGTGGTATATGGCAAGGCGCAGGATGGGCATCCATCATGTATACGGCAGCACTTTCTAATGCCAGTAAGGAACTTAAAGAGGCAGCTCAGATTGATGGAGCAAATATCTGGCAACAGATCAAGGCAGTTGAGTGGCCGGCAATCAAGGACATGGTTGTTATCCAGTTCATACTTCAGGCTGGAAACATCATGAGTATCGGTTTTGAAAAAGCATACGCTCTTCAGTCTGATATGAACCTTGCTTCTTCAGAAATCATTGCAACCTACGTTTATAAAAAGGGTCTCTTAAACGGTGATTACAGTTATTCAACAGCGGTAGGACTTTTTAACACTGTAATCAATGTAATACTTCTTATTACAGTAAATAAAATTGTTGAGAAATTAAACGATGGACAGGGATTATAAGGAGATATCAGAAATGGAAAAAACACATAAGAAAAAGAGCGAGTTCTCAAGAGCCTCTCTTGGAGACAAGATATTCCTTATTGTTGGATATGTTTTCCTTGCGGCTTTTGTACTGGCTATAATCGGACCTGTAATTTATATAATCGTTGCTTCTTTTATGGATCCTATAACATTACAGAACAAAGGTATTGTATTTGATTTCAGTAAATGGACACTTACAGCCTATGAGAGAGTTATGACCAATCCTCAGATATGGACAGGCTTTTTCAATGCAGTTCTATATTCAGTATTATTTGCAGTTATTTCAGTATTTATAACACTTTTATGTGCATACCCTATGTCACGAGATGATTTTAAGGGAAAAAAGTTCTTCAATACAATTTTTATCATCACAATGTTTTTTGGAGGAGGCCTGATCCCTACCTATATCCTTATCAGTAATATGGGACTTCTTGATAGTATGTGGGCAGTTATCATTCCGGGATCATTTAGCGTCTGGAACATGATCATTGCAAGAACTTATTACAAAGGTGTTCCTGGAGAACTTAGAGAAGCCGCAGATGTGGATGGAGCCAACGAATTGGTATTTTTCTTTAAGATATTGCTTCCGGTATGTACACCACTTATTGCAGTGCTTATCCTATGGCAGTTTGTTGGAATGTGGAACAGCTACTTTGATGCCATGATATATCTTAATTCTGCTGACAAGCAGCCACTTCAGCTGGTACTGAGAGCAATACTTATTCAGAATGAGCCGGAACCTGGAATGATTGCCGATATGCAGAGTACAGCACAGAGAGCACAGCTTGCAGAGCTGCTGAAATATGCAACTATCATTATTTCAAGTTTACCACTTATAGTAATGTATCCATTTTTCCAGAAATATTTTGATTCAGGAATCATGGTCGGATCAGTAAAAGGTTGAGTATCTTTCTTATGAACTATGTTTATAGGATTGAATATAGCAAAAAAGAAAAAGGAGAGGAAAATGAAAAAGAAAACATCTAAGCTTTTAGGGGCAACACTTGTACTTGCAATCTCAGCAAGCGTACTTGCAGGTTGCGGAAAAGAAGTGTCAAACAGCGGTGCTGCTGAAGTATCAGCAGAAGACCTTAGTTTCCCACTTGAGGAGAAGGTTACTATAACAGGTATGATCAGTTATCCATCTGGAACTGAGTCAGAACCTAACAACAGAACAATTTTTAAGAGACTTGAAGAAGAGACTAATGTACATGTTGACTGGACAGCTATTTCAAGCGATCAGTGGGGTGATAAGATCCAGCTCAATATGTCTAACAAGAGTACTCTGACAGATTTTGTATTTAACGCAGGATTCAGTAATTCTGACCTTATAAGATATTCAGATCAGGGAGTTATCATTCCTCTGGAAGATTATATTGATAATAACATGCCAAACCTTAAGGCTGTATTCGATAAGTATCCTGAATATCGTGCTATGTGCGAAGATTCAGAAGGACATATCTGGGCACTTCCTTGGATTGAACAGCTCGGATCTAACAAGACAGCTATTCAGACAGTAGGTAACAACTTTACATATATCAACCAGAAATGGCTTGATTTCCTTGGACTTGAGACACCTACAACTGTTGATGAATTTGAAGAAGTACTTAAAGCATTTAAAGATCACGCATCTGAACTTCAGGCAGAGTTTGGCATTGAAGGTGACATCATTCCTATGTCATGCATCATGAACGATCAGGATCCTAGCCTTCTTATCAACGGATTTGGCGAAGGATATGGTGATAACGATATAGGCCAGCACATTGCAGTTACAGATGATAAAGAAGTTATCTGCACAGCTACAACAGAAGGCTTTAAGAAGGGCATGCAGTGGCTCCACCAGTTGTATGAGGAAGGCCTCATTGATCCAGAATGCTTTACTCAGGACTGGTCAACATATGTAGCAAAGGGAAAATCACACAGATATGGCGTATGCTTTACATGGGATGTTGCTAATATCGACAACCTTGAAGATTATGTTCCACTTGCAGCACTTGAAGCTGATACTAAGAATGTAACACCACTTAACGGCTCATTTACATCCGGTTTTGATCGTGGCAGATGCGTAGTTACATCAAAGTGCGAAAACCCTGCATTTGTTTGCTCATGGCTTGATCTTATGTATGATCCATTCCAGTCACCACAGAACAACTGGGGAACATACGGTGAAGATGATGAATTTGATATCTTCGAACTTGGTGAAAATGCAAATGGCGATAAGATGCTCAAACACGCACCTCTTGGCGATGCATCTCCTGTAGAAGTTCGTGAAGCTGAGTGCGTTGGTGGACCTCTTGCAATCCTTGATGAGTACTATGGTGTATATGTAACATGTCCTGATGATGCTCAGTATCGTCTTGACTGGATCAAGGAATATTACACAGATGATATGCACTGCCAGTACGTATATCCAAACGTATTCATGACAGCAGAAGATACAGAAGAACTTACAACGATCCAGACAGACCTTATCAGCTATATCAATGCAAGCAGAAGTAATTTCGTTATGAACGGTCTTACAGACGCTGAGTGGGATGAGTATCTCAAGCAGGTCAATGCTTATGGTCTTGATAAGTATCTTTCAATCTATCAGAAGTATTTAGATGAGTTCTACAAATAATAACAGGTAAGCAGTTCATCTGAATGTACTGGAGTTGACCTTTTATGGGGATGAGGCGAAATCTTGATGAGCACAGTTTAGTGCATAGTTGGGATGAGAATCTGTAAACTTTGAAATTAAGAAAGGTTGGGGAGGAGATTTATTCTTTACATCTCCTCCCAGTTTTTAGGTAAAAATAAAGTATTATGAGTAATAAATTAGAAAAAGCACGCGAATATGAATTAAAAAAAGAAAAAACAATTCCAGAAGAACAGAGACCTCTTTTTCACCTGACTCCGAGATGTGGCTGGATGAACGATCCTAATGGTTTCAGCAGATATAACGGAGAATATCACCTTTTTTACCAGTACTATCCATATGAAACTGTCTGGGGACCTATGCACTGGGGACATGCTGTCAGCAGTGACCTGATAACATGGAGATACCTTCCGGCAGCACTTGCTCCTGATGAAGAATATGATGGTGCCGGATGCTTCTCCGGTAGTGCTATTGAGACAGAAGATGGCAAGCATATGCTTGTTTATACAGGTGTCCAGAAAAAAGAAGATGAAAATGGCGAAATACATGAGTATCAGACCCAGTGTATAGCTATTGGTGATGGTGAGAACTATACAAAATATGAAAATAACCCTGTGATCAGAGCTGATCAGTTGCCGGAAGGCGCTGGAATCTATGATTTCAGAGATCCTAAGGTATGGAAAGAAGATGGCAAATATTATCTTGTAGTTGGGAACAAGACTGAAGATAAAGATGGACAGATTCTGCAGTATGTCAGTGAAGATGGTATAAATTGGAAATTTGAAAAAGTAGTTATCAAGAACAACCACAGATTTGGTGTTATGTGGGAATGCCCTGATTATTTTGAACTTGATGAAAAACAGTTGTTATTAACAAGCCCACAGGACATGCTTCCTGAGGAACTTGAATTTCATAATGGAAACGGCACATTATGTGTCATTGGAAGTTTTGACAAGGACGGTAATTTCTGCGAAGAAAACTGCCAGGCAATTGATTACGGAATAGATTTCTATGCTCCTCAGACAATCCTTGCTCCTGATGGACGTAGGCTTATGATCGGATGGATGCAGAACTGGGATACCTGCGGCATAAGACGTGATGACTTCCCATGGTTTGGCCAGATGAGTTTTCCTAGAGAAATATCTCTTTCAAACAACAAGCTCATCCAGCGTCCAGCAAGGGAGATAGAGAATTACTATGGAAAGAGGATCAGCAGACAGAACGTACTGATCTCTGATAGTGCTTCGCTGTCAAGCATCGAGGGCAGATGTATAGATATGAATGTAAGAGTAAGATCAACTGAAACAGATCTTTCTTATAATAAATTTGAAATCAGATTTGCAGATAATGGTAAGGCATATTCAACTATTGAATATGATCCAACTCAGAATATTGTAAAGATAGATAGAAAACACTCTGGAAGCAGACGAGCAATCGTACATCAGAGAAGATGTAAAGTGGCAAATAATAAGGGTGAGATCAATCTCAGACTTATCCTTGACAGATATAGTATGGAATTATTCATCAATGATGGAGAGCAGGTTATGTCTATGGTAGTCCTTACAGATGTTAAGGCTGAAGGTATCAGCTTTAGATGCCAGGGAGAACTCCTTATGGATGTGACAATGCATGAACTTGAGAGGGCTTAATATGAGCAATATAGATGTTGTTGCACTAGGAGAATTACTGATAGATTTTACAAATAACGGAGAGAGCAGTCAGCATAATCCTTTGTTTGAAGCCAACCCTGGCGGAGCGCCATGTAATGTTCTGTCCATGCTTCAGAACCTTGGAAATAAGACAGCTTTTATTGGAAAAGTCGGTGACGACTTTTTTGGAAGAATGTTAAAAGAGCGCGTTGAAAAGCAGGGAATAAGTACTGAGGGATTGTTTTTTGATAAAAATATCCCTACAACACTTGCTTTTGTAAATAAGCTTCCTAACGGCGATAGGGACTTTTCTTTTTACAGAAATCCTGGTGCTGATATGATGCTGACAGTAGATGAAGTTAGAGAGAAGAAGGAACTGATCGAAAGCGCCGAGGTCTTTCACTTTGGAACCTTATCAATGACAGATGATGTGTCAAGGGAAGCTACCATGCAAGCTGTGCAGATTGCAAAAGAAAGTGGCAAGCTTATCTCTTTTGATCCTAATTATAGAGAGCCATTATGGAAGTCGGTTGACCAGGCTATGGATGCCATGGAATATGGCTTTAACAATTGTGATATTTTAAAGATCTCTGATAATGAAGTAGAACTCTTTACAGGACTTTCAGATATCGAAGCCGGTGCAAGGAAGATCAAGAGAGACTATGGTATATCAATAGTTTTTGCAACTCTTGGACCAAAGGGAAGTATGGCTATATATAAAGATATGGTTGTATATAAGGAAGGATATATCAATCCTGATACTATTGAAACAACCGGAGCAGGCGATACTTTCTGTGCATGTGCTATAGACTATGTTCACAGAAAAGGAATTGATAATCTCTCAAAAGATGATTTGATCGAATGTCTTGATTTTGCCAATGCGGCAGCATCTATCATCACAACTAAAAAAGGCGCACTTGCTGTAATGCCTACTAAAAAAGATGTTGAAGCGTTTTTATCAGATCATTGATTTTGAAATCTTTGAAATTTCTTTTGAGTCACTGGGGACGTATCAAATTGACTCATTGCATACAATGAGTCACCGGGGACGTATCAAATTGACTTATTTTTGTCACTTTGTGACAAAAATATGCAAATAGGCTATT
>SVGC01000019.1 GCA_015056495.1 Butyrivibrio sp.
CGCTTTGCATGGCCCGGTCTTGCCCGGGCCTTTAATCCAAGGTTGCGCCGCCAAGGCGCAATTTCCTATTAAATAAAGAAAGCCTCATCAAACTACTATCGTCTGATGAGGCTTCACTCTATCTTACTTATATGTATCAACAGTCCTTTATTCTTTAAAAGCATCTTTTGTAATAGTTTTTGAATGCACAAATTCCGAGTCACCGTCTATAAGTACAATATCTCTATACATATTAGGATTAAGGAGTTTTATCACTTCAGCCTGCGATATATAAAAACTGATTCCAGGAGCATTGCAACTCATAAGATTTACACCCACGTCTTTTACATAGTCAACCTCTTCAATATACTCGTTAACACTCTGATAACCGGCCATCCTTGCTTCACTCTCAA
The DNA here is from genome assembly GCA_015056495.1 of Butyrivibrio sp. Classification (GTDB taxonomy): domain Bacteria; phylum Bacillota; class Clostridia; order Lachnospirales; family Lachnospiraceae; genus Butyrivibrio. Next base: position 393 of record SVGC01000019.1, read on the forward strand.
ACATTTTTCCGGCTACCATAAATTTGAGCGGATAGATACTCTTTATCGCTTCTGTGTTATTTCGCAAAGTCTCAACGCGAGTTATCTCTATATGCTTAAGCTTTTCCATAGCGTCTTTGTCAGACGTTAAGATAGTATTAAAATCGCTTTCAAAAACCAAAGCAGGTAAATCTTTAATATGTTTAACTATCTCAGGATATTCAACTTGTAACTGTTCAATACTTTTGCATCCAAGCGCTTTTCTGACATCCTTTGCTAATAAGTATACTTTGTCTTCAATCACTATTCTGGTTCTAAACAGACTGATTCTATTCATGAAGTTTCCCCGATTTCTTAGCAAGTTGCTTATCTTCCTTTTGTACTCTTCTTTCCAGTTTTCTAATATCCTCAGAAGGCGGAAGATTCTCCGGTTTGATTCCCCTTTGCCCTAGCATCTCTCTTACTGAACTGTTGTTGTCAACATGTTCAACCGTTATAGCAGACTCCCCTTGTAAATCCTTTTCTTCAACATTGTAATTTGTCATCTCTGTTGCAAGATTCTTGGCTGCTATTGTAAGTGTCGGCAGAAAATCCGCCAACGGCCTTGAGTCCTTGACACCAAGACGTTCTTTCATTTCTTTGGTGGTATATCCTCCAAATAAAGCCTGATCACCTTTTGAGCGTATTCTTGCGAACCCAGCATCGTCAACGCCACGCTCATAGATATTCTGAGATAATCGCTTTTCCGACTCCCTAAGCTTACCACGCGCTTCTGTTCTTTCTATATATGCAATTCGTTCTTCAATAAGTTCCTGCTTTCTTGTTTGTACCGCAAAATAACTTTGCGCGAATGCGATCTGTTCCTTTCGGGGATCTCCATTCTCAGCAATGAGATAGCAGGCATAACGAGTGAGCATATAATCATTAACTTCTCGATTACCTCCTTTACCGATTTTTATCATTTTGCTGACATCAGCAAAATGATCCGTTACAGTTATCCCATTGTTTTCACAAGAAGTCTTTGCCTTTTCTATGGTCTTCTCAAAATTTCTCCATTGAGCATACTCAAGCAGTTCCATCAACTCTCGAGCATACCAAAACTCAATGCCATTCTCTTCATGCCTGATATCATCAAATCTTTTCTTATATTGTATTATTATTTTTTTCTCCAAGTCTCTCCCCTCCTGCTACCTCCAACTTTTCCAAAATGCGAACCCGCATAAGCGGTTCGGTTCCACCGTGGTATGGTTCGGAAGCTCTCACATCATAAAGACTCTTATCAATACTGTCAGAAATATTATATTGAAGATGCCTGAGAACACGCCATATATCAATGAGGTCCCAGCAGGTGTCGCTTTTATAGGAATCATGAAACATTACGTTCAGCGCCATTCTCAGCTTCTCCGTCATCTCTACTTCCAATTTCACAATCCGTCACCTTCCTTGACATTCAAAGTCTGGATTTATATAATATTACCAATGGTAATATTATAGTGTTACCATTGGTAATTGTCAAGGAGGTTATTATGAACCATATGAATAATACTCTTATTCCTGAACGCCTTAAATCTGCAAGAGAAAAGCTTAACCTTTCTAAAGCTGAAGCTGCACGGCGGATTGGATTAACGGCTGCATCCTACGTTAGATATGAAGCAGGTGACCGCAGGCCTTCTCCACAGGTCATACTATCGATAGCGGAGAAAATGAATACATCAGTTGCGTATTTATCAGGAGAAACAGATGATATTTCCCCTGATGTAATAATCATTCATAAAAATAGTGATCCTATCTTATTTGAACTGATAAAGAACACTCAAAGCGCAGATGACACAACTTTGCAACGCTTGCTTAGTTATTACCATCAGCTGACCAAAAACGATTAGTTTGTATTATCCTTTTTCTTTATCTGCCTCTGCGTCCTTAATCCGATAATAGTCTTCCATATCAAGCGTAAACGTGACATGATCCTTTGCATTTCGAAGTCGTTTGAGCAAACAACAGGTCTCGACATGTGTTCTAATGTACAAACCAAAGTAACAAAGAAAAAGAACGAGCAACCCGCACACTGTAACATGATCCGCGGTAAAAACCCGTTCCCAAAGAATTCTTTCTTATGCAGCAGCATCAATCAGGATCTTGACATTATCCACTGTGAAAACATAAAAACATTTGGATGGGCGGCGTATCCATCATATCAGATTCCACTTAGGGAGCGCAGGGTGCCTTTCCTGCTCGTCAAATGTTCTTATATCCGGAGTATAACATCAGATATTTCGCGTAGTCAAGTTTACCAAAATGGATCCATACGAGTTTAAAACCTTTACAGACATTTTGCAAAGATACTCGGATCTTTGTAAACCAGTTAAAGGAAGTGGTCGTGGCAAGAAGAAAAAATAACGCAAGTCCGCAGGACTTGTCTGGGATTTATTCCTGAATTTTCATGCAAAGAAAAAGCGGCAAGTTTATACTTACCGCTCCATCATTATTATTAGCCTTTCTTCTTTGCAACTATAAGGTATCTGTGAATAGTACCTTCTACAAAACCATTCTTGTCAATTACTTCCTGCATTTCAAGTAATTTGTCAAAGCATTTTTCAACAGAGAAACCCGGAAATTCCCATTCGATAATATGCGCGAACCATACAAATGCCCCAACATCGTAGAACCTGATTGGTTTAAATACTTCTTCAGCTCTTATTATCTCAAAGCCTGCTTCTTCAAATTTCTTTCTCTGAATTGACAATTCAAGTTCCGGGAAAGGTGCAGGTACATCCGGTAGAACCATCTCAACAAGATCTCTGTCGTTCTTTCCTCCTACCTGCTGTGTAATAAAAAGCCCTTCCGGCTTGAGAAGTCTATGTGCTTCCACAGGATCAAAGCTTCCATGCCTGTTTATCATTATGTCAAAAGAGCTGTCAGCAAAAGGGATATTTGACTCATCATCGCAAGATCTGAAATCAATCCCCAAGGGTAAGAGAACCTCTTTACACAATTCAACGTTAGGGGCATATCCTTCAGTAGCTGCAGTGTTCTTGTATGGGTGTTTCAAAGATAATAAAAACTCGCCACCACCTGTATCAAAATCCAACAGTTTCATATCAGGAAGAAGAAACTCTTCAATTATCTTTTTGTAGTCCCATGGGAGGTCATCCTCTTCTTCATATCTATCATGAATATGAGAAAAATCCCACCCATGTATGTGTGCAACCTTTTCCTCTGCTTCCCACTCTTTTCTTAATTCACTTATTCTATCTGTATTCATATCTATATCTGCTCCTTTTCAAATAAAAATCTGTTCTTCATTATTTGTTCGGTGCAGTATGTGACAGCAATTAACTATTATTATCCTCGGTACAACCTGCTGTCAGCATTAAAACTGCACCGAGTAGTTATCTCGCATTCTCATGATTACCTCCTATGCGACATCTGTTTATCCAGACTGTCACAACAAAGATATTATATACAATGCTATAAGCACGCGTAAATACTAAGATAAAATGCACATCGTCTCTCTCAGCTACATCTTTACTATAGAGAAGCGATAGTTCTCCACAGAATGTTACAAATTTCCAATCTATTGAGTTCTTGAAATAATAACATGCCCTCTTGCCTTTTTCATCTCCGAATCTTTCTCGTCATCTATAACTTTCTGCATTTCCTCACTTGATATCGGATACAGGAGTAGCCTTTTTGTCTCTATTTTTATCATGTATCTCCTTACTCGTCATCCTTCCAAAAATAAAATGAGTAATGATGCTTCTTTCTGAAGCCAAGCCTCTCATAGAATTCCATATCGGAAATCACGTAAGCCCTGGTTGCTCCAAGGTTTTTGGCTCTGCGAAACACCTCAAATATCAAGGCTCTTGCAATGCCCTTTCCTCTGTATGCCGGTATAGTACAGACAGGCTCAACATAAACATAATCAGTCCCTGCCATATACCAGAGCAGACAACAGGCCACCATTTCTCCCTTTTCATTTACTGCTGCAACACCTAAGTCCTTATTAAAATGCTTTCTGACTTTGGGAACAATCTCCTCTTCTCTCTCGAATTCTGCTTTATCATCACCATGATCAAATCCCTGCCAGAAAAGCCATTGCAGATCATACGCATTTTCCACCGGATCCGGACAAAAGAACTTAAGACCATCTGGGAGTTTTGCTTCAAGCGAATCAGAAAGACTCCTTTCCATGATGGTCTCATCATGGTCCGAAGGTGTAAATCCAAGGCTCTTTGTCATCTCTATTTCATCTGTATTCTCATCACAGATTGCCAGTCCAAAGCCGGAATCATCCCTAAGCTCTTTGCAGGCATATTCCAGAACGGCCTTATATAAATCTTTATACTCTGGAAGTACTCCACAAAAGCCCTCGCCAAAATACATATCGTAGATAGCAGCGCCAACGATTTTGTCGTCCACAGTCCAAATGCCAATGGAATTCTTTAAGCTCTTATCAAATTCAGGATGTTCAATCATCCATTCCAGCCTTGCCCAGTTCCAGTTAATATGCCTGTTATCGTTCTCATTTAATGCAATCAGAAAAGAGCACAAGGCCTCATAATCACTGTCAGTATAATTCTTAAAATCTATATTAGCTCTCATAATCAATATCTTCCTTATTGTTTACTCAAAAATCTGCCCGAGAAGCTTAAGCTTTTCCGCCAGCTGAAGCTGTGTCATCAGTCATCAATGCACGCCTTTTTTCATATTAGAATTAGTTTTCCGGTTTTCTGGTCAGATATAAAACATAGGTATCATTGAAAACAATCCTGTCTTCTGCTTCAAGTACAGCTCTTTTAATACCATCATAAAACTTAGTCTTATAGGGTTCAGAAAGTACTATGTGATCGCAATGTCCATACTTTTCTAAATTCCATTGTAACCCCCTCCTCTTTTATTGTTTTTCTTGTATGCTTTGGCCCATTTGGAAATTTCTTTTTTCTTGACATAGTTTTTGGTATTCTCTGTGCCAAGGTTCCTATATAGCTCATATCTTTCAGGAAGCAACTCACCATTTGCTATGGCTGTCTTTATTGCGCATCCAGGCTCAGTCTCATGCCTGCAATTGCTGAATTTGCACTGAGATTCAAGTTCTACAATATCAGAAAAAGTATCATCAATGCCTTCAGCAGTATTTGCCATACCTATTTCACGCATTCCCGGAGTATCAATAAAACAGATACCACTCTCTGTCTCAATAAGTCTTCTAATTGTTGTAGTATGACGTCCCTTATCATCATCTTCTCTTATTTCAGAGGTCTTCATTATGTCCTCTCCAACCAGCGAATTAACAAGCGTTGACTTTCCAACGCCTGAAGATCCCATGAGGCAGATTGTATTTCCCGGAATCAGATATTCTCTTAGTTCCTCCAGCCCAATGTTATATAACGCTGATATCGCATGAACTCGTACTTTGTCTGAAATCTGTTCTACTTCCCTCACATATCTTCCAACATTATTGCAAATGTCAGATTTGGTGAGAATTACAACAGGCGTTGTACCGCCCTGAAGTGCAACACTTGTATATCTTGCTATACGGTTGTAGTTGTAGTCTTCATTAAGAGATGAAACAATAAAGCAGTAATCCACGTTGGAAACCATATACTGCATAACTCCGGTTTTAGCCTGATCAGGTCTTTGAAGGAAGCTTGTTCTCTCACATACAGAAAGAATCATTGATTCTCCCTGTCTGTTATAACGAAAAGTCACATAGTCACCCACTACCGGAAGCTTATCTGCATCTTCGTTATAAAAACTGCCTTTAAGTTTTGCAGAAATTTCCTGCTCCCAGAATTTAATCTTGTAACTGTTTTTGCTTATCTGGGATATTCTTCCAAGTTTTTCTTCATGAAGCCACTGACAGGAGAGCTTTAGAGGTTTGTAGTATGGAAATATACTCGTAAACTCTTTTACCTCTTCCTCGTCCTCACATTCCTCGAAAACAGATGCTTCATAGAATAAGCCATGGATATCCTCAAAGCCATCATTAAGAGGAAGTGCCATGAACGCATCCGAATTACCAAATGCCGGGTGATGAATATCAAAATTATCGCACCTTTTAAAGTCATGCTTTGGATAATATAAAGGCTCTCCACAGATGACGATTCCCTTATATCCTGCTGCTTTGGCAAGCGTTGTAGTTTCTTTTAAAAGAGCTCCTCCAATTCCTAAACTAAAGCATGTAGGCTCAACGGCTAGAGGCCCGAAGGTCAGCACTTCTTTCTCTGTGCCATTGTTAACCACCTTTGCTTTAGAATAAAATATCGCGCCCACAATCTTTCCATTAAGTTCTGCCACACGGCTTAATTCCGGCAGATATTCATCAGCGCTTCGCAATTTGTGCACCAGCAAATGCTCATTACATCCCGGTCCGTGAATGTTCCAAAAAGCACGCATGGTCATAAGTTCTGTAGCATAGTAGTCCTTAGTAGTTTCTTTTCTTATTATTAAATTTTCCAATGTCTAGTCTCCTTATGTGTTCTAGGTTGTTTATTCTTCTGTTCTGTTTGTATACATAGTATGGAGACCATGTTTGTGTTTCATGAAAATGTGCCAAACCGGCGCGATAAAAAGCTATGGTTCAAATGAAAAAACCGCGACAAATATGCCGCGGTAAGAATAATCTATATTATAGCCCTGTAAATATCAGAAAGCATAAACCGAGGTCATCATACTATATTCATTTACAATCTCTGTTCTGTTTGCACTCATTATTATGATTACCTCGCTTTCTTCTAGATTTTATTACATAAAAAGAGTACCAAATGTATGATCTTAAGTCAATATATCATTCCAATTAAAACTTACTCATATAACCTTTTCCACCCTGTCATCACCTATATTTTCTGTTCCAACCAAAGTCTATGGCAGAGAACATATGAAGTTAAACTTTGGAATATCAGCAGCAATCTGATAAGTAATTATCACTGCCTATCTTTCGAATGAAAGAATAGTAGCAGTCCGCCAAACAGGCGGACCGCACATATAATCATTAAATCGCAATTGGAACAGCTATCGCATGGACAGCATTAGCCTTCTGACGTCGTCCCTTTGGTCCTAGTCAAAAGGCTCACGGCTTCTACATGAACGCTCATCGGGAACATATCGCAAGGACGCACACGTTCCAGCTTGTAGCCGCCGTCGCAGAGAATGCGAAGGTCACGGGCGAGGGTGGCGCTGTCGCAGCTGACATAAACGATTCTCTTAGGCGCCATTTTGAGCATGGTATCAAGGGCAGCGATATCGCAACCTTTTCTTGGCGGGTCAATGCAGATGACATCTGCGTAGATGCCCTCTTCCTGATATTTTTGAGGAAGGACTTCTTCAGCTTTGCCAACATAAAACTCTGCGTTGGTAATTCCATTCTGAACAGCGTTTTGCTTTGCATCATCGATTGCCTGTGGGATTATTTCCACGCCAAAGGCCTTGCCTGCTTTTTTGGACATAGCAAGAGTAATTGTACCGATTCCGCAATACAGATCCCAGACTGTCTCATTGCCTGTAAGGCCTGCATACTCAATTGCCTGATCATACAGCTTAGTAGCCTGAACAGGATTGACCTGATAGAAAGAAAGCGGTGATATATTAAACTCAAGACCGCACAGGGTATCCCTGATAGTATCTCTTCCCCAGATAGTATGAACTTCAAGACCCATGATGACATTGGTCTTTTCTGTATTTATATCTATGGATATGCTTGTCATTCCTTTTATAGCAGAGAGCTTTTCTATGAGTTCTCCCTGATTTGGTAGATACTCCTGCACCCCTGATTTGGAAGAACTGCTTTTTCCTTTATAGTTGATGATAAAGCATACCATGATTTCTCCACTGGTAAAGCCTTTTCTGATAAGTACGTGTCTGACAAGGCCTTTTCCTGTCTCTTCATCATAGGCACTAACATGGTTACGTTCCATGTATGAAATGATTGTTTCAAGAATTTCCTTATTCTCTTTTACCCCAATCTTGCAATCAGTTCCTGGAATGATGTTGTGAGAGTGTCCTGCATAGAAACCTGTTATGATCTTGCCATTTTTGTCTGTGCCAACAGGGAACTGGGCTTTATTTCTGTATTCAAAAGGATCATCCATACCGATGATCGGTTCCATGATGCTATCAATTTCTTCAGGATCAAAACCACCCAGGCGGACAATATTGTTGCGCACCTTGTCCTGCTTGAACTGAAGCTGCCTCTCGTAGGACATGAACTGCAACTGGCATCCGCCGCACTGCTTGGCTATATTGCAGGCAGGTACAACTCTGTGCTTTGAAGGAGTGATCACTTCTTCAAGATGAGCATAGGCATAGTTCTTTTTAGCCTTCATGATCTTGGCTCTGACTAAGTCACCAATCACAGCATCTTTGATAAAAAGGGTATAGCCATCAATCTTGCCTATACCCTCCCCGTCGTTTCCTATATCAGTTATCGTTACTTCAATAACATCATTTTTTGCATAAAGCTTATCATTATTGTTTTTAGCCATCTAAAATCTTCCTACCAACTATTAAATCTAAAAAACAGGCCCTATCATTCCTCACTCTTCCAGTGAAGTCTGTGAAGCTCACCTTCGCCTTCAAGTCCCTGAAAACCAGTCTGTCTCAGAGCTTCATACAAAACAATGGCTACAGAGTTAGACAGATTCAGTGATCTGATATCCGGTCCCATAGGGATCCTGATACAAGTCTCTTCATAGTCTACAAGGATTTCTTCCGGAATGCCTGCGCTTTCTTTACCAAACATGATGTAGTCATCCGGTCCGAACTGTACATCAGTATATTTCTGATGTGCCTTGGTAGTAGCCATCCATATCTTGGCTCCTGGGTGTTTTGCCTTAAAATCTTCGAAATTAACGCATCTCTCCAGCTGCAGTTTATCCCAATAATCCATTCCGGCTCTGTGGATTTCTTTGCTGGTGATATGAAATCCAAGTGGCTCGATAAGATGTAGTGAAGTGCCTGTTGCCACGCAGGTACGTCCTATATTGCCTGTATTCTGTGGTATCTCAGGCTGATGTAAAATAATATGCATGATAAAACTCTCTATTCTTTCTACTACAATATATTTATGGTTAATACCCCTTACAGCCAGTAAGGAATTATCCATCTAATTACTTATGATTTCAAACTATATAGCCACAGCCGCACTTTTTCATAAGCACAATTTAACAGGCAGATAGCTTAGTCAAAATCGATCATTCTTCCTCATCCATAGCCTCTGATTTTGGCAGAGAAAAAATGAATTCAGTTCCAACTCCAACAGTGCTTATAACATTTATATTTTCACCGTGAGCTTTTATTATCTCTTTTACAATGGCCAATCCAAGACCTGTGCCCTTTTTGTCCTTACCTCTTGAAAGATCTGACTTGTAGAATCTGTCCCAGATCATCTTCTGATCTTCTTTTGGAATACCAATTCCACTATCTTTTACAGAGACAAATACTTTATTTTTCTTCTCCGTAGTCTCTATCTTGATGATTGAATCATTATGGCTGAATTTGATGGCATTGTCCAGCAGATTGTAGAGCACCTGCTGTATCTTGGTAACATCGCCATTTACAAGCATTAAGTCATCTGTAAGGACAAGCTCTATTGCAAGCTTTTTAGCTCTGCAGGTTCCTTCAAAAGAAGCAGCCGTATTTCTGATGATCTGATTGAGATCAAAATCTGTCTTTTCAAGCATCATGCCTCTGGCATTTAGATTATTCAGTGTCAAAAGGCCATTGGTCAGCTTGGTAAGTCTGTCTGTTTCATTGATGACTATTGTAAGGTATTTCTCATGAAGCTCAGCAGGTATCGTTCCATCAAGCATCGCTTCAAGGTATCCCCTTATAGATGTAAGGGGAGATCTAAAGTCATGAGACACATTAGCAATGAACTTTTTCTGGTCATCTTCCTGTCTTGCTATCTCACCTGCCATGTAGGATAGCGAAGCTGCCAGATAACCCATTTCATCTTCACTTTCCACATTCAACTCATAATTCATATTTCCTGCAGCATACTGCTCTGTAGCCGAGGTTATCTTTTTCAGCGGTATATATACCATCTCTGTAAAAAAGATAAGAATGATCAGCGACAACAGGAATATGATTATCAGCATGATATAGGATATATTCAAAAGTTCATCGGACTCTTCATGGATGCTGCTAAGTGGCATATGAATGACTACATATCCCTGCACCTTGTAATTGGCAGTAATAGGCGCCAGAACGCTTAACATATCCTGATTAAATGAGCCAAAAAAATCTCCTGTAATATAATATGTTCCTGCAGTAGCTGTAGGATCAAAGCCTTCCACCACGATCTCGGTATCAATGCTCAGATCTCTTGTGGAATCCAACACCAATCGTCCTGAAGGGTTGATGATCCAGATGACTGCATCATCCATATATTTAGATAAAGCCAATATCTGCTTTCTAACAGTCTCTAATGAAGTTTCTGAATTGTACAGATCTGCTGCATAAGTATCTGCCAGCTGCGTTGCCTCAGCATAGAGGCTCTCAGCTCGGTCTCTTCTGCAATGCTCATAGGTCATATTGGATACAAAAGTTGCAACTACAATAAAACCAAATATTCCAAAAAGCAGATAACCCAACAGAAACTTTAGATAAAGAGTTCTCCTCATTTTATATCACGCTCTGCTTTCAAACTTATAACCAATTCCCCAAATAGTTGCTATTCCCCATTTTTCATGGTCTTTGATCTTTTCTCTAAGTCTCTTGATATGAACATCAACAGTTCTTGTATCACCAACATACTCATATCCCCAGATCTGATCAAGGAGCTGTTCTCTTGTGTATACGTGGTTTGGAGAAGCTGCCAGGAAATACAGTAATTCCAATTCCTTTGGCGGCATGTCAACTCTTTTGCCCATATATGATACAGAGTAGTTAGTCATGTTGATCTCAAGATCAGGATATCTGACGATCTTTTCATCGCTTTCTTCAGGTTCAACTGTTGCAGGCTTGTACCTACGCAGGACTGCTTTGACTCTTGCTACAAGCTCTTTAGAGTCAAAAGGCTTCTCCATATAGTCATCAGCGCCCATTTCAAGTCCCAGCACCTTGTCAAATACCTCGCCCTTGGCTGAGAGCATGATGATCGGTATCTGTGATTTTGATCTGACTTCTCTGCATACCTCATATCCATCGATACCCGGTAGCATGAGATCCAGCAAGATCAGGTTTGGTTCAAAAGTATCTACTGCGCCAATTGCTGACTCGCCATCATTACATATCTTTGTTTCAAAGCATTCCTTTATCAGATAAAGGGATATCAGCTCTGCTATATTATTATCATCATCAACAATCAGTATTTTTTGTTTACTAACCATTGGTCTATCCTCCAACCTTCTCATATATATAAATCATTTTATAAATGTCACAATGGTAACTCCGGAATCGCCTTCGCCAAATTCTCCAAGCTTATATGATTTAACATAAGGCACTCCCTTTAAATAGTCATGAACAGCCTTTCTTAATATTCCAGAGCCTTTACCATGTACGATCCTGACTGATGGCAGGTGAGATACATAGGCCTGATCAAGATAGTGATCAAGGGCTGCTATTGCATCAGCACTATTCATTCCTATAAGCTTAAGCTCAGTTCTAATGTTAGATGAGCGTGACAGATCCATCTTGTGACCTGAACTGCTGCCTGCACCATAAAACTTCTTCATGGCAGCCTTGCCATCATCTTCTTTGATGATCACAAGGTCTCTTATATTGACCTTGGATCTGATAATGCCGCATTGAACAAAAAGATTACCGTCTTTATCAGGTTTACTGCTGACAGTACCTTTCAATCCCATAGACACTATCTTTACAGACTCTCCAATCATTAACTGAGAAGGCTTAAGGGTAGGATGATCGTTTTTCTCCTCTCTCTTAACTGCCAATTTTTCATTTTTCTCAGAAATCTTTTTATTAAGACCTGTTCTGGCTCTCTCCAAATCCTGGATGGATGCGCCAGGACCAGCTTTATGAAAGACTTTGATTGTCTCATCAGCAACCTTTTTGGCATCCTGTAATATCTGCCTTGCCTCTTCATTGGCATCTCTAAGGATCTGCTCTTTGGACTTATCCAGCTTTTCATGTTTTTCCTGAAGCTTTAATCTCAGGTCATCAGTTTCTTTTCTAAGAGCCTCGATTTCCTGTCTCTCATTTTCTATAGTAACTCTGCTCTGCTCAAGGTCAGTAAGGAGGTCTTCAAATTTCTTATTGTCCTGACTGATCTGCTCTTTGGCAGCATCTATGATCTCATCTGAAAGTCCAAGCTTTGATGAGATTGCAAAAGCATTACTCTTTCCAGGGATACCAATTAACAGTCTGTATGTAGGTCTTAATGATTCCACATCAAATTCGCAGCTGGCATTCTGGATACCTTCTGTTGTAAGGGCATAGACCTTGAGCTCACTGTAGTGAGTTGTAGCCATAGTGCGTATTCCGCGCTTATGCAGATAATCCAGAATAGATATAGCCAGGGCTGCACCTTCTGTAGGATCAGTTCCAGCACCAAGTTCGTCAAACAGACACAGGCTATCCTGATCAGCATTTTCCAGAATAGCTACAGTATTGGTCATATGTGATGAAAAAGTAGACAGTGACTGCTCTATACTCTGTTCATCACCTATATCAGCATATATTTCTTTAAAGACAGACAGCTCAGACCTGTCTCCTGCAGGAATTGCAAGACCAGCTTGTCCCATCAGTGTCAGCAGACCTACTGTCTTTAATGTAACTGTCTTACCACCGGTATTTGGTCCGGTGATGATCAGCATGTCAAAATCGTCACCCGCATACACATCAATAGGAACGACTTTATCCTTGGAAATAAGAGGATGTCTTCCCTTGATGATGTTAAAGGCATGTCGCTCATTAAAAATAGGTGTTATAGCCTTTTGCTCAAGAGCCAGTGATGCCTTGGCAAATACAAAATCAAGCTCAGTCATGATCTTGACGTCATCAATAAGAGCCTGAACGTGCTCACCTACCATGGCGCTTAGATTAGCCAGGATAACTTCTATTTCTGCTTTTTCCTGAAGGTGCATCTCCCTGAGCTTGTTATTGAGTTCAACAACTGCTGCCGGCTCAATAAACAGCGTAGATCCTGAAGATGAGGAATCATGCACGATACCGCTTATCTGGGATTTGTACTCTGCCTTGACAGGTACGCAATATCTGTCTCCGCGCATGGTAATAACTGCATCCTGAAGATAAGTCCTCATAGCTCCGTTGATCATCTTGTTCATCTGCTCATGAATGCGATCATTGGTGAGCATGATGCCCCTTCTGATATGTCTAAGTTCAGGACTAGCATCTGAACTGATCTCATCTTCAGAAATGATGCATCTCTTTATCTCCATAGAAACAGAGGTAAGTGGCTCCAATCCATCAAACAGATCTGTCAGAGAGTCAGGATTATCATCATCTCTGTCTCTTCTGCCATAAGCCTTTACCCTGCTGACATTTTCCAGAAGATCTGCAATCTTAAGGAGCTGCATAGCATCAAGGGCACTACCTATCTTAAGAGCTCTGGCATTGGATTCCATGTTTTTATTATTACCAAAAGAAATAGAGCCTTTCTGAAATATCCTTGCTATAGCATCATCTGTCTTTTGCAGATTTTTTCTTATCTCATCTATATCATCACTTGGAAGCAGGTCCATACACATCTTTTTACCTGGTTCTGAAGATGCGTAATCCGCGAGTTTCCTGATTATCTTGTCATATTCAAGTACGTGTAAAACTTTCTGATTCATATAAGTCCTCGTAAATTATGCCAATTGATCTCTTGAATCATATTCCGATAAAAAACGCTATTTACAGCATTTTTTATATGATTGTTCAAGAATACATATTCCATAATATTGTACCACATACTTGACAGTGTTGTGGAGCTAGTATTTTTCGCATTTTTTTGCGATTCTATGGTAAAATAGAACATTATGGAGGAGTGAGTTTTGGGTACAGAAGATTCTAAAGAACAAAATATTTCTGATAGACCATCTACCAGTGATCTGTCTGCTCCGGACATAGAAAGTCCTATAGCTGATGTTAATTTCATCAGTGAAAAAATAAAGAAAAGACCTATAAATAAAAAGAAGCTCCTGCGAAGGACTGTTATCACAGTTACACTGGCAGTAGTATTTGGAGGAGTTGCCTGTCTGACATTCTTATTACTTGAGCCGCTTATCAACGCCAAGTTATATCCTGATCCAGAGCCGACACCTGTCTCTTTTTCCGAAGAGGTAGCTGTTGATGAGATGTCTCCGGAAGACATGTATGCCGATGATGCCGAGATTGCTGCAGACGCAGCCAATATAGCTCTCAGCATAGAGGAATCAGAAAAAGAGATCATAGATCAGACTATTGCATCATACATTTTTGACAGTAATGACTATTCTGAGATGTACTCCTCTCTCAGACAGCTGGCTAATAATGCACTGTCTTCAACAGTCACTGTCACAGCAGTCAAAAATGAATACAACTGGTTCAATGATCCCTATTCAACAAGCGATAGTGTGTCCGGACTGATCGTTGCCGATAATGAAGTCAATACACTTGTGCTTGTCTCTACATCAGCAATATCAGATGCCCAGTCTATTCAGGTTACTTTTTGCAACGGCACTACTATTGAGGCCACACTTCAAATGAGTGATACTATCACAGGTCTCAGTATCCTGTCTATTCCTGATGCATCTATTGATGAAGATACTGCCAATGCTATTACAATAGCTTCACTCGGAACATCCAACTATACCTCACTTGCAGGCATGCCTGTGATCGCTGTGGGGCATCCGGTAGGTGTTGAAGGTTCTATCTGCTATGGCAATATCACTTCTGAGAAAAAGACATTGAATCTTGCCGATTCTTCATATAAACTCTTAACTACTGATATTTATGGCAGTTCAAACGGAAGCGGCATAATCATCAACTTAAATGGTCAGGTAGTCGGTTTTATCACCACTGCCTACAATAGCGATGACAACAGCAATCTGATATGTGCTTATGGTATCAGTGAGTTAAAAACACTTATTGCAGATATGTCCAACGAGAAGAGCAGACCATACCTGGGAATCCACGGTTCAACTGTCACCGAGTACATACAATCCACCAACGACATTCCGGCTGGTGCATATGTAACTCAGGTCGATATGGATTCACCTGCCATGAGAGCAGGTCTACAGAGTGGTGATGTGATCGTAGGTATCAACGGTGCTGAAATAACCAGCTACGAAACATTGATCACAGAGTTAAACGGACTAAGTGCCGAGGATGAGATCACTCTGAATATTAAAAGGTCTACTTCAAAGGGATATATTGATCTGGACATAGATGTTACGCTTGGTACATCTACTAAATAATTGATAATACTGGCTTTTAGCCAATATAGTTTTATTAGAATGGAGTTAGTTAGAAATGAAGTTTATTAAAGACATGTGCGCTGGAGATAGAATCTCTGATATATATCTCTGCAAGCACAAGCAGTCAGCTGTCACAAAAAATGGAAAGCCTTATGACAATGTTGTCCTGCAGGATAAAACAGGCACAATAGATGCCAAGATATGGGATCCTAACAGTGAAGGAATCGATGAATTCTCTGATATGGACTATATCGATGTATTTGGAGAAGTAACAAGTTTTAATGGCGCTCTGCAGCTGAGCATCAAGCGTGCCCGCATCTGTAGAGAAGGTGAGTATGACGCTTCCTTATATGTTCCTGTTTCTTCCAAAAACAATGATGAGATGTTCAAGGAACTTCTTGGTATCATAAATACTATTCAGAACCGTTATCTCAACACCTTATTAAAAGCCTTTTTTGTAGAGGATGAAGATTTTATAAAGGCATTTAGAAAATCTTCTGCTGCAAAAAGCGTTCATCACGGCTTTGTAGGTGGACTGTTAGAGCACACTCTCAGCGTTACCAAGATGTGCGATTATTTTACCAAGGCATATCCTGTACTTAACAGAGATCTGCTCCTTACAGCAGCTATTTGTCACGATATTGGAAAAACAAGAGAATTATCTCTTTTCCCTACTAACGATTACACTGATGAAGGTCAGTTCCTTGGTCATATTGTAATGGGTACAGAAATGGTTGGGGTAAAAATCGCTCAGATCCCTGATTTTCCACCGCTTTTAAAGCAGGAGCTCCAGCACTGCATACTTGCTCACCACGGCGAGCTTGAGTATGGTTCACCTAAAAAGCCTGCTCTTGTAGAAGCAGTAGCCCTGAACCTTGCTGATAATACTGATGCCAAGCTTGAGACATTTACAGAGGCCCTTGCTAATGCCAATGAACCAGGCTGGATCGGTTTCAACAGATTATTTGAATCCAACCTATACGACACAAGGGTTGAAGGCTGATAACAATCATAAAAGAGCCACTGAAGTTGCAACTCACAACCCAGTGGCTCTTATTTTTTATTTATTCAGATTATCAATAAATCTTCTAAGTCTCTCCATAGCCTTCTTCAGATCATCCAAAGAATAAGCATAAGAAATACGTATAAATCCTTCACCGCAATCACCAAAAGCTGTTCCAGGAACTACAGCCAGTTTTTCTTCTTTCAGAAGTCTTGTAGCGAATTCATCACTGCTCATTCCAAATTTCTTGATACTTGGGAATACATAAAATGCTCCGAAAGGTTCAAAGCATTCAAGTCCCATATCTTTGAATTCATTGAGCAGGTATCTGCGGCGCTGATTATACTGCTCTCTCATCATGGCTACGTCGTCATCTCCATTTCTGAGAGCTTCAATACCTGCATACTGGCTGGTAGTTGGCGCGCACATGATTGCGAACTGGTGGATCTTCACCATCTGCTTTATGATTTCTGTTGGTCCGCATGCATATCCAAGTCTCCATCCTGTCATTGCATATGCCTTGGAAAATCCATTTATCAGGATCGTTCTTTCCTGCATTCCAGGAAGAGATGCTATTGATACATGCTTGCCATTATATGTCAGCTCTCCATATATCTCATCTGAGATGACATAGAGATCTTTTTCGATAACAACTTTTGCTATCTTCTCAAGATCACTCTTATCCATAATTGAACCTGTAGGATTGTTAGGGAAAGGCAGTACAAGTATCTTGGTCTTGTCTGTAACCTTCTCCAGCACTTCCTCAGGTGTAAGTCTAAATTCATTCTCTGCCTTAAGTTCTATGATGACCGGCTTGGCATCAGCCAGAATAGCACATGGTTCGTATGACACATAGCTTGGCTGAGGGATGAGTACTTCATCACCTGGGTTGACCATTGCTCTCATGGCAAGGTCAATAGCCTCAGAACCTCCGACTGTTATAAATACCTGGCCTGCTGCCTGATATGTAATACCCTGAGTACGCTCAAGGTAATTGACTACTTCCTCTTTTAATTCTTTAAGGCCTGCATTGGATGTATAGAATGTACGGCCTTTCTCAAGGGAATAAATACCCTCATCTCTGATATGCCATGGTGTATCAAAATCCGGCTCACCTACACCGAGAGAGATAGCACCTTCTGTTTCCTGTACTATGTCAAAAAACTTTCTGATACCCGATGGCTTTATGTCTATAACTTTATCTGCTATCGGATTTCTCATGGTGTGATCTTCTCCCTTGTATCTTCATATTTTTTAGTCAAAATAGTTCCGTGATCCTTGTATTTCTTAAGGATAAAGTGAGTAGCCGTACTAAGGACAGTATCAAGAGTAGAGAGCTTATTAGTTACAAATCCTGCAACCTCCTGCAGTGACTTGCCTTCGATTATGACCATCAGATCAAATCCACCTGACATAAGGTATACACTTGTTACTTCAGGGTATTTATATATTCTCTCTGCAATGCTGTCAAAACCAATTCCTCTCTGAGGAGTTACCTTAACCTCGATAAGAGCCATTACCTTGTCTATTGAAGTCTTGGACCAGTCGATCATTGTGTGATAGCCACAGATGATGCCTTCCTCCTGAAGTGCTATGAGCTCATTTGCTACATCCACTTCCTCTGCACCTATGAGCACAGCCAGTTCCTTAACTTCAATACGGCTGTTCTTTTCAATAATGTGTAGTATTTCATCTCGCATGTTTGCCATTATTCTTTCCCCTTTTTTCTTTATTATCCTAGTACTTTATGAATCTCATCAGCCTGTGGAAGATCAAGAAATCTTTTCTCATCATCATTTATCAATACTCTGTCATTTCCAGACTGTAGTTTACCTATAATCTGAGCACTTATACCTGCCTTGGCATACTCATTTACAAGTCCTATTCCATCTGAGGCGGCCATAAGCAATCCTCCTGTCAGCAGCTGATAAGGATTCACTTCAAAAAATTCTGCTATTTCAATTGTTTCCTGTCTGATCGGAATCTTCTTCAGATCAACTTCTAGTCCGGTTCCGGCGCCCTCTGCCATCTCCCATAATGCTGCAAATACTCCGCCATATGAAATATCATGGATCGCCCGTACACCGGACTTAATGGCGACTGCAGCCTCAGAAGCCATTATTGCATATCTGTTATATTCTTTGGCTTCTTCTATCATATGAGCCGGATATCTGGATTTAAGCTCTTCTGCCCTGTCATTGGCAAAAGCCGCTGCTCCGGCAATACCAGCACTTCCAACCATCACAAGATCATCGCCGGCTTGTGCATTCTTAACCTTGGCAAAAGAATCTTTGTCTGCCACTCCACTTACTGTAACAGTGATGACCGGTCTTGTAACTGCACTTGTAACTTCCGTATGTCCTCCGCTGATAGGCATATGATATAGCTGGGCTGCCTCCATAGCTGAGTTCATGATCTTTTTGATCTCTGGTTCCTCTGCATCTTCCGGTAAAAGAATAGATATAACTGCCATGACAGGAGTTCCGCCCATGGCAAGAATATTGTTGGATGCTCCCTCTACTGCCAAAAAACCTGCCAGATCACTATTAAAAGTAATAGGCATAGTGGCAGAGAGCATCACGCTTCCATCCTCTTTTATAGAAAAAGCGCAGTCTGTCCCTACAGCTGCGCTCCCTTTATAAGCTTGTTTCGTTAATGGTTTCAACACAGAGCGCTTTAAAACGTTCTCGGTAACCTTTCCTAATCGCATCTATTATCGCCTTTTCATAAAAATGTGTTAGTCATCTAATACACGTTAATTACCAGAATTTTCTGTAACATCGGCATTGATATTTTCCTCAGCACTCTCTGTCTGAGCGGCCTGTGCTGCCTGCTCTGCCAGAGTCTGATTGGCTGCATCAACTGCCTGCTGAACCTGCTGTGCTGCTGCCGCCGCTGCAGCTTCATCACCTGATGCGTTGGCTGAGCTTGCCGCTGCAAGAGCCTTGGCAACTGCAACAACCTGTGCTCCATCTCCTGTAGCTATTGCCGCATTGATCTGAGATAATGCAACCGGGTCATCTGTAGCTGTTCCAACTGTAACGATCCTTGGAACCATCTGATAAGTGCTACTATTGACCACTTCTCTGCTCTCTTCAACACCATCTACAGTAACTATCTTCCATAACTGAGCTTTGTAGCCTACGTGCGCTGACTGAGATTCAACATATCCTACAGGCTTGGAAGCATCAACATTTATTACATCTGCACTGGCTGGTGTTGTTGAGATCACCTCGCTCTCGTATGTAACCGTACGATTGGAAGGTCTTGTTTCAACACCATAGATAGTAAAAGTAATATTTTTATCATGGCAATATCCTTCAATATATATAGGATATTCTGTGTTATTGACAAATTTAAAGTTCTTGCCGCCAGACTCTGCAATAGCTGCATCTGAAGAAGCTGAAACATAAGTTACTATCATAGAATGATTATGTCTCTCAGTAACTTCCAGCTCTGCCAACAATACTGCATTGTACAGAGTAGATGATACCTGACAGATACCGCCACCAATACTCTCTACTACAACACCATTAAGATATGAACCTGCCGGGAAATATCCATTAGCCTCTGTAAAAGGAGTAATGGTATCCAGAACAGAAAACTCTTCACCCGGATAAACTGTTGTACCATTTATAAGTGAGCAGCCGTTAGCAACATTGGCACTTCTGGCTGAACCTGAAGTCTTATAACTTGTTGTAAATGTACCAAGTACATCTTTTACCTGCAAAAGCTCTTCCTCGCTTCCTTCAGGCTCATCTGTTGTGATTGCAAGCTCAATAGACGCATCTGCATGATCCCAATCATTCTGGATATAATCCTCTATCTTTTTTATAGAAGCATCAACATCTATTATTGTTCCTGCCTGTCCATCTACAACTGAAAATACGCCATCTTCTCTGACCAGGGTGTAATCCTTTTTTTCTATATTAAAGCTTGCGCAATCCTCGGTCAAAATAGTAGTGAGCGCTTCTTCATCTACTGAATACTCTATTTCAAACTCAATTCCATCTCTGGCAGTATCTTTAAGATTCTTGTATCTCTGAACGATATTGCCTTCATGACCTACTGCATAGGCTTTGGCTGCAACTTCTCTATTGCCCCAATATAGTCCCAGATCAGTAGCTGAAACGGTATATGAGTTATCTCCATTTCCTGTAAATGTAATCTGAACATCCTGCAGTGATTCAAAATAACTATCAACTGCTTTTTCTGCCTCATCAACTGTCATACCGGATACATCAACACTTCCAATAGACACACCATCTGCTATGGTCTTAGACGAAGCAGCCTGTGCGTTGCCATGTGGCACAAACGCAAGTACAAGTCCTGTCAAAGCAAGACTCATCAATAATTTCTTCATATTTCCCCTCTACCTCATGTATATAAACATACACTAAAATGTGTTATCATATTTATTATAAAAACACTGAAAACACCATTGGAACGACCATTGCGAGAACTATTAATACGATAATAATAGAAGCAAAAAGACGTTTCTTTTTTGAATTAAAATTTAACATTTTTTTTTCCTCGATACTGAAAGGAATTATAGATGAAATTTCCGGCTTTAGCAACTGTCATTTTATTCTGTATTTGGTTACATTTCACTTTACAAAAGAACTCAAATAAGGAAGCTCAGATAAAAAAAGAGTTCTGGGATAGAGAAAGTGAAGCCAATAACGTGCGCAAAAAAAGTTTAGATGATCTGGACTATATAACAATACCTTTTGAGACTCTGCCCTTTGGTCTGATGCCTGATGTAGAAGCTATTGTGGATGCTGAAAATACTGTAAAGGATCTGTCAAAAGGAAAGATAGTCAATCTTACCGGCTATACCAATACAGATCTGAAACTAAAATACGGCACTGCCAATATTACCCCGCTATCTGAATATGATCAAAACTACACTTCCCTGGTCACATCACTGCAGAAATGGGGCAAGCAGCTATTCCTATACGAAAAGTATTATGAAGCCTGCGCCGTACTTGAATTTGCAGTCCAGACAAGAACTGATATAACTGACACGTATAAATTATTAT
The DNA here is from genome assembly GCA_015056495.1 of Butyrivibrio sp. Taxonomy (GTDB): domain Bacteria; phylum Bacillota; class Clostridia; order Lachnospirales; family Lachnospiraceae; genus Butyrivibrio. The sequence continues at coordinate 21,776 of SVGC01000019.1, forward strand.
GTGAGATTTATACAAGCAAACTCGGTTTATCTACTCAGGAAGCTGCTGAACAGGTACAGGAGCTGATCCCCATCGCCGAGACTCTCAATTCGCTTAGTAAAAAAAGGATTCTTGATACCTTATATTCTTATCTTGACGGATTACAGAATCCTGTATAAATAGACTACTTTTTAATATCAAAGGATGGACACACATCTTTTAAGAAGCACTCACTGCATTTTGGCGTGGGTGCTTTACATATTGTCCTTCCAAGATTGATTATCTGGATGTTGTATCGTATCCAGTTCTCTTTGGGCAATATCTTCATAAGGTCCTGCTCTACTACAACAGGATCATCGGAATCTGTGAATTTCAGCCTGTTGGATATTCTTTTTACATGAGTATCCACAACAATACTTGGCTCATTGTAGATATTTCCTCTTATTACATTGGCTGTCTTCCTGCCAACTCCCGGAAGTGAAGTCAGATCATCAATATCACTTGGCACTTCTCCGCCATATTCTGTCATAAGCCGCTGACAGCATGCTTTGATATTTTTGGCCTTGCTGTGATAAAAGCCGATTGAATGGATATCCATCTCCAGTTCTGAAACATCTGCTGCCGCAAAAGCCGCTACAGAAGGATATTTAGCAAACAGTCCCGGAGTGACCATATTGACTCTTGCGTCTGTACACTGCGCGCTTAAAATAGTTGCAATCAGTAGCTGCCATGCATTTTCATGGGAAAGGTGACATGCCACATCAACTCCATACTCTTTATCAAGTCTCGCCAAGACCTCTATAACTCTCTTTTTCAATTGCGCTGTATTTCTGACCATTTTTTATCCTACCTAAAATAACATTTACTATCCTGATTTTTTCGTGACTTTTATAGTACATATAAAATTATATTTTGTCCTATTTTTACTATACACGATAAATTAAAAAAGTTGTATGATTTAGTTTGTATATACGAAAATATTGGGGAATTTGTGAATGAATGTTATCTGGAAATATCTAAAAGAATACTTTGGAAGGATCAGTCTTGGGATGCTCATTAAATTTCTGGGCACTCTGGGCGAATTATCTCTCCCTTATATCCTTGAACATATAATCGACAATATCGTACCGGTAGGCTCACTCCGCCTTGTTCTGATCTGGGGCATGGGCATGATATTCATGGCTTTTCTGACAAGACAGCTCAACGTAACAGCCAACCGCATGGCTGTAGCTGTATCTAAAAGAGCCATATTTAACCTGCGTCATGACCTTTTTGCCAAGACTGCTCACCTGTCCGGCTCCCGATTTGACAATTTCGGTCTGCCATCCCTTACATCCCGTATGACTTCTGATACTTATAATGTTCAGAACTTCATGACACGCATGCAGACTATCGGTATCCGCGGACCTATCATGCTCATAGGCGGCATAGCCCTGACCATGACCATGGATGTATATCTCTCAAGTCTGTTATGCATAATGGTTCCGTTACTGCTTATTGTTGTTCTCTCTATTTCTAAAAAGGGCGTGCCTCTCTATGGAAAAGTGCAAAAGTGCGTAGACAATATCGTCCGCATCATGCGTGAGAACATCACAGGAATCCGCGTCATTAAAGCTCTTTCAAAGGAATCTCATGAAAAAGAGCGTTATGCACAGGCCAATGAAGACCTGACTTCCATCGACATCCACGCCAGCGTGATAATGGCTATCCCTGGTTCTTTTATGCAGTTATGTCTCAACACCGGTCTTACTCTGGTTGTTATCCTTGGTGCATACAGAGTTAACAGCGGAGCAATCCAGCCCGGTGTCATCCTGGCTTTTCTTACATATTTTAATCTGATCCTGCAGTCAGTCATGGGTCTTAACAGGATATTCGTCATGTATTCCAAGGCCAAAGCCTCCGCTGACCGTATAGGACTTGTGCTTGTAGATAAGCCTGACCAGCTGGTACTGACTGATGAAGAAGCGCGTAGAAGCATCCAGCCTTATGAACCGGCTTATGATCATGATGATCCTTCTCTTCATATAATATTTGACCACGTATCCTTCATGTACCATACAGATGAAGAACTGGAGACTACTCAGGAAGAAAAAGATGATAGAGATTACAGTTTAAGTGATGTCTCTTTTAGTGTAAAAAAAGGCGAATCCCTTGGAATCATCGGTTCCACAGGATGTGGAAAGACTACTATCATAAACCTTCTGATGCGTTTCTATGATGCTGATAAGGGACAGATATTTGTAGATGGCAAAGATGTCCGCACCTATGAATTTGATGATCTTAGAAGTAAGTTTGGTGTTGTGTTCCAAAATGACATCATATTTGCTGATACTCTTATGAACAACATTGACTTTGGACGAGGACTCACACCTGAAGAAGTAGATACAGCTGCCGATCACGGCATGGCCAAACCATTTATCGACAACCTGGAGCAAGGCTATGACCATACTGCTGCCATCAAGGGTGCTGACTTTAGTGGCGGACAGAAGCAGCGTCTCATGATATCAAGAGCTCTGGCTGCCCACCCAAAGATACTGATACTGGACGACTCCTCCAGTGCTCTGGATTACAAGACTGATGCAGCCCTTAGATCTGCCATTAAAGAGCACTATGCAGGAACCACTACTATCATGGTTGCACAGAGAGTCAGCTCTATCATGAATCTCAATCATATACTGGTAGTTGAAAACGGCAAGATACTTGCCAGCGGCACTCACAAGGAGCTGTTAGATAACTGTAACCTGTATAGAACCATATATGAATCACAGATGGGGGCTCTGGCTTAAATATTTTGAGTCGCCACTGATCACTAATAACCACTATCTTGCGCAAAGGAACTACCTATGGCACCAGAACCTAAATATAAAAAAGATAAACCTAAAAATGCTAAAAATACTTTTTTGCGTCTGCTAAAGTATTCTATGGAATTTAAGTACATACTCTTTGCAGTACTTGTACTATGTCTTATCAGTAATGTACTGTCCCTGTTTGGACCAAGCCTTGCCGGAAAAGCCATAAATGAAGCTGCGGCAGGCGCAGGCAGAGTAAACTTCAAGGCAGTTTACGGCTATGCTATCAAGATGCTCATATTTTATGTGACCTCTTCTCTGCTGTCTTATATCATCTCCGTAATAATGATGCATACAGGTCGCCACCTTGCTCGTCAGCTTAGAAAAGACGTTTTTGACAAGCTCATGAGCCTTCCTGTCAGCTACTATGACAGACATCAGGCTGGAGATATCATCAGCAGAGTATCCTACGATATAGATGTTGTATCAACCTGTTTTTCAACTGATATAGTGCAGATCATGACTAATATCGTAACTGTGGTTGGTTCCCTCATCATGATGCTGATCATCTCTCCTCCACTGGTTACTATCACCCTGATCACTATTCCGCTAGCTATTGCTTACACCAGATACATGGGCAAAAAGACCAGACCGCTCTTCTCCAAAAGAAGTGCCAAATATGGTCAGATGAACGGTTTTGTAGAGGAGATGTTCTCCGGGCAAAAGACGATCCTTGCCTATGCCCACGAAGATGCAGTAATTGATGATTTTGACAACATAAACGGAGAGGCTGCAGACGCTTTCTATCAGGCTGAATATTATGGCATGTCAACAGGTCCCTCTGTAGGATTTATCAACAACCTGGGACTGTCACTTATATGTATGTTTGGATCACTCCTATACCTGTTAGGTGTCGTAACCGTTGGTCAGATTTCTTCTTTTATCCTGTATTCAAGAAAGTTCTCTGGCCCGATCAATGAGATTGCCAACATCATTACCGAACTGTTCTCAGCTATATCTGCAGCAGAAAGAGTATTCCGCCTGCTGGATGAGACTGAAGAACCTGAAGATGAACCAGATGCAATAGAGCTGACTGATATACAGGGAAATGTTGAACTAGACCATATCTCCTTTGGATACATTCCTGGAATAAAGATAATTAAAGATTTCTCACTCGAGGCAAAAGCCGGGCAAACTGTTGCCATCGTCGGTCCTACGGGTGCAGGAAAGACGACCCTCATCAACCTGCTAATGAGATTCTATGATATAGATTCAGGTAAAATCAGGCTAGACGGACATGATATCAGTACTATCACAAGAAAAAGCCTTAGAAGTGCCTACGCTATGGTATTACAGGATACCTGGGTATTTAACGGAACAGTATATGACAATATAGCTTATGGAAGCTCTGATGCAACTATGGAAAAAGTAGTTGAGGCTGCAAAAGCTGCACGAATACACTCATTCATAAAAAGGCTTCCTAAGGGTTATAACACTGTGATCGGCGAAGATGGCGGCAATATCTCAAAGGGTCAGAAACAGATGCTCACAATTGCCAGAGCATTCCTATATGATGCCCCTATACTTATACTCGATGAAGCCACATCAAATGTTGATACCACTACAGAAAAACTCATTCAGGATGCAATGCTGCGTCTCATGAAAGGCAGAACCTGTTTTGTCATAGCTCACAGGCTTTCCACCATCCAAAATGCTGACCATATAATAGTCATGAACAATGGGCAGATCATTGAAGATGGTAATCACGAAAGCCTTATGAATTCAAAAGGATTCTACTACAAACTGTATGAATCTCAGTTTACATGATGAATACGCAAACGCCGAAGATCATCCTGAATACAGGCATTTTCTGAGGGGGGAACTTTAGTAATATTTTTGATATTTGAAATACGTTAAAAACATTTAAAAAAAGTGGTCATTGCATTTAATGCAACAACCACTTTTTTCTTTACTCCTCTGAAGTCTCTGAAGTTGTGCTTTCAGATGTCTTATCTTTTTCCTTAGCACCTACCACAATTCCATCAAGTCCTGAGATATTAACGTTTTTATTGACTTTGGCATCATATGTGCCAGCTCTCATTATTTCTGTGAAGTCAACACCTGTTGCTTCTGACATGGTATCAAATACCTGTTTCATGACAATAGGCATATTTCCTGAAATCTGGCTTGCACCATTGGAGCCATCGCCTGTGCCATATATATTGATCTTGTCGATCTGTCCAAGAGGTTTTGCAATCTCTGCGGCCATCTGAGGCATGATCTTGATCATCATCTCAGCCATAGCAGCACCGTTGTACTTCTTATAAGCTTCTGCCTTTTTCTCCATTGCTTCAGCTTCTGCAAGACCCTGAGCCTTGATACTTTCAGCTTCTGCTTTACCTTTTGCAGCAATACCTGCAGCTTCTGCATCATATTTTGCCTTGATACCGGCTGCTTCCTGCTCTGCAGCATACTTCTGAGCTTCAGCTTTTGCCTTCTGAGCCTCAGCTTCTTTTTCCTGTTCGTACTTACGAGCTTCAGCTTCTTTCTGTCTCTGGATAAGCTTTGCCTCAGCTTCTTTTTCAGCTTTATATTTTTCAGCATCAGCTGTCTTTTCAATCTGAGCAGCCAGTTCCTGCTGTTTTACAATTACTTCTTTCTGTTTCAGTTCTGCTTCACGCTCTGCCTTTGCAATCTCAGCATTAACAGTAGCTGCCTGAATAGTCTTCTGCTGTTCCTGTTTCTGGATCTCATAAGCTGCATCAGCTTCAGCCTGCGCTGTATCAGCCTGCTTTTTAAGAGAAGCTTTCTTGATATCCAATTCATTATTTTTCTGCGCAATCTCTGTAGCTGCTGCTACTCTTGCATCATTAGCTGCTCTATCTGCTTCTGCCTGTGCGATTGCAACGTCTCTGTCTGCCTGAGCTTTTGCAATGGATGCATCCTTTTTGATACGAGCTGTATTATCAGCACCAAGATCTCTGATAAGACCATTTTCATCTGTTACATTCTGAATGTTACATGAGATGATCTCAATACCAAGTTTATCCATGTCCTTAGAAGCTTTTAACATAACCTGATCTGAGAAAGAATCACGGTCTGTGTTGATAGTTCTAAGATCAAGAGTACCGATAATCTCACGCATGTTACCCTGCAGAGAATCTTTTAACTCTTCTGCAATCTGATCTGGCTTCTTGTTAAGGAAGTTCTTGGATGCAAGATAGATACCTTTTACAAACACAGGAGCTTCATCTGTTCCAATGTTGATCTGTCTGTCAGTAGAGATACGAACCTTAGCTACTGCATCCACGTCAACATTGATGAAGTCATTTGTAGGTACTGACTGCTCTGTCTTGATATCTACTGTCATCTGTCCAAGATATAATTTGTCGACTCTTTCAAAAAATGGAATCTTGATACCAGCTCGTCCGATCAGGATTCGTGGCTCTTTTCTAAGGCCTGATATGATAAATGCCTGATCTGGTGGAGATTTTACATAACCTGTTGCCACTACAAGCAATAAAATAAACACAACTGTTCCGATGATAACGTATAACATATATCCTCCTTTTTAGATGCATCTGAATGTTCGTGCATCTCTTATGAGAACATAATAAAATATCCGCAGTTCCCAATATAGATAAGGAACTGCGGATTACGATTTTTTATTTCTGTATGTTTTTGCAAATAAATCATCAGGAAACTTTTGTACAACTTCTAATGGTTGTGGATTTCAGGTTTAAAATCAGCCTTTTACTTCTATCCTCTTGGCTTCCTCATGCTTTACAGCTTCTTTCTTTGGAAGCTTTAACTGAAGGATTCCGTTCTTATATTCTGCATCAATATCTTCAGGCTGCAGGTTCTCAACTGTGAAGGATCTTGAATATGAAGCACTTCTTCTTTCACGTCTTACATACTTGCCTTCCTTATCTTTCTCATCCTTATCTTCTGAATGAGAAGCTGATATTGTGAGAACATCATCTTTCAGTTCAATATTGATATCTTCCTTGTTAAATCCAGGAAGCTCTGCATCAAGTTCGTAATGATCGCCTTTATCAAGTACATCGGTCTTCATTGATACTGCGCTTTCAAGGCCGTTTCCCCAGATGTTCTCGAACATTTTGTCCATCTCATCAAATGGATCTGAGTAATTACATACATCATTGTTATTTCTCCAAATCATAGGCATCAACATAATATTCACACTTTCTGGCGCCCTGCGCCGCTTATTTTTATTATTGGTAAGAGGTTTTATTTGTTTTCCTCTTGCTGATTATGTTATAGCACAAATAGAACAACTATATCAATAAAGAAAGTATAAACTTTTTATAAACGTTCTATTACATATAGAACAGTTGGAACAATGTTGAGCATAAATAATCTTAGGCAAAGGCACTGAAACAGCCTGTTTTAGCTATTTGTAGCTATTTGTATTAAAGAATCGGTCGATGTTTCTTTTCTTCTAATATATAATGATGTAAGTGACTAAATAATACTTGAGTAATACTTTAGAAGGGAATTTCATTATGAGATTTGTAATTCAGGTTGTTGAAAATAGCAAAGTTGACGTAAATGGAAAAACTGTAGGAAGCATCGGAAAAGGCTTTATGGTGCTGATAGGCATCAATCAGACTGATACTAAGGAAATCGCAGATAAGATGATCAAGAAACTTCTTGGCTTGCGAATTTTTAAAGATGAAAACGATAAAACTAATCTGTCTCTTGAAAATGTAGGTGGACAGCTTCTTTTGATCTCTCAGTTTACTCTGTACGCTGATTGCAGAAAGGGCAACCGCCCAAGTTTTATCAATGCCGGAGGCCCTGAAATGGCAAATGAGCTCTACGAATATATCATTGCCAAATGTAAGGAAACAGTTCCAGTAGTTGAAACAGGCATATTCGGTGCTGAAATGAAAGTAAGTCTCGTAAACGACGGACCTTTTACAATCTTACTGGATTCAGATGACCTGGCATAGGGGAAAAGAGTCAGAGGGGACGTATCAGATTGACTCATTGTGCACAATGAGTCAATCTGATACGTCCCCTCTGACTCCCCTCTAACTCACTATTCTTTCTTCCCTAATTCCCAAAATGCCACAGCACTGGCTGCTGCCACATTTAGAGAGTCCACTCCGTGGGTCATAGGTATGATCACAGTATAGTCGCACTTGGATATAGTCTCATCAGACAATCCATCTCCCTCTGTGCCAAGGACTATGGCAAGTTTATCTTCACTATGCAGTCTCTCATCACTTATAGGAATAGCTTTATCATCCAGCGCCATGGCTGCCATCTTAAATCCCATTGCATGGAGCTTGTCCATTCCGGTTCCATTCCATGATCCTTCTGATTTTGGAAAATAGGTCCATGGTACCTGAAACACTGTTCCCATGCTGACTCTCGCTGCTCTCCTATATAATGGGTCGCTGCAGGCAGGGGACAATAGAACTGCATCCATATTTAGAGCTGCTGCAGAACGGAATATAGCTCCAACGTTAGTTGGATTGACTACATCTTCAAGTATTGCAATCCTTCTTGCATTCTGACATATGCTCTCTATGGATGGATATTCCTTGCGTTTCATAGCGCAGAGTACACCTCTTGTGAGCTTAAATCCCGTGATCTGCTCAAGGACATCCATCTCAGCTACATAAATAGGAACATTTTTCCACCTATCTATAAGAGATCTTGCCTCTTTATCCACAGATTTTTTCTCCAGTAGAAAAGAAATCGGTTCATAACCGGCATCCATAGCCCTGATAATAACATTGGGACTCTCAGCTATAAATATCCCAAGCTCCGGTTCATTGATATGCAAGAGCTGAGACTCATTGCGATTGGCATATATTGCCAGCTCCGGACTATCTAAATTATCTATTTCTATTATGTTTGGTTCCATACACACTTCCTTACATTGCTTTTTGGGTTTGTACTAAATTTATGTTATAGTTTTATTACTATTTATAACATCAATCATTTTATATAGAAAGAAAATTATGGATAAAACAATAAGCTCTAAGAATAATCATCTTTTTACCAATAAGCAACTACTATTATTGCTGCTTCCCCTCATTGCGGAGCAGCTCCTGAACTCACTGATGGGCATGGCTGACAGCATGATGGTATCAACTGTGGGAGAAGAAGCTCTCTCAGCTGTATCACTTGTAGACTCAATCAACAACCTGATCGTACAGGCATTCAACGCACTTGCAACAGGTGGTGTCATAATATGCGCCAATTACGTGGGACAAAAGAACATGAAAAAAGCCAATGATGCTGCTGCTCAGCTTCTTGGCGTAGCACTGGCACTATCTCTTTTTATAACAGTACTGGGAATTGTATTTAAGGCTCCACTCCTGCATCTGATATTTGGAAGTATCGAAGAGTCAGTAATGACAGCTTCTTATACATATTTTCTTATCACTATTCTTTCTTACCCTGCAATAGCTCTTGCTGGAGCAGGTAGCGCAATATACCGTGCTCAGGGCAATACCAGACTTCCTATGAACGTGGCTATTTTTGCCAACATGGCCAATATAGTACTCAATGCAGTATTCATCTACGCATTAAATATGGGAGTTGCAGGTGCTGCTCTTGCAACACTCATCTCAAGACTTATTTATGCTCTGGTACTGTTATATAAACTCAGAAATAAAAATCAGATGCTCTATGTCAGAGACTACCACAAGATAAGACCTGACAAGGACAAGATCAAATCAATCCTATCCATGGGAATTCCAAACGGAATAGAAAATGGTATGTTCCAATTTGGTAAATTAGCCATCCAGTCTTCTGTTGCAATCTGCGGTACTACAGCCATTGCTGCTCAGGCTATGACCAATATATTCGAAAATGTAAACGGAGTAGCCGGAGTCGGTGTCGGACTGGGTCTCATGACTGTAGTTGGTCAATGTATGGGAGCTGGCAGAATTGATGAAGCCAGATACTATATTAAGAAACTTACCGGATGGGCATTTATAGCCGTCCTTTTAAGCTGCCTGTTTGCTTACGCCATTGCAAGACCAGTTACAACTCTTGCCGGCATGAGCGCCGAAAGTGCATCCCTGTGCATATACATGTTGGGCTGGGTTACCATAGTAAAGCCTGTGCTATGGCCATTTTCATTTACCCCTGCTTATGGTCTCAGAGCAGCCGGAGATGTTAAGTTCTCTATGATCCTCAGCACATTGTCAATGTGGCTGTGCCGTGTATCCCTAGCTACATTCCTTATAAGAGTAGTAGGAATGGGACCTATGGGCGTATGGATCGGTATGTTCTCAGACTGGGGCATCAGAGGTATATTCTTTACCATCAGATTTTTCAGTGGCAAGTGGGAAGGTCACAAGGTGGTTTAACGAGTCAATCTGATACGTCCCCTTTGGCTCATTTTTCTTGTTTACCAGCGATGAATTTCTCAACTTCTCTGAGGTGTTCCTTGTTACCACGACCGCCATTTCTCATAGCATCTTTTCTAAAGACCGATGGCGATACTCCTTTTTCCTGTCTGAAAGCCTTGGAAAATACAAGAGGATCAGAATATCCACAGGAAATCGCAATACTCTCTATAGGAAGTGATGTCAGTTGCAATAGCTCCACTGCCTTGGCAATGCGAAAAGACGTCAGATACTGCTGAGGTGACATGCCTATCTCTTTTTGAAAAAGAGTATATAGATAACTACGGTTTATACAGACATATGCTGCCACATCTGTGACTTTGATCGGGTTGTAATAGTTCTGACTGATGTATGATAGTGCCTGCTGAACATAGTTATTAGCACTTCCTGCGTCATTCCTCATAGAGACACTGCTACCACCTGCTATCTCTGACAGGAACAGAGACAAACTGCCGTTACGCCTAAGTACATCCTGTACACTGAAGGTATTATGCTCCATCATGTCTTTTACTATGTCATAAATTCCATTTATATTTTCACTTTTAAAAATGGGCTGTTGCAGAGACAATCCCAATTCTCCTACAATTTCCCCTGCATGCTTACCACCGAAACCAACCCATACATATGTCCAGGGATCATTCTCATCAGATTCGTAATATGCCAGTTCTTCAGGCACTATCAAAAATCCGTATCCTGATTCCAGTGGATAAGTCTGCGAGCCTATGGAAAACTGTCCCTTGCCATTTATTATGAAATGTATCATATAGTGAGGCTTTACAGCAGGGCCAAAAGAATGATGGGGAAGTGTCTGTGAACACCCACAGCAATACACGTACAGATCATCTGATTCTTCTTCCGTAAACTCAAGCTTATAGGCCTTTTCCATAAAAAATTTCCTCCTTACATTTATTACTATCAGTTTCTCTTTAGTCTATTGCATGAACTCGCAGTATTTAACATTTTGACAGGAACATAAAACAAAGAACCGTTGCAAAACAAGTTTCTGATATTCTATTATTATAACATGCAAACAATAACCTGTATTAATTTAACATATAACATCTGACAAGTATTCTGGCTCATATTTAATTAACATAATTGCAGATAAATGAATCTGAGTTTAGATATACAAGTCACCTAAATTTATGCTGAAAGGATATGAATTATGGAAGATATGAAAAAAGCTGTCCTTGACGGATTTGCCAAGGCTTATGGAAAATGTGAAGGTGTAAAAGCCTATTTTGCCGCAGGAAGAGTCAACCTGATCGGTGAGCACACAGATTACAACGCAGGTCACGTATTCCCTTGTGCACTTACTATTGGTACATATGGTGCTGCTGCCAAGAGAGATGACAAAATTGTACGTTTCTACTCTGTAAACCAGGAAAACTTCGGAGTCTATGAAGTAGATCTGAGCAAAGAGCTAAAGCCTTGCGACGAAGCAGGATGGGCTAATTACCCAATCGGTATCATCTGGGCATTTGAAAAAAGAGGTTTCAAACTCCCTTGCGGTTTTGATATGGCTATCTACGGCAATATCCCAGCTGGTTCCGGACTCTCATCATCAGCTTCTCTTGAAGTATTGACCGGATTCATCCTCCGCGACCTGTTCGGATTCGATGTTACCAACCAGGATCTTGCTATCATCGGACAGTACTCTGAGAACAACTTCAACGGATGTAACTGCGGTATCATGGATCAGTTCGCCGTTGCTATGGGCAAGGAAAACAATGCAATATTCCTTGATACATCTGACCTCTCATTTGAATATGCTCCTATCAAGCTTGATGGATGCAAGATAGTGATCACTAATACCAATAAAAAGCACAAACTGACAGACTCTCAGTACAATGCAAGACGTTCTTCATGTGAACTTGCTCTGTCAGAGCTTCAGAAAGTTGTTGATATCAAAGGACTTGGAGAGCTCTCAATTGAAGAATTCGAGGCTCACAAAGATGCAATACCTGATGAAGACAGACGTAAAAAAGCAAAACATGCTGTATACGAAAACCAGAGAACTATCGAAGCTGTTGCAGCCCTTAAGGCTGGCGACCTCAAGAGATTTGGTGAGCTTATGAATGCTTCTCATGTTTCTCTTCGTGACGATTATGATGTTACAGGTGTTGAGCTCGATACTCTTGCCGAAGAGGCTTGGAAGATTGACGGTGTCATCGGTTCACGTATGACTGGTGGCGGATTTGGAGGATGCACAGTATCTATCGTTAAAGACGAAGCTATTGATACCTTCAAAGAGCAGGTTGGTAAGGCATATAAAGAAAAAATCGGCTATGACTGCACATTCTACACAGTAGAAATTGGTGGTGGCCCAACAGTACTGTAATTTCACAGAATGAGTCACAGGGTGACTCATTCTGTTTTTTAAAGGAGCTTTTTTACAATGGAAAATATACAAACAGAATTAAAAAGGCTTGTAGCCTATGGATACAAGACAGGTCTTATTGAAAAAGAGGATATTATCTACACTATAAATACACTTTTGATGGATCTGTCTCTTGAAAGCACTGAGATAAGTGAAAGAGACGTTATTGAAGAAGCAGAAGGCATGTCTGATGCAGATATCGACAATGGCACACTCTTAGAGAGCATCCTGAAAAATATCGATGATTATGCGGCAGAAGCAGGTCTGTTAGAAAATAACAGCGTAGTCTTCCGTGATCTCTTCGATACCAAGCTCATGGGACGCATGACACCAAGACCTAGCGATGTCATCAGAAAATTCAATGAGCTGTATAAGACAAGCCCTGAAGCTGCAACTGATTTCTATTATTCTTTTGCAAGAAATACTGATTACATAAGACGCTATCGCATATCAAAGGATCTGAAATGGATTGCACCAACAGAATACGGTGATCTTGACATCACTATCAATCTCTCTAAACCGGAAAAAGATCCTAAGGCTATAGCGGCTGCCAAAAATGCAAAGCAGACAGGCTATCCAAAGTGCCAGCTGTGCAGAGAAAATGAAGGATACAGCGGACGCGTTGATCATCCTGCTAGAGAGAACCACAGGATCATTCCTGTAACTATCCAGAACTCACAGTGGGGATTTCAGTATTCTCCATATGTATATTACAACGAGCACTGCATAGTGTTTAACTCTCAGCACATTCCTATGAAGATTGAGCATGGAACATTCTGCAAACTCTTTGATTTTGTCAAGCAGTTCCCTCACTATTTTGTAGGATCCAATGCTGACCTGCCTATCGTAGGTGGATCAATCCTCAGCCACGATCACTTCCAGGGAGGCCATTACACATTTGCTATGGCTAAGGCACCTGTAGAGCGTACATTTACTATCAATGGCTATGAAGATATACAAGCTGGAATCGTCAAATGGCCAATGTCAGTAATAAGATTATCCGGCAAAGATACAGACAGAATCATAGCGCTGGCAGATCACATATTGGAGGCATGGCGCTCATATACTGATGAGGATGCATTTATATTTGCAGAGACTGATGGAACTCCTCACAATACCATAACTCCAATAGCAAGAAAACGCGGCGATAACTACGAACTGGACCTTGTACTTAGAAACAACATCACAACTGAAGAACACCCGCTTGGTGTATATCACCCACATGCTAACCTGCATCATATCAAAAAGGAAAACATCGGTCTGATAGAAGTAATGGGACTCGCTGTTCTCCCAGCAAGATTAAAAGGTGAAATGGCAGATTTAAAAGAAGCAATGCTAAAAGGCTCAGATCTAAGAGCTGATGAAATACTCTCAAAGCATGCTGATTGGGTTGATGAGTTTAGCAAGAACTATGACCATATTGATGAAAGCAATATTGATGATATCATAAACGCTGAGATTGGTAAGGTATTTATGCATGTTCTCGAAGATGCCGGTGTATACAAGAGAACTCCTGAAGGACAGGCTGCCTTCGATAAATTTATAAATACTTTATAAATCATAAAAAACCTGCATTTTTCTAAAAACACTTTTGGGAATGATTAGATTTTGTTTATAAAAAATTGATATATTTTAATCAGAAATTGATTTATTTTATCCTGAAAGTGTTATAATAGTCTTAGTCAAAAGTTTTCTTGTTTTTCAGCTTTTGCTGGGAAAGGGGTATGGTATGACTCTTTACGAAGCTACTTTATTTGATGTTTCTAAGGATCCTTTTCATAGAACAGACTGGACTATTCAATTAGAAAATGAGAGGGAGAATCTTCAGAAGATTGAAAAAGAAATCAAAGAAGAATACTATAAGACTCTTCGTTGATTTATGATTTTGACAATTGAATATTGCTTACAAAATATCTTTGATATAGAAACAATTATGATTGTTTATTATAAAGTCATTCTCATATATATGCAGAATGACTTTATTTTTTTGCTTAATATGTGTATTGTAATATACAGATTTTTATTCTGCAAAAGGAGGATTTAACTATTGTATTGACACATTGATCTTTCATCATATTCTGATTCAAGCAATCTTGTTAATTATGAATGAGTCAATATACTGATCTACAGATATAGGTTAATCGATATTATATGAAAATTGTAGCTTGTGAAATTGATAGTGTTGGAAATGATATTAAATATGATTCACTTGCAAATGCAGGTGAGACTGTATTCTATACAGATAAGGTCACAGAGGATAATGCAACAGAAAGATTAAAAGATGCAGAAGTACTATGCATCAACAAATCTCAGATAACAGACAAGATCCTGGATGCCGCTCCAAATCTAAAACTCATATGCATGTTTGCAACAGGTTTTGATAATGCCAATGTAAAAGCCTGCAAAGCCCACGGCGTAGACGTAGCCAATGTAAAAGGTTACTCAACTGATTCAGTTGCTCAACATACTTTTGCACTGCTTTTCTATCTGCTTGAAAAACTAAGACATTATGATGATTTTGTAAAGTCGGGTGATTACGGCAATCAGGAGCACTTCTGTCTCCTTGATCAGCCTTTTCATGAACTGGCTGGTCAGACCTATGGCATAATCGGAATGGGTAATATCGGAAGGAAAGTAGCTCAGATTGCTACAGCTTTTGGCGCCCATGTCATATTCTATGCATCTTCCGGACACAGTGATTGTACTGACTATGAGCAGGTATCCTTGGACGAGCTGCTGACACGCTCTGATGTCATATCTCTCCATTGTCCGCTTACAGACAGAACTTTCCATCTGATAGATGAAGATGCTCTATCCAAGATGAAGAATACTGCCATACTGATAAACGTTGCCAGAGGCGCAGTCATAGATGACGACGCTCTGTACAAAGCAATCACTACTGGCATGATAGGCGCTGCCGGCATTGATGTCCTTGCCAAAGAGCCAATCTCTCAGGACAACCCTCTTAGCAAATTGTACGGATATGACAACGTTGCCATCACCCCTCACATGGCTTGGGCAAGCGTAGAAGCCAGATCCCGCTGCGTAGAAGAAGTTGCAGAAAACATCCAATCCTACGCAAATGGAACACCAAGAAATATTGTTACAATTTAATCGCTCACAGGAAATCCAGAGATCTTTTCCTACGTGAAAAAGGATGCAGCCAGTTCTATCACGAACTTGACTGCATCCTGTAATATTAATCTCCAATTGTATATAAAGAATAAAAATACCCTTTCTTATCAAGCAATTCCTCAAAGCTTCCGGATTCTATGATAACTCCATTTTTAAGAACAATTATCTCATCTATTTCAGATAGAATCTCTCTTTGATACTGATGCGTTACCATTATCCTGGTCGTTGACTTCATAGCAAGAATAGTCTTCATTATCATATTTCCGGTAGTATTATCCAGTGCTGAAGTTGCCTCATCAAATAGTATCACTTCTGTATTTGACAGAAGGCTTCTGGCTATGGCAATACGTTGTTGCTCACCGCCAGATAGGTTAATTCCACCTTCGCCGCATAGATAATCCAGCCCCTTACTATCTACAAGTCCCCTTAAACCTGACTTATCTATCGCATCATTCAGATCTTTGTCTGAAACATTTCTATATAAAGTAATATTATTTTTTATAGTATCATTGAACATGAATACTTTCTGTTGTACCAATGAAATATTCTTATAAATTGATTCAAGATCGATATCCTTAATTTCAACATCATCATATGTGATTTTTCCGGAATAATCAGGATTTATCCCCATAATCAGATTAAGGATAGTAGATTTTCCACATCCGGACATCCCCACAAGTGCATATGATTTGCCTTTTTCAAAATTCAAGCTAACATTTTGCAGAACATTTTTATTCTCATCATATGAAAATGTTACATCATCAAATCTGATATTATTTTTAAGCTTTCCAATTTTTATTTTTGACTCATCCGAATCTTCACTATCTAATGCTTTTGACAGTTTTTCAGTCAATACATCTACAGATTTTTTTGCAGAAATAACATTAGGAATAACATTCAGCGGCGCTAATATATAATTCATGAGCTGCAAAAATAAAGCAAGCATTCCGACAGTAACTTCTTGGGAATCTACTACAAAAAAAGCTCCAATCAGGAACAATCCAAATTGAGCAATAGTTCCTGCAAAATCAGATAGAAGATCTATTAATTTAGCTAATATTCGTCTATTGTATTTTGCATCCTCGACTGCTCTATTAGCATTGTCAAACTGATCGTATGCATTTTTTTCGACTCTATAAGTCTTCAATATAGAAAAACCATCCAGCAGATCCTTTAAAACTGATACGAATTCTTCATTTTTCTGAGAAACTTTTTTCTCATTCATTGCCAGTTTATTACCCGTTAAGATACTGACTATTAACGGAAGTAACATCAATGCGATAGAAATGATTGTCAAAAGTACATTGTTGTAAAACATTACAGCTAGTGACATTACAAAAATAACTAAAGAATTAATAGAAATAAACACCTTTTCATAATATGTTGTCTCCATTAAAGTCAAATCATTAGTTATCGCTGACAGATACAGCGCCCGACTATTTTCCACTGCTCTAATATTCTTATCCAGTATCATTTTAAAAACCGTATTTTTATATTGAAGAGAACCTCTTTTCAAAAAAGTAGAAAAAGAATATCTCATAAAATAATATGCAATTATATACACTATTTCCGTCACAATACTAATATATACTGTGCCTATCAAGCCCTCCCTCTCTCCGCTGACAGCCATATCAATTACCAGCATCAGTAAGTAAGATAACAAGAGATTTCCAAATCCCAGAGTCAGCCTTAACAATAAATTTATTGTAAAAACTAATTTATTGTTCGCCATATATACATGTCTTAATTCATTCTTTTTTGATACGTTGCTCATAATATTGTCTTTCCTCTTTTTCTGCTAAGCAATTGTATAATAAAAATCTTATTTCTTTTGCATTCATATCATATATCCCAAATATGATATTTTTCACACCTATTTCTATTGCTACATCACATATCTTTTCCATAGTGTCATAATCAGACTTGGAGGGTTCATTCCCAATTAAATGATTATGAATAATACAATATCCAAAATTATTAGTTTTACAATAAATCAATTGGTTATATATTTTTCTTGATGAAAAAATAATATGTTTATCATTAGCTATGTAAACTCCTTTGCTTATATCTTTAAAGGCTCCTTTAATTCTGCACATCCCACCATTTTTTTCCATAAACAAAGATAAAATTTTTTCAGAATCCGCATTGGCAAAAAAATTATATATTTGGCTAAAGTCTTCATTAGTAACTACGATTTCATTAACTAATTCGATATTTTCTACCATAGCAAATTCCTTTCTCTATAACTTTTTTATATTTACTCGAGTCTGTAACAAATAAACATAACATCCTTTGTAAAAATATCTCTCCCATTGCCTTGTTTCTTTCGCAAACCTTTTTATTATCATTCAACAATATGTCATATGAACAGCCGCTACATAATGTTTTATAGGAGCATCTAGTACATTCTCCATTATCTTTTGTACAAACGCATTTTTGATTTGTACTCAAATCTATTAAACCATCTCTTACATTTCCCATTATGTATTTACTATTCCCGACAAAAAGGTGACAAGGATAAATATTCCCATCCATATCTATAGTAAACTTGTCAAATCCCGCGCCACAAAACTTCCTATCATATATGCCATTCAAATAATTCCTTAGCATATAAAAAATGTGATCATCACAATACGTATCATCATCAAAAAATCTATTTATCATCTGCGTATCATTGCAAGTACTCACTTCCAAATTTTTACAATCACTTTCATCAATATTTACATCATTTATCACTACTTTTTTATTAGGATATTTATCCTGTATATAATGAATTACATCTCCTCGAGACATTCCTAACTGTTCATGATTTGAGGTATATGTGATTTCCAAAGCGACATTATTATAATCTCCCAGATTCTTTAACCCTTTATCTATTAGTGCAAAGGCACTTCTTCCATCTCGGCTAATTCTTTGTAAATCAGTTACTTCACCTGGACCATCAATACTAACTGTAACAAATATATTATATTTTCTTATTATCAGTACTACTTCATCAGAAATAAGTGCTCCATTAGTAACCATAGAAAAACATGGACAATCGCTCCCCCATTTTTTTCTAGCATATTCACAAACTGCTTCAATAACTCTAAAATTCACTAGTGGTTCCCCGCCAAAAAAGCTTATCTGTGACACTTTGCTATACTTATCATAATAGTAATCAAGGATATCTTTGGCCATTTGTATACTCATAGATTTCAATTGCATATTGTAACTGCCACCATTGGCATAACAATAGGTACAATTAAAATTACACTTATTAGTCACCAATAAACGTAAATCGCTCACTATTCCATATGAATTACTGTGCCCTTCATCAAATATTGGTTTATCTGATAATACAGAATTTATTTTCTGGACCTCACACTCATTTAGTCTATCTTCTTTAATTTTTAATGCTATTTCTTGTGGAATACGATACTTCTTTGAATTATATGTATCAAACAAAACAGCTATGTCGTTCTTACTATCAGTATATAAATAATAATTCTCTTTTAGTTTCATTCAAATTTCTAATACCTCGCCCAATAATAATATAGGTGGGTATTAATCCCACCTATATTTGCCAGAAATCAATTTTCTGTAACTGTACCACCACCTGCACAACCAAATCCACACCAAGCAAATTCCATGGTGTTTAACTCGTCTGCTTCAACGCAGGTATCTTCAATTTCTACAATTTCCCAACTAGTATCCATGTGTGTCACCTCCCTTCTTGCATAAATTGTACTATCTGCTAATAAAAAAAAACAACGGACAAAGTAGTCAGTTTATTTGACTACTTTGTCCGTTGAAAAAATATAATACCACATATTATAATTCAATAAAATTCATCTTTTGAAGGGACTTCGCCTGCTATGAAACACTTTAAACTTTTATATTCTATTGCAATTTTCACACTAATACTTAATTACACCTATCCTATTGGTAGTTACATAAATAGCAATACCACTGAGTATTCCATATTCTCAGATGATGAATCAGATGATGAAATCGAATTCTAACTTAACCAATCTTGTCTTGCTTCATATTTAGATATTTTTTTTCTCAAAAAACAACTATGTTTTTTCCTTTTAGAAAAAATATCTAAATAATAGGCTTGAGTAAAAAAGTATTTATAACAAGCATCATAATAATTCCCCTTACTTTTTGCCATATTCCATATAAGCACATAAAGGCTTTTCGATATAAGAACATTCCTTCTTTTCATTAAAGCTTCTGCTACTAGTTTCTTAGCTATTATGTCCGAGTTCAGATATTCACCCTTATTTCCTAGATAGTTTGCGCACCATACCATTATTGTCTCGTAAATAACAAATTCAAGATGATTTTTATCATCATCAATTTTTTTTACTATTCCTACTATATTATCCACGAATTCATTATTCACTCTTCGCACCTTAGTCACTATATTGTACAAACAGGTTATTTCTGATCTAGACAAATATCCCTGAATTTCAGGTAATTCATCTACATCTATTTTTGTCAGTTTCAATGCCGTTTTAAGATTTTTTACAAACCGCTCCACTGAAATGTCTTTTTTTCTCAGCATTGAAAGATTAATCATTCGAATCAGTATCTGCACATTCTCAGGATAATTCTTATTAACTTTATGTTTCAGATACTCTACTATTTCATCTGCACTTGCATAATCACCTTCATTGCATTTTCTTTTGTACTCATTGTACTTATCAATCAACCTATGGTCGTTAGATAACAGTTCGGCCCTTCTGTAATCTGCATTGATTCCTAACTTGGATAGAAGTCCATTAAAGACTGCTTTTTGAGGATTATTCTTCCCGTTCTCAATTCGTTCAAGAGTTTTTAATGTGCATACTCCTTCAGCAAGATCTTTTCTGGTTATTCCCAGCATCGTACGGCGGCTTTTTATTAGTTGACCAATATTATAAATTGACAGACTTTCATATATGTAGCAGCTGTATCCCATTTTTTCCGGAACATCATAGTCTCGGAACAGTCCTAAAAAGACGTCTAGGAACTTTTTGTTTAACTCCTGCTCTTCCTGATCATAGATTGCTGCCAGCTCTTCTTTTATTTCCAACAGCTCAACGACATAAAAAAGTCGATTATTATCTCTAAGAAGATTAATTGCCTTATCTACTCTTTGTGATAACTGCTTTTGCTCTACAATCTTCTTTAATCTTCCGTCTTTTTTATATAACTCGTACAGCACTACTACAAGATAGGGATATATTTTACTTTTAATGATTGCCTGCGCATCAGAATAGAAAAATACATCCATCATCTTTTTTAAATCTCGTGTGGCTGTCTCGTAATCCATTTCCCCTATTAGAGCTGCTAAATAGAGCTTCTTGCCTAGCAGATAATATTCCACAGAAGCCAAAAGGTATCTGTCTATGTGTTCCAAGTCAATAGATGGCATTGTAACTTCGACAGACTCATTTATAACATCATAAACTTCCTTGAGATCAGCCTTTTCCTGCATCAGTATTCTTGATTTCATATCAAGAAGGAATTGATATTCAATTTTTTCTGATTGATTGCAACTTTCTAACAACTTATCTAATAAAAGAGCAGCTTCTTTAGTCTTTTGTTCTTCTATCAATTTTTCGAGCTGCTCTTTTTCCAAATGCCTTGCATATTCATCGCCATTGACAAAATCTTCATAGTCATCATTGGATATTCCTAAACGCTCTACCAATCTATTCCGCATCAAATAGTCAGGAAGCCTTTTTCCAAGCCCTATGTAATACATCATAGAACTGGTATACAAGCCATAGGCCAGTTTCTCGGTATCTACTCCTTTATATTCAATCAAAGAGTTCAAAAAAGCGTGAAAGTTGATATTGTCCTCGTACTGCATAAACAAATTACTCCGATAAAAACTGAAATTACAAGGGTAATTATATCATTAAGGTGCAAAAAAAAAGTACAAAAATCATGTGAAAATTTGTGCGCATTTCACACGATTTTTGTACTCAT
Source organism: Butyrivibrio sp. (assembly GCA_015056495.1). Lineage (GTDB taxonomy): Bacteria > Bacillota > Clostridia > Lachnospirales > Lachnospiraceae > Butyrivibrio. Next base: position 43,417 of record SVGC01000019.1, read on the forward strand.
TTCTTCAAATATAATAAAAAATACTTCGAACTAAAATCAGTAGTTTAATTCATCCAAAAGGTTTTTAACTGCATCTCGATAGTCAGCTGATGTTTCCACATACACTATTGTATTATCAACTCTTTCAACTGTAGCATATACATCACCATTTTTTACTGTATACTTCTGGGAATTGCCAACATTAACATCTGTATGCACGCTGCTACCTTCTTCGTAAGCGTTAACATATTCTGTTTTGGTAAGTTCATAATAGTTCTTGGCAAAATCAGTATCTTCCCCTTCTATGAACATTATCTCCACATCATCATCATTCATTGCAAAAAGCGCTGCTGTCGCACCATCAATATCTTCATACTCTGTCATATCAATGACTTCAAATCCCTGATCCTGTGCTTTCTCTGTAAATGTAGCTGCTGACACAGGCTCCTTGCTACCGCATCCTGTAAGAAGCGCTCCTACTACAAGTGCTATTGCTAAAACTTTCTTTTTCATAATTATAATTTCTCCTTCATAACTACTTTTTCTATAACAGTGATAAGTATACACTACATTGCATGACAGGTTACATAATGAAAATGCATAAATAAAAAAGACTAATTCGCAATTGAATCAGTCTTTTTTACCCTTATCAACTAAGGAAAATCACTCTACTCTCACATTTTGACAATTCAAGTTTGACAGTTCCAGCATCTGTAATGGTCTCATCTAAAGTTACATCGCCATATGGATTCCAGACTGAAACTGCAGCTTTACCAAATATTTCTAATTCATCTGAGACTTTGTCCATGCCTTCATTGGTGACTATTACGTACTCAGCATTATCTTTGATTTCATAGGTGCATCGAATATTCTTTGAACCATTTACTAATTTAAGCTTTCGCAATCCGTTTTTTTCTATAATATCTAATAGCTCTCTGTCATCCTTAAAACATAGTGTTTTTCCACCTTGTGACCTATATTTTTGCAATATATCCACAGTTTCGGGAGACATATTTTTCTCAAAGTCCTCATCATAGATCAGAAGCTTATAGCTATAATCTGTGATATTGACTGTACCTGCAGTGACCTGGCAGGAGGTATTAAGCAGTTCCTCTTCAAGATAGTTAAATTCAATTTGATTCTCAAACAGCGGTTTTGCTATCTGCCAGGACAGCTCTTGCGGCTTGCACAGAACAGCAATTTCTGTATTATTGACTGCTGCCGTATTTAAATAACACATACGCTTTATATAATTACTCATCTTGCGGTACTGTGGCCAAAAAGGATTACCAAGTCCTACTTCCGGTGGACGCTCGTCTCCCCTGCCATCTCTTACTGAATAGTAAAATGCATGTGGATAAACAAGATTGACACCTCTTACAAATAGCCAGTTAAGATACCATCTCATATCCTCTTCTGTAAAAAGATATGGATCATCTCTATGCCCACAGCACCCAAAGCATTCATTGCCGTTGCGATGCTTGCCACGATGCCTTGCGCTATCTGAGCTGCATTTGCCCATAGTTGTATGCTCACCGATCAGTGCATGTCCGTCTTCCGGTTCTACAAATCTCCAGACAATATCCTGGCATGGCCATGTGTAATTCTGAAGATAGCCTATGTCAGTACTTTTCTCAGGATGTCCTGTTAGTGCTATTCCATGATCTGTACACCATTTTGACAACTGTCCGTAATATGCCCTGGACATGCGTGCATAGATCACTTCATCGTAGATGCGTCTGGCTCTCTGAACTCTCTCTTTTTTATCTGATATATGTGAGATGTCTGATTTATCTGTACCTTCTGCGTTAGCCGCGTTGTCACATGACTGCTTCTCGAACAGCAGCGGCAGATCTTCTAAGGTTCCTCCTGCTGCCAGATATTCTTCATATATTCCATCACTCCATGGTATAAGGCCTTCTCGCGGATTCCTTCCCAGTATACATGGTTCATCTGTAAAAAAGGCTATTATGGTACTTCCAAAATATTCTTTTAACTCTGCATAATATTTCTCATGTGTCAGCGCTATAAAAGTCTTTACTGCCTCGGGATCTAAGAGATCACTACTTGGAGGAGCATCGATTTCACCATCATCCTCATTTTCATGAACCCCTCTGATATTACCTCCACTTGGCAGCATATAAAAATATCTTTTTCCCTGATCTGTAGCTAAGTCCGCTACAAGCACAGCATCTGTTTCTTCCAAAGGTGCTTTTGTCATCATCAGACCTTTTGAGGCAAAAGCTTTATTTTTCTTTACCACCATGCCTCTGCAAGATCCAGATGGATACATTGCCTCATCATAGAGTACAACTTTCATATTCATTTCTTTGGCTTTGCTTACAGCATATTTGACATAATAAAAATATTTTTCTGAAAGGTATTCTATTTCTTTAGGCAGACCTTTCCTGGGATGAATGACAAATGCATCTACGCCTTTATCTTTCATCTCTTCCATCTGCCTGGTGATCTCATCCTCAGACAGGTAGTCATTCCAAAACCAGAAAGGAATTGGGGTGTAGTCATCACGTATCTGTTTAAAGCTATCTATTAGGGTACTCATTTATTTTTCTCCAATAATATCAATACTTTATGTTATTCTATTGCAATAACTTCAAAACATTTTCAATACACAATATTTCAATATTCAATCGTTATCCTTGCTTCTCCTCTTACTATCACTTGCGCCAAGCCATTAAAGAGTCTTACTTCAGAAGCCTGTTCAGGTGCATGGCTTGACGGGTCACCGTTACCAACGCCTATAACTCCATCTGATATGATTTTTACAAGAGTATCTGCTGTGTTTACAAGCCTTCCCTCGCTATCTACTGCAGTGAGATTGTAAATGTGGATATCATCTGTGGATATCGTATTTTCAAGATACTCTTTTACTTCGATATGATCAATTTCTCCAGTTGTTGTGATCACTTTAGTCTGACATTCAAAACCATCTTTGTAGCTGACGGCTTTGAGCTCTCCCGGCTCATAGATGACATTTTTCCAAGTCATATACCAGTATTTTTCAACAGGTTGTCTGCCATAGCTCTTGCCATTTACAAAGAGTTCTACTTCATCAGCATTGGAGTATGCATAAACGTTGACAGGCTGACCTTCGCGGCCTTCAAGATTCCAGTGTGGGAATATATGCAGGCTATCATCCTGTCCCCACCAGGCTTTATAGTAATAGAAGGCGTCTTTTCTAAATGCACATATATCCATGATTCCAAACTGTGAATCAACTGCAGGCCATGGCATCGGGGTTGGTTCGCCGTGATAGTCAATTCCAGTCCATAGAAACATTCCTGCAAAGTAATCTCTCTTAAAGGCTTCTCTGCACTGATCTTCGCCTTTTTCAAATCTTCCTGCTGCCCCTTTTGATGTGCACTTGCTCCTGTTATCAGGATCCAGTGTAAAGAAGTGTCCTTTTGATTCATCTGTTTCATAACAGCCTCTGGTAGAGCTATTGGCAGCATTATTCTCTGTAATGATCATTGGCTGATTGGGATTATTGGCATGGTAATGATCCCAGGCAGGAACTGAATAGTTAAATCCCATGACATCCAATTCTCTTGTAGTTCCAAAGAATGTCTCTGCTGTTTCGTAATGCTTATCACCGTCCCAACATACCAGGGCATATGTTATAGGTCTGGTATTGTCTAGAAGCCTTATCTCCTGTCGCATACTTATCACTGTTTTGGCAGTTTCTTTTTTCATCTGGACATTGACTTCTTCATTGCCAATTCCCCAGAGTATAACAGATGGGTGGTTTCTTCCCTGTCTGACAACACATCTCATTGATTCTATATCATCTCTGCAACTACCCATGCGCCTGGTCTCAGACAACACCAGTATTCCCAGCCTGTCGCACAGTTCAAGTACAATGTCAGATGGCTCACCATGGGCTGATCTTAACGCGTTCATTCCGCACTTTTTCATTTCACGAAGTCTATATTCAAGAACAGAATCAGGAAGACCTATTCCCACTCCTGCATGATCATGGTGCGTGCAGAGTCCTTTGATACGTGTACGCTTACCGTTTAGCCAGAATCCCTTATCGGCTGTGAATTCTATTTTTCTAAAGCCAAAGTATTCTGTGTAGTCATCTTTGTAAATAGATGATCGGTTGGATGCGGATTGGTTAGTAGTAGCACTAATTTGATCTACTCTTTGTTCAAGTGATTCATTTTTTGAACCAAATATCAGCGCGTTGCTACCTTTTTTACCATTCTCAATAATATATGTCTTAACCTGATACAGGTAAGTGTCATCCAGGTTCCACAGGTGGAAGTCCTCACCTGTGATGGTCTCTTCCATCTGTACTTTAGTTTTCTCCCAAGGAGCTATTTCAAAGTCTTTGCGTAGTCTTGTAACTTCTTTTCCATCTTGATCATAAACAATGCTAAGTAGCTCTGCTCTGGCTGTTTCAAGCTTTCTACTGAGTACTTCTGCAGTGATCTTGATATTGCCACTTGTCATATCATCTGCTACGTTGGCCTCCACATGAAGGTCGTATGGTTCTATGAGGATCTCATCACATATGTACAGCCACACATGTTTGTAGATCCCTCCGCCTTCGTACCACCAGCCTTCACGACCCATAGCGTCTACACGCATGGCAAGGGTATTGTTTTCATCCTCCCTTATAAGGTCTGTCAAATCATAGAAGAAATGGCTGTAGCCGCTGACATGTGTTCCTACGTAACTCTGATTAAAGTACACATCTGTATCACGATATACACCTTCAAACACAATGTATATGCGCTTGCCCGCGTACTCTTTTGGTATTCTGAATGATTTTCTATACCAGCATACGCCTGGTACAATAGATCCGCCTGCATGAAGTCTTGACTGCACTGTCTGCATGGCAGGAATATCATTGATGCCTGCTGTATCTATTTTCTGTACACGTTCTCCATCTATTACAAAATCATGTGGTAATGTGACTTTAGTCCAATCAGAGGTATCAAGGTCTCTTGCTGTAGCGCCTGATACGTATGCTCCTGCCTTGGCGCCGCCCCAACCATCCTCCGGGAACCTTGGATTTAGATCCTTTTCTATGTATAGCCAGTCATTGTCGAAGTTTAGTTTTTTCATTGCATGATTCCTTATCTGAGTTTCTGTGTTGCTAGTACAGATGTTTTAAAATATCTGTACTAGAATATGTTTTTTATATTAGTGTAATATTTTTCGACAGAAAATTATCTCTATATTTTGATGAATCATTTTAAAATTCAACCTTTTAAGCATTGGATCTTTGGGCTTTTTACTTAGTACAGATATTTTTTTCACATTTTTGCCTATTTACAAATTGATATTTTTCTAGTATATTAGCTGAAGTATTTTGAGATGTTCAAAGTTTCTCTTTGAGCTGGCATCCTTTTCAGGATTGCTGATAATCCCATTCATGCTTACAAAGATTGGTGCATGCAGTAACATGTCTTCGATACTTTTAAGCGAATATGAGAAATACTGTAAATAAATTTTTAGTAGAAAGGATTGTTGTTCCAATCATGCTTCTTGGTTGGCTTCAATGATAAACAAAAATGTATAGCGAATTGTTAGAAAGAAAAAAGTTCCTTGAAAAAATTATCCGTGACATTGAAAAAGAATCAAAGACGTATCCCTCAGGACGGCTTAGGATAATCAAGAAGAATAATAACGACCAGTACTACTGGGTACAGAAAAAAGGTGATACTAACGGAGTTTATATCAGCAAGAATGATATAAACACAGCCTATGACCTTGCCCAGAAAGACTATAATCGGAAAGCATTAAAGCTGGCTACAGAGGAGTTAGAAAGAATAGATTCATATCTATTATGTTTCCCTGATCATCGCGTTGAAGATTTGTATGAATCATACTCTCCAAGCCGCAAGAAATTAATTAATCCTGCTGTAATACCAGAAGATCAATTTATTGCAGACTGGAACAATACAGTTTATGAGCCTTTGCCTTTTGAAGATAGTTCATTTAGCTTCTATTCCGCTTCCGGAATTCGCGTTAGATCCAAAGTAGAAGTAATGATTGCTGATATGCTAGAGCATTACGGTATTCCTTATAAATATGAGTACCCGTTATATTTAGATGGATTAAGCACTGTTCGCCCTGATTTCACATGCTTGAATATATCTAAAAGAAAAGAATTTATTTGGGAACACTTTGGAATGATGGACAATCAAAGCTACGCTAATAAAAATATAAAGAAAATAACAATCTACGAGCAGAATGGCTATATGGCCGGTGACAACATGATACTTACATTTGAGTCTTCTCAAGTTCCTCTTGATTCTCGTGTTATCAAGGCCAAGATAGAGAAGTATCTTCTGTGATTATAATGTTCAAGGCTTAAGTGTTTCAGTGCCTCAGGACTTTAGTGCTTCTTGCAATTGTATCTATGAATGCATGAATTATATCCATGCATTCGTAGATGATATATATACATGATTCTAACTGGATTATGTGGCTGATAGTCGCTTACATATAAGATTTAGCTTTTTGAGATTCTTATATGTAATTCCTCTTCTCCTAGGAGGGTGCTAGTCTTCTCGTATACATATAAGATTTCACTTTTCCTGATTCTGATATGTAATTCACTGCCTGTTGAGCGAAGGATGAATGGCTATTGGCCTTTCATATACATATAAGAATTCACTTTTTCTGATTCTGATATGTAATTCCACTTCTCTAGAACGGCTGTTGACCCTCCCGTATACATATAAGAATTCACTTTTACTGATTCTGATATGTAATCAATTGTACTTGGCTCTCTCGCCGCCGATGTACTTAGGTCTTGTTCTTGCGCATACTATGTGGGCATTACCTACTTCAGTCTGCTGTACTCTTACAGGAACAGCAACATCTCTCAGGTGCATGCCGATAAGAGTGTCTCCTATATCAATTCCAAGCTCAGCCTTGATGTGCTCAACAGCAACAGCATCCTTAAGTGTTTTATACGCAGCTGTCGCAAAAGATCCTCCGGCTTTAAGCTGAGGAACAACACTTACTATTTCATAGCCACGCTCTCTGGCTACTGACTTTTCAAGGATCAGCGCCCTGTTAAGGTGCTCGCAGCACTGAGCTGCAAGATGCAACTTCTTCTCTTTACAAGCCTCAACAAGTGTAGCTACAAGGGCCTGTCCAATTTCTTCACTGGAAAATGTTCCAAGCTTATGGGATGCCACTTCACTAGAAGAACATCCAACTACCAGTAAGTCTCCTTCTTCAGGATGAGCCTGTTCATACAGATCATCAAACACAGCTCTTATTTCTTTTTTTATCAATTCAATATCTTTAAACTCTTCGTTAGATACTCCAGCACCCATTGTAAAATCCTCCATAGTCAATTGGTAATTCTTTAAACTACAATGATTATATTTTTTCTATTATCAAAATTCAAGAAGCTAATATCTTCCTATTGAATTTTCAATAATTGCATATTTCAACAGGTAAAAACGAATGAATTCCAACCAATACAACAAAGTCGCCAATAACATAAGATAATAGCTACAAAAAACCGCACCATGATGTGATTGCTAATCTCTCATAGCAATCACATCATGGTGCAGATTCTAGATTTATCTAACTAATAATATAACACCAACTTTTTATATGTTGGCTTATATCATGTTATCAAGTTTCAGTATGATTAACGATATATGACCTACCATCTAACTGATATCAACTTACGCCATAAGCCTAAACATCTCTCTGATATTAACCTATGCCATAAGTCCATACATCTCACTGATACTGGCTCACATTAGAAGCATCCACTGGCGAGAACGGTACCCATACATATTTATTATCATCTGAAGCGCCATCAATTGTAGATACTGACTTACCGGATGTAAGAGCGATAACAGCCTCTACTGCCTTGGCTGCCTGTCCTTCTGCATCCTGCAATACGGTAAAGGACATCTCTCCTGCAGCGATAGATGCGCATCCGGCCTCTGTTGCATCAACACCTGTTACAGGAATTGATGCAGGATCAATTCCGTTGTCCTTAAGTGCCTGGCATACACCAAGAGCCATTGTATCGTTGTTGCAAAAGATTGCATCGTATGGCTGTCCTGTCTTAAAGAATATATTCAGCTTTTCAGCAGCTATTGTATCAGACCATGTGGCATAATCCACAAATACATAATTAACTTCTACGCCCATATCCTTAAGGGTATTCTTAACAGCTGATGTTCTGCCCTTTGTTCCTGAATGTCCCTTTTCACCTTCAAAAATAATAACGTTCATAGATGAAGGATTGCCAAGCTTTTTCATTACATACTCAGCCTGGAGCTGGCCTGCTTCTTCTTCCTGAGAGCCTACATATACATATTTATCAGCCTTTAGATGTTCATCACTTGGCTGACTGTTTACAAATATGATTGGCAGATCATTGGATGTAACTTCCATCTGCAGTGCTGTGGATGGATCTGTAAGTCTTAGGATTATTGCATCATAGCCATTAGCTTTGGCGCTGGCAATCTCTGCTGCCTGGTCATCCACAAGACTTCCGCAATAACTCACATCCAATGTAATACCTGCACTCTTGGCAGCTGCAACGATTCCATCTGATAACGCAGCACGGAATGTATCATCTACATCACATATAGAATACAGAACCTTTATACTTCCGTCACTGGATGCAGATTGTGAGCTACTGCAACCTGTCAGGAGACTTGTCATTAATATACTTATCAGCGCAATTGCTATTATCTTTTTTAAACTTGTCTTCATCAGATTCCACCTCCTCAAATCTTGAACTGCTGAACATGGTTTGTAAGTGTATCAGATGTACCTGCCAATTCATGTGAGTTGTCTGCTACATCCTGGCTACTCTTTGTGATATTATCAGCCTGTTCTACCATGTTTTCTGAGGTTGCAAGAATCTCATCAGCACTTGCGGCCTGTTCTTCTGATATTGCTGCTACGTTGGTCGCAACATCATCTACTTTCTGAATGTCAGTTATCATTGCTTCTATCAACTTGTTAGAAGTATTGATATTGTCATATATCTTATCAAAGGTCTCAACTGCAACTGCAATTCTCTCACTATTCTGCTGAATGCTGTCAGCACTATTCTGTGCCTGACCAACAGCTTCCTCAATAAGAGTATGTACTTCATTGATCAGATTTGTAATGTTCTGAGCACTCTCAGCACTGGTCTGTGCCAGCTTGCCTATCTGCGTAGCAACTACTGCAAATCCCTTACCTGCTTCGCCAGCTCTGGCAGCTTCAATAGAAGCATTGAGTGAGAGCAGATTGGTCTCTTCTGCAATTTCTCCTATGATGCCAACGATATTGGTGATCTCTTCTGAAGCATCACCAACCTTGTTGATGGATTCAACCAGTCTATTATTAGCATCCTGAATATCGGCCATAGCACTGCTGAGTTTCTCCATATCTTCACGTCCACGCTGAGATATGTCTACGGTCTCCTTCATGCTCTCTTCGGCCTGATTACTATTTTCTCTAGTATCTGCTACAACACCTGCAAGTACGGTAGCATTCTGTGCTATATCATTAACAGCTTCCGCCAGCTGGTCAACAGTCTCATTGAGCTGCTTCATGGCTTCTGACTGTGACATTGATGCATCATACATGCGCCTTGCCACTTCATCACTATTGTCTGACTGCTCTTTAAGCTTGACTGACTCATCACTTATGCTGGCAAGCATTTTTCTCATGCTGGCAACAAATTCTCCAACCTTTCTACCCATAACTCCGATTTCGTCATCGCTTTCCGCTTTGACATTGATCGTAAAGTCACCTGAAGACATTGCATTGATGTTTTCTGTAATTGCAGAAAGTGGAGCGATAACTTTACTAACTATAAATATAATAGATACGATGATAATAACAATCGCAATAACAGCTACGAATATCAAAAGATTAGCCAGCATTGTTACATCGCTTAATATAGTTGATGTCTTGATATATGAAACCAAGAGCCAATCTGTATTGTCAATTTCCTCATAGGCAACCATATAATCACCTATGGTGTTTGTACTATAGTCTCTTTCTGCTATTGCTGTTGCTATCCCAGCCAATAGCACGTCACTATTGGATGTCGTTATTTCAGAACCTAATCTGCCAGTATCAATATCTGCAAGGATCGTATTATTAGTCCTGTCTATGAGAATAGATCTGGCTTCATCCATTTTTACACCAGAATTGACAATAACAGTAATATCGTTAAGTGCCACATCCGCAGCAATGACCTTGATCTCTTCGCCTCCATCATTAAGGATTCCGGAAGCACTGATTACTTTTTCTCCATTACTATTGGTATATGCGGTTCCATATCCCATCTCAACTCTGGTAATACCCTGTTTATAGAATGTCTCTTCCGTCACATTACTTGTTGAGTATGATGAGTCTGATGCAGTATAAAGCCTTCCACTTGCAGTACCAATATACAGACCTTCAGGTGAACTGGAATTATACCCGTAAAAAGAGTCCAAGATAAGCTGCAACTCGTCCTCCGTTGGCTGCTGAGTCTCAATTCCATATTTTACAGTTGCAAAAAACTCCATGTTCTCATCCAGCCAAGACTCAATATTGTCTGCCTGATTGGCAATAGATGATTCCAATTCATTAGTTGCCGACTTAGTAAGACTATTCTTACTAAGGATCAAAGATATAGCACTAAGTGCAACTACTGCTACAACAACTGTTGGAACAATATACAAAAGCAGTTTAGTTCTAATCTTTCCAGTTCTTTTTACCTTCTGATCACTCATTCCGAGGAATCCCTCCTTATTAATATGATAAAAGCCAAAACTTGGTAACTACATTATAGTACCGAATTTTGGCTTTTGAATAATATTGCGTAAAGTTTTATTTAATTTTTAGTTATGTATCATTTATTTTTTATCTTCTCTGGCATCGACCTGGCTCTGAATATACTCTGTTACTTCCTCAAAACCAGCGTCTTTCAGTGCTTGCCTGAACTCTTTTATTATTTCATCAACTGTACAATCATAATCTCCATAACATATCATTGGCAGATATTTTCCACATACCACATTTATTTTGTCCAGCTCCTTGCTATATCCAGTCATATCAAAATGCATATCTTCCCATGGATAATCAATGGCCGATTGCTCATATTGTCTGGTCAAATGTTCATATGCATAGTTGTCTCTGGCTGAATTTAAGAGTGCAAGATCATCACGTCTGCCCCACCAAAAATTTAAGGTAATACTGTCCAGATCATTATTATAGCTATCTGGTCGTCTAAAAATATTGCCGTCCTCCAATATGTACTGCTGCCCCTCTATTCCATAATTGATGAGCCTGCTGCACTGTGCATCATTTCTAAGTAGCTCATAAGTCTGCAATGCCAGTTCCGGATACTGGGATCTGGCTGAGATAGCCATTGCACCATGGAGGATACTTGTACGTACTATATTGCCCCGTTCCTCTCCAAACCAGAAAAACATTGCTCTGGATCCAGGCTGGGCTATATCCATATTGGGCTTTCTATCTTCAATATACATATTGGTGTGGTGTTCTATACAAGCGGATTCTCCCAGGTAAAAACCTGTTGTGTAATCATTTGATGTTTCTTCAGGATTGCCAAATACTCCCATTCGCTCCCACTTACGCATCAGATTAGCAAAACTTGAAAGTTCATTGCCCTCATAATAAGGTGACACAACTGTATCAAGATCATCCTTGTATGCGCCCCATAGACCATAATCCGTTATTTCCAATATCGGTACAAAATCAGTCTTGGAAACAATGTATCCCTGTGCCGAGTTAGTGCTACTCCTATCAGCATCCCATGGTATTACATTAGGATATGCTTTTACCACGTATTTAAAAAAAGTGGTCATATCCTCCCAGGAATGTATGCCTTCTTCAAACCCGGCTTCGGTAGCCAAGTCCCCTCTATATATGAATCCATGATTGGTCCACTGTGTATATTGATTTTCAGGAATCAAATAGATATTGCCTTCATACTTACAAGATTCCCATTCATCTGCAGAAACAGATGCATAGGTCTCTGGACAGTACTGTTTAAGCATGTCTTCAGTCAGAGGATAAAAATTACCTTCTGTAACATTTTTCCATGCATCAAGCCAGTCTGTAGACGTTCCGATCAGATCGATCTGCTCATCACTATATTCAAGTACCTGATCATATTTCTCGAGATAATCGGTCCATGAAATATAGTAAACATCCAGTTTAACATTTATTTTATCTATTAATATCTTATTGAGAGCTTCAATAACTTTTTCTGTCTGACCATTAGTAGGTTTATCACCAACAGTCAGATACACTATTGTTGTTGGCTCGCTGTCACCTTGTATCTGACCGCTTATAGGCAGACTGCAAGATACTAGATTAACTGCAACGCACATCATGAGGATAAGTGATAGTACTTTTTCCTTCACTGACCATTACCTTTCTTTTCCTCTCGGCGCTTGGCACGTAGCTCTACAAAAAATTCTTTCAGCATGTTGCTGCAGTCCTGCTCCATGACTCCAGTAACAGTATCCACCTGATGATTAAAATCAGGGTTATTTAAGATATTCATTACTGACCCTGCACATCCTGCCTTGGAATTCATTGCACCAATGACAACCTTAGGAATCCTTGCTTGAACAATTGCTCCTGCACACATCTGACACGGTTCCAGAGTTACATACAACGTACACTCTTCTAATCTCCAATCGCCCAGGACTTTATTGGCTTTCTTGATAGCCGATATCTCCGCATGGGCAAGTGAAGTATGATCTGTGTTACGTCTATTATAACCCCTTGCAATAATTTTATCACGAAAAACTATTACACACCCTATCGGTACCTCGTCTAGTGCATAAGCTTTTTTAGCCTGAGCAATGGCCGCTTTCATATATTTCTCATGAAGCTTGTCTTCTTCAGAACTTACTTTTAACTGTGGATAAGAATTCATATTTTTCTCCATACAAATCATACTGTTTTAGTAGTATTTGGATTTCTTGTATGATATAATACATTTTATCGAAAACTGCTTTTGCAATTACCGATAAAAAGTATTATAAGAGATTACTATATATATAGCAATCTCAGAGATTAGACAGAGGTTTAGGATTTATGAAGATTTCTACAAAAGGAAGATACGCTCTTAGAGTAATGATTGATCTTGCAATACACGATACAGGTGAGTATATTGCATTAAAAGATATCTCAGAACGCCAGGGTATCACTATCAAATATCTTGAGCAGATAGTTACTGTTCTTAATAAGGCCGGCTTTCTGAGAAGTATGCGTGGCAATAATGGCGGCCACAGACTTGCCAAGGCTCCTAAAGAATACAAGGTTGGCGACATCTTAAGAACTATGGAAGGCGACCTTGCTCCGGTTGAGTGCCTTGCTATATCATCAGGTGGTGATTGTCCAAGAGCTGAAGAGTGTGCTACACTTGATTTTTGGAAGGGACTTGATGCAGCTATCAACAAATATGTAGATAGTTTCACTCTGCAAGACCTTGTAGATCAGTCTCTGGCTCTTTCTGGTTATGATTATTCAATTTAAAGGTTACAATTCAGAAACATTGACAGTCATTATAAAAAAAAGTATATTATAAGGGCTACGTTTTTTATCGTAGCCCTTTTATTGGTCGGTCTTGTAAAGGGTGTATGTAGCAGTCCTGTTTGTATATATTCGGGTCCTGCGCAATGGAAATCTACGAACCGTGTCAGGTCGGGAACGAAGCAGCACTAAGTAGAACCTTTCATGTGTTGTAGGGGTGCCTGTTTATGTCGGCAGTCAACGTGCATGCATCCTTTACAGGATCGATTTTTAGTTATTATTATTCATTCTTATATATCCTCATATACCTTTATAATCAAATGCTGGTATAAAGCTCTCAGATGATGTCTCAAGACTCTGCATGAATCCATTTTCAAGACCGCAATCTATAGCAAAGTCTAATAGTTCATCATATTCATCCTCTGTGATTGTCTCCTTCAAAAAAGACAGTTCACTGCTTAGACTTTTTTCAGATAGCTGCTTCATTGGAGTATATTGTCCCATGATGCTTAGAAACACATCGTTTCCAAAGGTCTTAATAAGCGACGCGATTACCTTTTTGGAATCCTCTATCTGTCTTGGAAGTACAAGATGTCTGATAATAACGCCTTTTCTCATGAGGGGGCCAACGTAATCATCCTCCGTCGTCTCTTCAATTATTTCGTTATATTCCTCAGCATTAATCAACCTTCCTTCATGTAAAAAATGAGGGGTCCCAACCTGCCTGAGCATCTCTTTAATTGCATCTGTGGCAATCTCAAAATACTTAGGCGCATTGGAAAGCCCTATAGCAAGGTCATCAGAAAAATACTTGCAGTCAGGCAGATATATATCGATCAGCCCGTCCAGCATCTTCAAGGTCTCAACTGATTCAAAGCTTGAAGTGTTATATAGTACAGGTATCGATAAACCTTTATTTCTAGCCATTTCCAAACTATTAGCTATCTGAGGCACATAATGAGATGGAGTAACAAGATTGATATTATGAGCTCCTTGCTCCTGAAGCTCCAGATAGATGTCAGCCAGCCGCTGGATAGTTATACCTTTAGCAACATTTCCGTGGGAAATTGGCTGATTCTGACAAAAGATACATCCCATATTGCAACCGCTAAAAAATACTGCGCCGGAGCCCTTAGTACCTGAAATACATGGTTCTTCCCAATAATGCAGTGCTGCCCTTGCAGCAGTTATAGTCGAAGGGGCATTACAATAGCCTCTCTTGCCGGCAGTTCTGTCAACATGGCAATTCCTTGGGCACAATATGCAATTGGACATTATCTGGTCAATATCATATATCATAGTTTACCTATACAAGTCTCCATACGCCTGCGAGTCTTATCCAACAAATACAAAACTGCCGCACTTATATTTTAGCAGTGCGGCAGCATCCTTTAACACAAATGAACTTCACTATCAGAACTCTTTTGAATCCAGATAATTCATATAGCTCTCTACCATAAGTGCGATCTTAAATGTAAGAGCATCGTCAAAGGTCCTGATATCAAGGCCTGTACTCTTTTCAAGTTTTTCAATCCTATATACAAGTGTATTTCTATGTACAAACAACTCTCTGGAAGTCTCTGAAACATTCAGGTTGTTCTCAAAGAATTTGTTGATGGTATTTATTGTTTCCTCATCAAGATCCGAAGGAAGCATGTCTTTTCCACCAAATATCTCTTCAATGAACATCTTGCACAGACTGACTGGCAACTGGTAAATAAGACGTCCTATTCCCAGTGTATTGTAGGCTGTGACTCTTTTCTCTGCATAGAATATCTTACCTACTTCAAGAGCCATCTTGGCTTCCTTGTAGGACTTACTGAGATCTTTTAATTCGCCAACTATAGTTCCATATGCTACACGGACATTGAGCATAGCCTCTGTGTTCATCATATCTACAATAGTTGTTGCTATCTGCTCAATATCTTCATAAGTATCATTCTCTGTAAGGGATTTGATGAGGATCACACTAGCCTCATCTACAGCAGTTACGTAATCACCATTCTGAACAGTGTACATACCTGCAAGTAGCTCTGACGCAGTATTATCCACGTCCCCATTGGTCTCAATAAGAAGCACTACTCTTGGTACCACAGCTTCTATTCTGAGCTTTTTGGCTCTGTTATATATATCTATCAGAAGCATATTATCCAGCATCAGATTCTGGAAAAAGTTGTTTCTGTCATATTTCTCTTTATAGGCAATGATCAGGTTCTGCAATTGAGATACACATATCTTGGCTATCATATGCGCCTCTTCACCCTGACCTCTAGCCGCAAGTACATATAAAGGCTCTCCATCATCAAGTATCTTGAGCAGATGTGTATCACCTATAACCTGACTATCTACCGGAGAATTAGCAAAACTTGTAACGAGAACTTTATCCAATGTATAAGAATCCTCTGTTGTAGCTACCACTTCCCCACTAAGATTCATAACACACAGATCTACCTTAGTTATAGCGTTTAGCTCTGATATGCTTGTTTTAATTACTTGTGATGAGATCATAAGATTATTCACCTTTCAATAAATGTTTCTTCTATCGTTATTGTAATTCATTTTTGACAAAAAAGTAAAGAGGTGCAGCGAGCTGCACCCCTTTGGTATTAAAGCATTTATTAGTTTGTAATAACCTTCTCTGTTTCCTTATCGAAGATGTGGATCTTCTCAACATCGAATGCGAACTTAACCTTGTCACCAGGTCTAGCTGTTGTACGAGAATCAACTCGTGCTGTAACAGGGAAGCCTGCAAGATCAAAGTACAGATAAACTTCTGCACCAAGAAGCTCGTATACGTTGATTGTTGATTCGAATACAGCCTTAGATGTGTTAACAACCATTTCTGAATCATCAACATCTTCAGGACGGATACCGAATGTAACTGTCTTTCCATCATACTTACCATCGATAAGCTTCTTAGCCTTTGCTGGTGGTAACTGGATTTCCTTGTTATCGATCTTAAGGAATGCTTCATCACCCTTAATAGCAACTTCAGCATCAAGGAAGTTCATCTGAGGTGATCCCATGAATCCTGCTACGAACAGGTTCTGTGGCTTGTCATACAGATTCTGTGGTGTATCTACCTGCTGTACAACACCGTCCTTCATAACTACGATTCTTGTACCAAGAGTCATAGCCTCTGTCTGGTCGTGTGTAACGTAGATGATTGTTGTACCAAGTCTCTGGTGAAGCTTTGCAATCTCAGTTCTCATCTGAACACGGAGCTTAGCATCCAGGTTTGAAAGAGGCTCATCCATAAGGAATACCTTAGGATTACGAACGATAGCACGTCCCATAGCAACACGCTGTCTCTGACCACCTGAAAGAGCCTTTGGCTTTCTGTCAAGGAGCTTCTCAAGATCAAGGATCTTAGCTGCTTCTCTAACCTGCTTATCAATTTCAGCCTTAGGAACTTTTCTAAGCTTAAGACCGAATGCCATGTTATCATATACTGTCATATGTGGGTACAGAGCGTAGTTCTGGAATACCATGGCGATATCTCTATCCTTTGGCTCTACGTCGTTAACTACTCTGTCACCGATCTTTAATGTACCTGAAGAAATATCTTCAAGACCAGCGATCATACGAAGTGTAGTTGACTTACCACATCCTGATGGTCCTACGAAAATGATGAATTCTTTATCCTGAATCTCAAGGTTGAAGTCTTTAACAGCTTCAAAACCGTTAGGATAAACTTTTGTAATGTTCTCAAGTGATAAACTTGCCATAACCTTTTGCCTCCTCGCGTTTAATTATTGGCTTATTTCAAAAGTTTCTGTTTTAAAAGAACGTCCCCCGTTCTTTAATTAGTATAACCAAAAGCCCTATTTTATTCTATGCCACTGTTATACAAATATATTTCTAAATCTTGGGTAAATTGCTTATTAAAAAAATATTAATACCATCATATTTGTCATCTTGACGAAAAATTTAAGTTCGTGTGTGCATTTTGACGAAACCAGTTTCAAAAAGCTGCTCCTGTCACAGAGAATGATTCCTCTTGTAATCACTGGAGCCTCTCACTACCAGTCCCTTAGGCTTGATATATGTCATACGAGGTGTATCCTTTTTGTCTATGGCATCAAGTGCCGTCTGTATGAGCGCACTTCCAAAAATATCATAATCATAGGCAACACTTGTGATACCTGGTTCAATGATCTCAGCTATATCGATATTGTCGTAGCTGACAACAGATATGTCCTCTGGTATCCTGTATCCATGCTTACGTATACTCTTGATAACACCAACTGCTGTATTATCATTGATGCATATGACTGCATCCGGAAGAGGCTCAGCTGCAAGTTTTAACTTGGTAAAAAGAGCATCCATAGACTCTATACCTTCTTCAACTGTATATCCACCCCAGTTATCTGAATACATTGTGCTGTCATTTAATCCATATTTATCAACCAGCTCTTTGAATCTGAAATACTTGATATTAGTGGATTCCACGTCAATTCTTCCACCAACTAGTGCTATCTTTTTATTGCCATTATTAGCCAGATGCTCCACAAGCATATCCATTGCTGCTGCCGCATCGATCTGCACTTTGTAGCAATTGGTCCCGTCAAGTTTACCATTAACTACGAAAGGAATAGTGCCTGCAATGCTGTTTACCTGTTTGACGTAATCGGAATTAGATTCCATGTCATCAACAGCACCACCAAGCTGTATTATGGCATCTGCACGCCACTCAATGAGCTTGCTGAGCTGTTTTTTCTCCATCTCGATATCACCAAAGGAATTCAGCATCATTACAGTATATGCTTCCTTGTCTGCTGCCCTCTCACAGGCAACATACATATCCGCATAGAATGTGTTCCTTACATCTGCAACGATTATTCCAATGATCCTGCTCCTTGTATCAGAGAGGCCTCTTGCCACCGCACTTGGTGTAAAATTATATTTTTTGATCAGTTCAAGTATTCTTTCCTTTTTCTCGCTTTTAACATTGGCACTATTAGTCAGAACCCTTGAAACAGTTGCAGGTGATACCCCTGCTTCTTTGGCTATGTTATATATGGTTACTTTTTTATTTTCTTCCATAGCTATACCGCCATTTTATTTTTTTACGGGACCCAGATTAGGTTTATCTTCAAGTACTATATAATCTTTACTCTTTCCCTCTGTTTCAAAAATAACTATCTCGTTTTCTCCATCCTTAAGAAGTGGTGCCGGTATGTACAATGATACCTGCGGTCCTATCTCCCAGAATCTTCCAAGATTGAATCCATTTAAGAATACGCAACCTTTTCCCCAGCCTTCCATATTGATGAAGGTATCAGCTTTTTCATCAACATTCACAATGAACTTGTGGAAGCCAGGTTCTTCTGCTACTTTTACATTATCGCCAAACTCAAGCTTCTCAATATTATCAAGCGGCAATGTATAAATATCATAGTCAAAATGCTGATGCGTATTGATAGTTACAGGTCCGTCAATTCCTTTTCTCTGTCTTGCCATAAATGGTCCAAAGTTGACTCTTCCCATATTTTCCACCAGGATATCCATGGTAGTATCTTCTCCCGGAGTCATCAGTACCGGCTCAACTTTATGAGGTTCAAGGAGCTGTCTGTCATAGAGCGTTGTCAGCTCTTTTCTATCAACATAAATCTTGGCTCTGTCATTGGCATCAAAAAGTCTTACTTCTCCAATACCCTGTATTTTGGACAGACTGGTATGATACAGGATATATCCATAGCTCTGATCAAGTTTTTCCATGGATACAGGATACTTACTGTAGTGCTTTTCACCGATCACTTCTACAGCATCCCACAGGCTCACATAGCCTTTTTTGTCAAAAGAGCCATAAGCCTTTCTTGTAATATTGCTGCTGAGTTTAATATCCGGCAGGCCAAATCTCTTTTTTATCTCATTCTGAAAAGATGTGTATTTCTCTGTGATCTGACCATCTTCTGTAAGGATGGCGTCATAATCATAGCTTGTAACATCCGGTGTCAGCTCATCATAATAGTTGGATCCATTCATAAATCCAAAATTGGTTCCACCGATGAACATGTATATGTTAACATTTCCATGATCCAGCATGTATGCAAAATCTTTGGTGTTTTCCTCAGCGCTGGTTGTATGATGCTCGCCACATCCCCAGTTATCAAACCAGCCAAGCCAGAACTCCATGCAGGCAAGTGGTCCATCCACATACTGCTTCATGAAATTAAATCTTTCTTCCGCTCTTGAACCGAAATTACCTGTCTGGAGCAGTCCATCCACCTTTCCAAGTGGAAATGCATCCGGAAATGGTCCATCAGAAGTAAAAAGAGGAACTTTGATATCGTAACTTCTGATAAGATCCCTCATCCACTCCATGTACTGAGTATCGTCTCCATAATATCCATATTCATTTTCAACCTGCATCATTATGACAGGTCCGCCATTGTCATACATAAACGGCTTTAAATATGGCATCAACACATCATAATACTCTTTTACTGCCTTCTGATATGGCTCATAGGTACATCTGAACCTCATACCATCTTCTTTGAGAAGCCAAGCAGGAAGACCGCCCAGTTCCCATTCTGCACATATATATGGTGATGGTCTGAGCACTACATGCAGGCCAATCTCTTTGGCAAGATTTATAAATCGTTCAATATCAAGGATTCCTTCAAAGGTAAAACATCCTTTTTTAGGTTCATGCATATTCCAAGGAATATAGGTTTCTACTGTATTGCATCCCATTGCACGGAGCTTTTCAAGCCTGTCTCTCCAATACTGCGGTACGATCCTGAAATAGTGGATAGCTCCGGAGATCAACTGAAACGGCTCTCCATCCAGATAGAATTTATCTTTTATTTCTATTCCTTTCATAACGTCTTACCTCTTTAAATCATTTTGTTTCAAATTCAAGTTCAATATCCCCAAGGCTGTTCTTTATATCTACCTTTGCCTTGCCCCTTTTATCTGTAGTCCTTACATATACCATCAATCTTCCGTGATGTGTATTTCTCACATTGGATGTGTAATCAGATATATCTCTAAGATTACCATTATCCATATGTTCGTAGACCACTTCGCCTTCTGTTTCAATTGTTACAGGAATTTCTGCACTTTCAGCGATCGCACCTCTGTCATCCAGTGCATCCACCTCAATCTGCAATATGTTTATTCCATCGGCCATTGCTGCCTCATCTATAAGTCTGGCATCCAGTTTGCAGGCTTTATTAGTAGTATACAAGACATCCTCGTATTCTTTTCCGCTCTTATCTCTTGCGATAGCTTTTATCTCTCCAGCTTTAAAAGGCACTGTCCATGCGAATTTGCCCATTTCATCTCTTACAGTCTTGCCAATGCGTGTTCCATTGACTATCAGTTCAACTTCCTCAAGATTACTATAGGCCTCTACCTTTATTTCCTGTCCATCTTCATAATCCCAGATAAAGTGTCTAAGTTCCATCCAGCCAGGAGTATCAGCGGTGCAGGTAGCCAGTTTTACAAATTTATCTGAATCATTCCAAAAGCTCTTTCTAAGGTAAAAATCAGGCTTCTCAAATCCGGCAGTCGTAAGATGTCCTGCTCTTGATCCGTGCTCAGGCCATCCACTTGTCTCGCCCAGATAGTCTATTCCTGTCCACAGACACTGACCTGATATGTAGTCGTTATCCACAACGGATCTCCACTGCCCATAGTCATGTCCGTTTTCACTTCCAAATATCGGCTTATCAGGAAATCTTTTGTGATCCTGTTCATAGAACTGCTCTTTATAGTTGTACCCAATTACATCAAGGCTGTTAAAAAGCCCTGTATCGCTTGATAATTCAGGAAATGCTGATGCAAGAGATACCGGTCTTGTTTTGTCATACATCTTTACCAGTCTCACAAGTTCTTGCGCGAGTGCTACAAGTCTTGTTGCATCTGGTCTCTCGGGATCATACTGTCTCTCCTGTACTGGTTTTCCGGCGTCATTATTGCCTGTCATCTCCCCAAAGCTTGCATGACAATATGGATCATTTGGGTAATCAATCTCATTTCCAATACTCCACATGATGATACTCGGATGACTGCGCCTTGCCTTAACAAAAGCTTCTACATCTTTTTCATGCCATGTCGGATAATCAAGGAAATATCCCTGATGCTTTGGTGGATATACATTATGTCCCTGCCACCATTTATTCTTAGGACCTTCCCATTCATCAAACACTTCATCTATTACAAAAAATCCCAATTCATCGCATAGCTCATACAAACGCTCAGTATGCGGATTATGGCTCATCCTTATAGTGTTGGCTCCCATTTCTTTCAGCTTGTTAAGTCGCCTTGCCCACACATTCTTAGGTACTGCATTCCCAAAGCTTCCTGCATCTTCATGAAGGCACACTCCCTTAAGCTTCATGGATTCTTCATTACAGAAAAAACCTTTATCAACATCAAAATGAGTCTTTACTATTCCAACTCTGCTGCTATTCTCATCCTTTATTTTTTCACTATCTACAACTGTTTTCCAATCATATAAAAAAGGATGTTCCGGAGACCACTTCTCCACATTATCAAGGTTATACTTCAGATTTACCTTCAAAGTCTCAAAAGGTCCAATCTTTCCAACCTGTGATATTACTTCTTTTCCCTGAATATAATCTGTTATCCTGTATGTGCTTTCTATATCCTTTTTATTTACCAGCACATGCTCTGTTTCAATCTCTGCTGTATTTCCAGATATTTTATTAACAGTAAATACTCTTTCTCTGAGTATTTCATGAACCTTGGGTTGCATTATGAGCCTTACTTCGCGTTCGATACCTGAACCAGTATACCATCTTGAGTCTGCAATATCTTCATGAGATACCTGTACTGTTATAAGATTCTCTTTTCCAGCCCAGATTGCATGTGAGATATTAAATTCAAAAGGTGTATATCCATTTGCCCATTCGCCAAGATAATACTGATTGCACCAAACCTTGGCATGTTTATATACTCCGCCAAATGCAATGCTTATATCGTAATCTCCGGCATCCTTAGGCATATCAAAATGTATACGATACCATCCTGTACCACCAGGCAGATATCCTGTACCACTTGAGCATTCCTTGGAAAAAGGTCTCTCAACTGCCCAATCATGAGGTAGTATGACATCTTCCCAATCTGAATCGTCCAAATGTGTATTCCATCCGTCTTCTATATCTTTCAATATGAATTTGACATTTTTCTGAAGTAAACGCTCCATATTCTTCCCCTACAAGGCTTTTATACCGGCTGTTTTTTTTGATCTGCCATGCCAATTAAGCTCTCATTTACAAATACATGGCTTTTAAAACTCCTAAATCTACTGTTTTAACAGCTTTAAAAAACATATATTTTCTTTAAAAAAGGGGCGTGCGAAACACGCCCCTAAAACTTACTGCATTTAATTATTTGTAAAGCTCATCAATCTGTCTCTGAAGTTCTGCAGTTACTTCATTGATACCTGCAGCTTCAAGTGCAGCCTGATATTCAGCTACGATTTCTTCAGCTGTTCCTGAGTACTTACCAAATGCGATCTGCTTCATGTAGTTAGTATGGATCTCAGAAATGTTGTTGATCATAGACTGGATATTATCAACATCAGGAATGAACTGTCCATATGGATAGTCAATCTTGATTGAGTCATACTTAGCATAGAGTGCATCGATAGCATCCCAGTTCTTTGTAGCGTCCTTGATCTCAAGGTCGTCATTACGTCCCCACCAGAAGTTAGTTGTGATTGCATCTGTATCTGAGTTGTAGCTCTCAGGCTGGATTCTGAGGCCTTCCTCATTTACATCCCACTGCTTGCCCTGGATACCGTAGTTGAACAGTCTGTAGCAATCTTCATCGTTTCTAAGAAGGTCATATACCATAAGAGCTCTCTCTGGGTTCTTAGATGCAGCTGAGATAGCCATAGCACCGTGTGTGATTGAAAGAGCAACTACGTTGTCTGTCTCTTCACCAAAGTAGAAGAATCCTGTTTCAGCATCTTCATCATAGTACTCTGATGTCTCATCATAGATGAGGTTGCTTGATGATGGTGAGCAGAGGTCTGTCCATGTCTGTGTGTGGTGCTGTTCTGCTGCTACACGTCCGATACGGAAATCATCTCTGTTCTGAGAAACTGTGTTATTAAGTACGTCTGTCTTCCAAACACCGATTTCATCCCATTCCTTCATGAGTTTAGCAAATTCAACAAGTGAATCTGTATCTGTCATGTATGGGCTGTAGATTGTGTAGAGGTCGTCTTTTGTGCCGCCCCACATAGCGCCAGCATTAAGACCATCAATTGCAACATAGTTGCTGTGTGATGTGATCCATCCACCTACCATAGTTGCATACTGTGTACCATCTGAATCCCAAGGTGTGATATCAGGATAAGCTTCTTTTACATACTTGAAGTATGTTGTAAGATCTTCCCAGCTGTGTACGCCGTCTGTAAGACCAGCTTCCTTAGCCCAGTCAAGTCTGTATGCAAAACCGTGGTTTGTCCACTGTGCATAGTTGTCTTCTGGGATCAGATAGATATCGCCGTTATATTTGCACAGATCCCAGTGTTCCTGAGAAACTGAAGCATATGTCTGTGGGCAATATGTCTGGAGCATTTCTTCTGTAAGTGGAAGGAAAGCGCCGTTTTTAGCGTTTGGCCATGCATCAAGCCAGTCAGTAGCTGTACCAACAAGGTCTACTGTTCCATCCATCTGAGCAAGTGTCAGATTGTAAACTGACAGATAATCTGTCCAGTCAATATAATAAATTTCCAGCTCTGCATTAACCTTTTCTGTAAGGATAGCATTGAGCTGTTCAAGCATCTCCTCTGTAGCGCCGTTTGTTGGCTTACCACCTGTTGTCATGTAAGTAATCTTTACATGCTCAGATGTGTCGATTGCAGTTGTAGCTGCCTCTGTGTCTGCAGCTGTGTCAGATGATGACTGAGTTGTCTCAGTTGTCTCAGTTGCTGTCTGAGTATCTGTTGTAGTTGTAGCTGTTTCTGTAGATGAACTGCTACATGCAGCCAGACTAGCTACCATAACAACTGATAACAGTGATGCTACGATTTTCTTTTTCATTTGTTTTCCTCCTAATGAAATCTTTTATTGTTACTGCCTTATTGCAGTTAACATACAACCCCTCAATACGAGAAGATCGTTACCCAATAAATTAACCCCAAAATATTTATCAACCCTTTACGGCACCTACTGTAATACCACCAATGAAATATCTCTGAACGAATGGATAAAGAAGAACGATAGGTCCTGTTGCAAGTACTGCAGTAGCCATCTTAAGTCCTTCTGTAGGAATATCTGCCAGTGATACAAACTGTCCTGCAATTGAGTTCTTAAGACTCTGTGCCTCATTTACTACCTTGTACAGGTTGTACTGAAGAGGAACTACTGTGATCTTGGAACTAAGGAACAGTGAAGACTGGTACCATTCATTCCAATAACCAAGAGCCAGGAACAAACCGATTGTTGCAAGTGCCGGTTTTAGCATTGGAAGGATAAGTGCTGTAAATATCTTCATATCGCCTGCACCATCAATCTTACCTGATTCAGTGATTTCAAAAGGTATCGATTTGACAAAGTTCTTCATAAGTATGATGAGCCACGGCGACATTAATAGCGGTAAAAGTACTGCAAAATAACTGTCTTTCAAATGATATGTCTGAGTCATGAGCAGGTAATATGGTGCAAGACCTGCCTGGAACAAGCTTGTAAAGTAAATAAAGAATGAAATAACATTTCTAAGAACAAAGTCTTTTCTCTGAAGCGCATATCCTGTCATTGAAATGATTGCAAGTCCTACAAATGTTCCTACAAGAGTAAGAGTGATCGTAAGGATGTATGATCTCCAGATAAGTCCTCCCTTAGTAACCATCTCATATGCTCTAAGTGTAAAATCCTTAGGAATGAGCTTAACGCCTTCTGCTCTGATTACTGTCTCACTTGTAAATGATGTTCCTATGATCAGTAAGAATGGGAATATACATGCAAGAGCATATAATGTTACAAATACATAACCAACTCCTCTGATTATCTTATCTGAAGTACCAATTTTGACTCTGGTACCAGCCATATAACTATCTTCGTTGTTTTTCTTAGCCATTTTTCTCTTCCTCCTGATTAGAATAATGAATAGTCAGGGTCGATCTTTTTAACGATCATGTTAACAACCATAACCATTACAAAACCTATTATTGACTGATAAAGACCGACTGCAGAGGCTGTAGCAAAGTTGAAGTCTGTCATTGTTGCTCTATATACATAAGTCTCAATAATATCTGTTGTCGAATACAGAAGTGGGTTCTTACCAACTATGTTGTAGAACAGACCAAAGTTACCTTTAACGATTCCACCAAGTGCGAAAAGAAGAAGAATTACTACTGTCTGTCTAAGACCAGGAAGGATAATATATCTGATCTTCTGCCAAGCATTGGCACCATCAACTCTTGCTGCTTCAATGATCTCAGCATCGATACCCATGATAGCTGCAAAATAGACTACTGAGTTGTATCCGGTTGTCTGCCACAGATGAATGATTACCAAGAGTACTGGCCAAACACTTGCATCAGAATATGGTCCCCAAGGCTCCATTCCCAATTTATTAAGTACTGTGTTAACAAAACCTGTATCATAGTTTAAAAGGTTGAATACCAGAAGTCCTACCAAAACCTGTGAAATGAAGTAAGGCAGGAACATCATTGTCTGTGATACCTTCTTAAACCACTTGCTCTGCATCTCGTTCAGTAGAATTGCTACAAAGATAGCCAAAAAGTTTCCCAGAACAATGAATGCAATGTTATAAAGGATTGTATTTCTTGTAAGTTCAAGGAGCTTACCTGATTGGAACAGGAATTCAAAGTTCTTGAATCCTACAAAATCACTTCCAAAGATTCCTTTACCGTAATTATATTTTACGAATGCTACATAAATACCTGGCATTGGTGCATAGCTAAATGCAATAAAGAAGACGATTGCAGGAATGCACATAAAAAGCAGTGTTCTGTTTCTCCATACCTTCTGTCCAAATGTCATCTGAGATACCGGTTTTTTCTTGGCCGTTTTAACCGCTGTATTGTTACTCATAGGCCCTCCTATAATTCTTTTTCTGCTCTCCCCACATTTTTTGAAATCGGTTTCTTTTATTCTAAAAAATAAAATATCCTGAATTCTATTTCACAGATTTTTGCCTTATTATCACTGGTCTATTCACTTTTTGTTAATAGATGTCATAATTCATTCACAAATCACTGGTCAAAATGTCTAGGATATTTGTTTGAAACTGGTTTCATATTGTCATTTTATACAATTTATATAATAGTGTCAATAAACCGAATAAAAAAAGACAAAATCTGTCACATTTTAACAGATTTTGTCTTTGGTTTTTGTTACATTTATTTCTATGTTTCCTGTCAATTATTATCTTCTGATTTTTCAGAAGTCTCTTCAGTGCCCTCATCCAATGCTCTGATAGCCTTATTGAGTTCCTCTTCTTCACTGAGCTGTTCTTCCTCTTCAGGCTCAAATCTCTTGAAGAGACCATTGTATAGGTAAGCCATACCGTATGCAGGCAGTGTAAATCCAAACAGTACAAGTAATGGAATGATCCTGATATCAAAGAAATACAATAGTATAACTGGTACTGCACTTATCACTACCATCAGGATCGTGCGAGGTAATCCAAGGATCATCATCATAACTGCATTTCTAAGAGTTCTTGATACAGTATTTACAAATCTTGACTGCAGTGGGAATACATACAGAAAAGTCATATATGCAAAAAGTGTTACTGCCAAAAGCACTATCACATAGATACGTGAAAACTCACCTGCAAGCTGATATACCATGTAATAATCCATTCCCAATACAAATGCAATCACACATACAATAATCCATATGATTGTTGACTGCTTGAAATTCTCTTTAAATGATTTCCAGAATCCTTTGATGATATAGTTTTCTTCATTTCTGACCATCTTAAGAAGCACATAGTGCATACCTGTAAGCGCTGCACCTCCTGTAAACGGAATGATCATAAATAGAAGTGTGACAAGATTTAAGATCATAAGATCTGCCATTCTTGACAAAAACTGCATAAGAGGACTGTCTAAATCAAATAATTTACCCATAATACTA
Source organism: Butyrivibrio sp. (assembly GCA_015056495.1). Taxonomy (GTDB): domain Bacteria; phylum Bacillota; class Clostridia; order Lachnospirales; family Lachnospiraceae; genus Butyrivibrio. The sequence continues at coordinate 71,004 of SVGC01000019.1, forward strand.
TAAATTCCTTTCTCTAAAAAACTTAGGCGTCACAGTTTAAGCTCCATAGGAGTAATTCTGATCCCGTCCTGTACTATCTCTCCCTTGATGTCTTTAAAGCCTAATCTATGATAGAAATCTACAGCATATGGCGATGAGTTGACTGTTATCTTATCGAGTCCTTCTTCATCTCTTACATACATGGCTGCAAAATTAACTAACGCTTTGCCGACTCCACATCTATGATAAACGCTATCTACAAATAACAGTGATATATGATTATTATCTCTGATGGTGATCATGCCTATAAGCTCTCCGCTCTTCTTTCTGGCTACCATCATCTGATAATGTCCCATAACAAACATTTTGTAGAGCATGTTATCATTAACAAAATTCTTAAAATTGCTAATACCCAACTCAGAATACTCAGGAGCATTGAACTCTTCAAAAGTATCCCAGGCCAGTTTCATTGCTTCATCCCAATCTGTCTTGTATGCATTACGCACAACTACCTGCGAAGCAAGAAAATCTTTATCTGCACTCATCATTTCTCGATTCTCTTATTGATCCAGTTCAACAAGTCTTCATAAACAGCTTCTTTTCCGATCTCATTGAGAATCTCATGTCTGAGGCCATCATAGAGTTTTAATTCAACTGACTTGATCTTAAGCTCATTTTTATAAATATTATATAGTTGTTCTACCGCAGCACCATAGCTTCCAACCGGATCTTCTTTACCTGCTATGAGCAGTATAGGAAGTTCCTTTGGAATCCTGCCCATCTTCTTAGGATTCTGCACACGGCTAAGGAGCTCCGCCATAGTACTAAATCCATTAACTGTAAACATAAAATTATTGGCAGGATTTGCAATATATTTGTCGATATCTGCTTCGTTATGAGACAACCAGTCAAACTCAGTTCTTGGATTGTCTATCTTGTCCAGATATGTTCCAAATGCAATATTATTAAGCATCTTGGCCTTGTGCTTATCTCCCAGGAACAGCTTTTGTATCTTACATAAGCACTTGGATACTCCTATAACAGCTCCTGGAGTCATACCCGTACCCATGATGATAACAGAATCAATTCCTGTACCATACCTTGAAATATACTCTCTTGTAACAAATGATCCAAAGCTATGACCAAGAATTATATATGGTACTCCGGGATATTTTTCCTGATTCATCTTCTTAAGTCTATGAACATCTCTTACAAGAACTGTAGCTGCATCATATTTGCAGAAATAGCCATATGAACCATTCTCAGGTATGGACTGGCCATGTCCAAGGTGATCGTTACCAGTTACAAGAATACCTCTTTCAGCTAAAAATCTTGCAAACTCATCATATCTGTCTATATATTCCTGCATACCATGGACAATCTGCAAAATTGCACGTGGCTCACCTTCCGGGATCCATCTTATAGCATGGATATTAGTTTCGCCATCACGTGATTTAAAAGATAGTTCCTCTTTCTGTACCATATCGTATCCCCCTATGCTCATATATTTATAAGTCTATTATACAACATAAGAGCCTAAGGGTGCTATGCCACTTAGGCTCTCATATGAATCATGTTCTCACACAGCCATAAGCATAGTGTTTACAGCTGACTGAATAGTAATCTATTCCTACATGCAATTTAATATATATAAGATCAGCAGATTTCTGCTCCTGAAGGCATATGCTTCTCTGGTGTCATAAGAGCAAGGTTACCCTCAGCATCTTCTGCGCATAAGAGCATACCTTCTGAAGTAACACCTGCAAGCTGTGCAGGCTTAAGGTTTACAAGTACCATTACCTTTTTGCCTACCATCTCTTCAGGCTCATAGTATTTGTGAATTCCAGATACAATCTGTTTTACCTGGCTTCCAATCTTGACTTGAGAGCACAGGAGCTTCTTAGACTTAGGAACAGCCTCACACTTGATGATCTCGCCTACCTGGAACTGCATTGCAGCAAACTGATCATATGTGATTTCATCCTTTGGCTCGATATCAATTCCTTCCTCGTCTGATGTACTGTTATTGCCGCCATTTAATGCCTTGAGCTGAGCATAGATTCTCTCTGCCTCAGTCTTAAGACCAGCCTTTTCAAGGTTAGCTGCTGCCTTAGTCTGAGTCTCAACATATTCAGCCTTCTGCTTGGAAGTAATCTCCTCAGCAAGCTTTAATACTTCATTTAAATCTTTTCTTGCAAAGAGCATTTCCGGCTCTTTAGTAACAGTATTACCTGATGGATAGCATCCGAAGGTTCCAAGTGTATCAAAATCTCTAGCTGAAGTATTAAGCTGAGCAAAAATCTTGCCTGCTGTCTCTGGTATAAATGGAGCTATTAAAGATGCACCAATAGTAATAGACTCGATCAGGTTATACATAACTGTTGAAAGTCTATCCTTCTTGGCTTCATCTTTGGCAAGTACCCAAGGCTCAGTCTCATCAATATATTTATTGCAGCGTTTAAAGAGATTGAAGACTTCTGTTATAGCATCAGCAACTCTGAGCTCGTCCATCTTCTTCTCAACTTTTTCATAGCAGGATGTTACTACTGCCTTAAGATCAGCATCAACATCTTCTACAACTCCCTTATCAGCAACAACACCGTCAAAATATTTATTAGTCATGGCAATTGTACGATTTACAAGGTTACCAAGTGTGTTGGCAAGATCAGAGTTGAATCTCTCAACCATGAGTTCCCATGTGATTACGCCATCATTTTCAAAAGGCATCTCATGCAGAACAAAGTATCTGACAGCATCTACGCCAAATACGCTTGCAAGATCATCAGCGTATATAACGTTACCCTTACTCTTACTCATCTTCTCGCCGCCCTGCAACAGCCATGGATGACCAAATACCTGTTTAGGAAGTGGCTCACCAAGTGCAAGAAGGAATATTGGCCAGTAAATAGTATGGAATCTGATGATATCCTTACCGATAAGGTGCAGGTCTGCAGGCCAGTTCTTCTTATATAGATCTGAGCTGTTGCCATCTGCATCATATCCGATACCGGTTATATAGTTGGTAAGAGCATCAAGCCATACATATACAACGTGATCTGGATCAAAATCAACCGGGATACCCCACTTAAAGGATGTTCTTGAAACGCACAGATCCTGAAGTCCTGGTAAAAGGAAGTTATTCATCATCTCATTTTTTCTTGAAACAGGCTGAATAAATTCAGGATGTGTATTGATATGGTCAATAAGCTGCTGTGCATACTTGCTCATCTTGAAAAAGTATGCTTCCTCTTCAGCAGGATGTACTGCAGAACCGCACTCAGGGCACTTGCCATCTGTGATCTGTGACTCTGTATAGAAAGCCTCACACTCTGTACAATACATACCCTTATATGAGCCCTTATAGATATCACCCTGGTCATAGAACTTCTTAAATATCTTCTGAACCTGCTTAACATGATCTTCATCAGTAGTTCTGATGAATCTGTCATAGCTTGTTCCCATCTGATCCCAGATATTCTTGATAGTTCCTGCAACACCATCTACAAATTCCTTTGGAGTGCTGCAGCCAGCTTCGATAGCTCTAGTCTCAATCTTCTGTCCATGTTCATCAGAGCCGGTCTGGAAATGTACATCATACCCATCAGCTCTCTTATATCTTGCAATAGCATCAGCAAGAATGATCTCATATGTATTTCCAATATGAGGCTTACCTGATGTATAAGCTATTGCTGTTGTAATGTAATACTTACCCTTATTCATGTATAAGAAACTCCTTTAAAATATATTGGTCTTTCGTAAGTAAACTAATATCTATTATTATAAAATCAGCTTACCACGATAAAAGTTCATATCCAGTCTCAGTAACAAGTACTTCTACTTCCCACTGCGCTGAAGGCTTACCATCAGCAGTGTAAACTGTCCAGTCATTTTCTTCATCTACAAATATCTCATCTGTTCCCATATTGACCATTGGCTCAATAGTAAATACCATACCAGGAACCATGAGCATACCAGTATTTGGTTTAGTTACATAGCTTACAAATGGATCCTCATGGAATTCATTGCCGCAGCCATGTCCGCCGATTTCCTTAACTACTGTATAGCCATTCTTAAGAGCATGCTGGTGAACTGCATAGCCCATATCACCGATTCTTGTCCAAGGTATTACTTTCTTAAGTCCCTCTTCAAGACACTCTTTAGTTACATCTACCAGTCTCTTCTTTTCCGGAGATACATTGCCAATACAGAACATTCGAGATGAATCAGAAAAATATCCATCAAGTATTGTAGAGCAGTCAACATTAATAATATCGCCATCCTGAAGAATAATATCCTCAGATGGAATTCCATGGCATACCTCATCATTTATAGATGTACATACGCTCTTAGGAAATCCCTCGTATCCAAGATCAGCAGGTATTCCGCCCATCTTTGTAGTAGTCTCATATATAATATCATCAATTTCCTGAGTAGACATTCCAGCATGTATCTGTTCTGCCACTGCATCAAGGCATGCCATATTGATAACAGCACTCTTCTTGATTCCCTCTATATCCTTTGCTGTCTTAAGAAGTGACCTGTCCGGTACTCGTATTCCCTGCATCTCATACTTAATGATCTTGTCATCAAATGCTTCATGGCAGCTCTTATATTTCTTGCCACTTCCACACCAACATGGTGCATTTCGTTCAATCTTCTTATACATCTTCTTCGCCTCTTTCCTAAAAAAGAGATACTCTCTTGCCATACACATCATTTCTGCCACAAAACAATGTGCAGAATATCTTATTTTAAAGCCATTTTTACTCAATAAGTATGCCTTTTTAATGGTGGGTTGTCAACTGATTTAGAATAAGAGAAAGATATTGGTATATAATGAAACTCTTTTACATTAATGAAAATGTGTCACTACGGTCGTATCAAAAAAGTTGCAACACATAACTCTGTGTTGCAACTTATTCTTTTAACCCATTATTTCTAAGAACTTTCTTGTCCGCTCTTCAATGTTACCTTTGAAGATTGCAGAACCGGCTACAATTACATTGGCACCAGCGTCAAGAGCATGGTGAACTGTAGCTATATTTATTCCTCCATCAACCTGGATGTCTGTTTTGAGACCATACATATCAAGCATAGCCCTTGTATTACGCACCTTGTCAGTGCAGTAATCGATGTATTGCTGACCGCCAAATCCCGGTTCAACTGTCATAACAAGGAGCTGCTCAAGATCATTTAAATATGGTCTGAAAGCTTCTACGCTTGTTTCAGGTTTGATAGCCATTCCGGCTTTTTTACCATATTTATGAATCTCATTTATGACAGCTCGAGCGTCATTAGTAGACTCATAATGGAATGTTATGATATCAGCTCCTGCATCGACAAAATCTTTGATATATCTGATAGGATCAATGATCATCAGATGGACGTCAAATACAAGGTCTGTTATATCCCTGATACTCTTGATAACAGGCATTCCATATGAGATGGTAGGTACCAGCATCCCATCCATAACATCGATATGGATGTACTGAGCACCGCCTCTTTCTACCGCTTTCATCTGGTTGCCAAGCTCTGCAAAATTAGCAGACAAAATTGATGGAGATAAAATGTTCATATTATTTTATGAATTCCTTTACAGATGTGTATACTCCCTCACCGTCAAGTCCATACTTATGTACAAGCTGGTTGGCTGTTCCTGACTCACCAAATACATCCTGCATACCGAGCTTCTTAACAGGTGTAGGGCACAGCTCTGCAAGTGCATTACATACTGCACTTCCAAGACCGCCAACAACTGAATGCTCTTCAACAGTTACTACCTTACCAGTCTTTGCAGCTGACTTGGCAATAAGCTCACCATCGATAGGTTTGATTGTACAGATATTGATCACTTCAGCGCTGATACCATCTGCTGCAAGTTTCTCTGCTGCTTCAATAGCTGAGCCAACACAGATACCTGTTGCAACGATTGTTACATCGCTTCCTTCTCTTACAACTGTTCCCTTACCGATTTCAAACTTATAATCCGGTGTATCGTTGATGATAGGGCAAGCTGCACGACCAAATCTGATATAAACAGGTCCGTCATGCTCTACAGCTGCTCTTACGCATGCTTTTGCTTCGATATCATCTGCAGGGCACATTACTACCATCCCCGGGATTACGCTCATAAGTGCGAAATCCTCATTGCACTGGTGGCTGGCACCATCTTCACCAACTGTGATTCCGGCATGTGTTCCACCGATCTTAACGTTGAGGTGTGGGTATGCTACTGAGTTACGAACCTGCTCAAAAGCACGTCCTGCTGCGAACATGGCAAATGTGCTGACAAATGGAATCTTGCCTGTTGTAGCAAGTCCTGCTGCTATGCTCATCATGTTGCCCTCAGCGATACCGCAATCTATATGTCTTTCTGGAAAAGCCTTTTTAAATACTGATGTTCTTGTAGATTCAGCAAGGTCTGCATCAAGCACTACGAGATTAGGATACTCAGCTCCGAGTTCTGCAAGTGCTGCGCCATAGCTGTCTCTAGTTGCTATCTTTTTCTTTTCTTCACTCATAATGCTGCACCTATCCTTTCTAAATCTTCCATAGCCTTAGCGTACTCATCATCATTAGGAGCCTTGCCATGCCATCCGGCATTGTTCTCCATAAATGAAACACCCTTACCCTTAACACTGTGAGCAATAATAGCTGTAGGCATACCCTTAGTATTTCTTGCTTCGTCAAGAGCTGACTTGATCTCATCAAAGTTATGTGCATCAATATTGATCACATGGAAATTGAATGCTTCGAACTTCTTATCAATAGGATAAGGAGAACATACTGTATCAATAGGTCCATCGATCTGAAGATTGTTATTATCAACGATAACTACAAGGTTGTCAAGCTTTCTGAAACCTGCAAACATAGCAGCTTCCCATACCTGACCTTCTTCAATCTCACCATCTCCAAGGAGTGTGTATACTCTGAAATCTTTGTTATCAAGTTTAGCAGACAGTGCCATACCGCATGCTGCTGAGATTCCCTGACCAAGTGAACCACTGGACATATCGATTCCAGGAAGGTACTGCATACTTGGGTGACCCTGAAGTCTTGATCCAAGCTTACGAAGAGTAGTAAGTTCTTCCTTTGGGAAATATCCTCTCTCAGCCATTACTGAGTATAAACCTGGTGCGCAGTGTCCTTTTGATAAAACGAAACGATCTCTATCCGGATCAGTTGGATTCTTAGGATCAATATTCATTTCTTCAAAATAAAGATAAGTCATAATGTCAGCTGAAGAAAGAGATCCGCCTGGATGTCCGGCTCCGGCTGCATGAACAGCTGTTACGATGCTCTTACGAACTTCGTTGGCTGTCTTTTGTAATTCTTTATTAGTCATACGCTTTGCCACTCCTATTCTGTGCTTTTGCACTCATATAAAAAAACCTTTATAAATGTATCACATTACATAAGTATTTATCAATGCGAATAAAATACAATTATTACTCATTTGTTGCTATGGTTATTATGTGATTTTTTGTGCGTATTTTTGCACATTACTTTCCCTGTCCGTAATATGCGTTGGCACCGTGTTTTCTGAAATAGTGCTTATCCTGTAATTCCTGTGGTGCAGGCATAACTCTTGGCTCTATAACTTCACATCTGTATGCCATCTTGGCTACTTCTTCACATACTACTGCATTGTGGACTGCTTCATGGGCATCTTTTCCCCATGTGAAAACACCATGATTTTTGCACAAAACTCCGGGAACTGCAACAGGATCTTTTCCCATTCTGTTAAATTCATTGACAATCAGGTGTCCTGTATTCTCTTCATAAGCTTCCTCAATTTCTTCTTTTGTAAGACATCTTACGCATGGAATCTCTCCGTAGAAATAATCTGCATGAGTTGTTCCATAGCAAGGAATGCTCCTGCCTGCCTGAGCCCAGCTTGTAGCATAGGAAGAATGTGTATGTACTACGCCGCCGATATCTTTAAATGCCTTATATATCTCAACGTGTGTTGGTGTATCTGATGATGGATTGAGCCTGCCTTCTACCTTGTTGCCATTAAGGTCCATGACTACCATGTCATCAGGAGTCATTGTCTCATAGTCAACGCCGCTTGGCTTAATAACAAAAAGTCCGCTCTCTCTGTCTATTTCACTTACATTGCCCCATGTAAAAGTTACAAGGCCGTACTTTGGAAGCAGAATATTTGCTTCATATACTTTTTTCTTAAGTTCTTCTAACATCTTTTCCCTCTTTAACAGATATGGAGTATCAAAACTTTCATTTCAATACCCCATATTTTTATTGATAATAATATTATTACTTTAAGCTATCAACTGCAGCTCTTTCGATTGCCAGACCTGCGTTGTAATCTTTCATGAATTCATCAAATCCTTTTACATCTTCAGCAATTGGTTCCTGAGTCTGTACATTTCCTGACTTAAATACCTTATTTGCAAGATAATCTTTAAGAGATTCTCCGTCTTCTTTCTGAAGCATATATGCAGCAAGGATTGCCTGTCCCCAAGGACCGCCTTCTCCGGCTGTCTCCATGAGCTTGATAGGTGCATTGAGGGCTGCTGCCATTACTCTGTCACCAACACCCTTGGTCTTGAAGAATCCGCCCTGACCGTAGAAGTAATCTACCTTGACGCCTTCCTCCTTGAGCAGTATGTCGTTACCTGCCTTGAGAGCTCCAAGTGCTGTATACAGGTGTGTTCTCATAAAGTTGGCAAGGTTGAACTTATCATCAGGTCTTCTGACAAAAAGAGGTCTTCCTTCATCAAATCCAGTGATACTCTCACCTGAGAAGTAGTTGTAAGCAAGCAGTCCGCCGCAATCAGCGTCTCCATTTTCAATAGCATTTCTGTAAAGTGTGCCATAGAGAGTGTTGTCATCTATGTCATTACCTGTTGCCTTGGCAAATTCTCTAAAGAGTCCAACCCATGCATTCAGATCAGATGTGCAGTTATTGCAGTGTACCATTGCAACTGTCTCACCGCTTGGTGTTGTTACAAGATCAAGCTCAGGATGTACTTCCTTAAGATCATGCTCAAGAACAACCATAGAGAATACGCTTGTTCCAGCTGATATATTACCTGTTCTCTCAGCTACAGAGTTAGTAGCTACCATACCTGTTCCTGCATCGCCTTCTGGTGGACATACCGGGATACCTGCCTGAAGTGTACCTGTAGGATCAAGCTTTTTAGCGCCTTCTGCTGTAAGTGTTCCTGCTGCAGCTCCAGCTGGAAGTGACTTTGGAAGGATGTCTCTTATCTTCCATGCAAAATTTTTATCTGCAATAAGTTCGTCAAATTTATCGAGCATAGCTGCATTGTAGTCGCATGTTGATGAATCGATTGGGAACATACCTGATGCATCGCCTACACCCAGTACCTTTTCTCCTGTCATCTGCCAGTGGATGTATCCTGCAAGAGTTGTGAAAAATGTAATGTCCTTGACATGTTCTTCACCATTCAGGATAGCCTGATACAGATGTGAAATGCTCCATCTCTGAGGAATATTAAATCCAAATAGTGATGTGAGCTTTTCTGCTGCCTGTCCTGTGATAGTGTTTCTCCATGTACGGAATGGAACAAGAAGTGTATCATTTTTGTCAAAAGCCATGTAGCCATGCATCATAGCTGAAAAGCCCATCGCTCCTACTTTTGTAAGTTTCTCTCCGTAATTTTTCTCTACGTCTTTGGCCAGTTCTGCATAGCAGTCCTGAAGTCCACCCCAGATATCCTCCAAAGTATATGTCCAGATTCCGTTATCCAGCCTGTTTTCCCAAGTGTGTGAACCTGAAGCGATTGGATTGTGCTCTAGATCTGTGAGCACTGCTTTGATTCTTGTTGAACCAAATTCGATACCGAGGACTGTTTTGCCCTCCGCAATAAGTTGTTTGTTGTCTGCCATAAATATCCCCTTTTTACTATTTTTAGCTGCGACAAATCCTTGCCGCAGCTCTTTATGCGTGTTATGAGAGTAATTATCTGTATACTACAGAGTTCCAACGAAGTTCGTTCTTGAAGTCTCTGATATTAGTATTGTTATCAATAACAACTGACTCAATGCCCATAGCATCTGCCCAGTCAACCATCTGCTGAACTGAGAGGTCATATGTAAATGATGTGTGGTGTGCTCCGCCTGCAAGGATCCATGCTGCTGCACCTACCTTAAGATCTGGCTGTGGTGTCCAGAATGCTGTAGCTACAGGGAGCTTAGGCATAGGCTTCTCTGTCTTTTTAACATCAACTGCATTGATGATAAGTCTGAATCTGTTGCCAAGGTCAACAAGTGAGCAAGCGATACCGGCACCTTCTTTTGCTGTAAACACAAGACGAGCAGGATCTTCTCTGTTACCCATTGAAAGAGGCTGTACCTTGATTGAGATATCGCCATCAGCGATTGTAGGACATACCTCAAGCATGTGTGCCTGAAGGATTCCTTCCTTACCCTTTACGAGGTTGTATGTATAGTCTTCCATGAAGGAAACACCCTTGGCATCTTTTTTGCCTTCTGTCATGATCTTCATAAGACGTACAAGTGCTGCTGTCTTCCAGTCACCCTCTGCACCAAAGCCGTAGCCTTTTTCCATCAGTCTCTGGATTGCAAGACCAGGGAGCTGTTTAAGACCACCCAGCATACCAAAGTGTGTTACTACTGCATGATAGTCGTTCTCTGTCAGGAACTTCTCAAGTCCGATCTCGATCCTTGCCTGCTCTGATACGTGTCTCCTGAACTCATCAGCATCTCTGCCTTCAAGAAGGATCTTGTACTTGCTGTAGTACTCATCTGTAAGAGTATTAACATCTGCAGCTGATACAGCATCTACGATTTCTACAAGGTCATTTACATTGTAGTGATCAATTTCCCAGCCAAACTTAACCTGAGCTTCAACCTTGTCACCTTCTGTAACAGCAACGTTGTTCATGTTATCGCCAAAACGGGCAACTCTAATGTGTGATGATTCCATAACACCAAGAGCTGTTGTCATCCAATCTGCAAGCTCAGAAACAACATCAGGATCTGACCAGTGACCTACGATGACCTTTCTCTCGATGCCCATTCTTGATACGATGTGACCATATTCTCTGTCACCATGTGCTGACTGGTTCTCGTTCATGAAGTCCATATCGATTGTGTCATAAGGAATCTCTTCATTGAACTGTGTATGCAGATGGCACAGTGGCTTTTTGTATTCCTGAAGTCCGATGATCCACATCTTGGCTGGTGAGAATGTATGCATCCAGGTAACAACACCTGCTACTTCAGGATCATTATTAGCTTCGTTCAATGTCTTTCTGATAGAAGCCTGTGAAATAAGTACCGGCTTGTATACAAGCTCAAATGGAAGCTTTCCTGTCTTGTTGAGCTCCTCTACGATTTTCTGTGAGTGTTCAGCTACCTTTCTAAGGCACTCATCTCCATACAGATCCTGTGAACCTGTGCAGAACCAAATTTTGTAATTCTTTTTTTCCATTACTCTCTTCCTCCTAATGCTATTAGTTTTTTTGTTTTATTTCTAATCAATGTTTGCTAAAACTGAATCTCTTATTTCTATTTCTTCATTAAACTCGAAAGTTGCCTTGCAGTCCGGATGATGTATAAGCCTGACCATATTCTCTGCAGCCTTTTCACCAAGTCGCTCTTTTGGATGAGGAACTGATGATAGTTGCGGCGAACTTACCCTTGCCTGATCAGAGTCATCCATGCTGACAATGGACATATCCTTTGGCAGCTCCATACCTTTGTCCTTTAGTAGTCGTATCACTTCAACTGCGACCTGATCGTTGTAGCAGAAAACGGCACTGCAACCTGAAAGTCTGCTATATATCTTGTCCCTTGCCTGATCAATGTCTCTATATTCAATGCTGTCGAGCCACACTACGTGTTCTTCACTTATGAGATAACCGGCTTCATGAAGAGCTTTGACATATCCGCTATATCTAGCGTGACCCTGTCCATCATCCAGCTTCAATATGCATCCAATGTTTTTGTGCCCGTTATCTATGAGTAACTTAACTGCCCGATAAGCACCATCTTTATCATCAAGTGATACATGAGGCATATCCAGTTCGGGATAAGTGCTATTAACAAATAGTATCTGTACACCTTTTTTCTTTAGTTCACAGTACAGATCGATATTTGGATTAGGCAGTGCGCTCTTGGTAGGCTCGATTATAAGTCCTGCCACATCATTTCTGCCAAGCATGTCCTTCAATATGCTGCGCTCTTTTTCTACCGTATTATTGGTAAAAGACAGTTCAATAGAATATCCGTGTGCGCTGAGCCCCTTTTCTATACCTTGTATAGTTTTTGGAAAGATGTACCCATCTACATATGTCAGGATAACTCCCACTCTCTTTTTGTCACTGCCTTCCGCAGATAGCCCTGCCACATACGTGCCACTTCCACGTATGCTTGTAAGTATCCCTGCCTCTGAGAGTTCAGCAATTGCATGCCTTACAGTCTGCCTGCTGAGAGAAAATCTGTCTGCAAGCTCATTTTCAGATGGGATCTTACTTCCATCCTTTAGTCTTCCTGCATTTATCTCATTATTTAACCAATCTATTATTACCTTATATTTCGCCATTTTAATCCATTTTTTATACAAGTTGTGTTATTTTTAGCAAGTTGTACACTTAATATATATATTTCGTGTATCGCTCATTGCTTGTTCTTTGCGATATTAATCATAGTATTTGTCATCTTTTATGTCAATCGAATATGGCTTGTAAAAGTATACATATTTTATAAGTTGTATATATACAAATTGTATATTACCACTTTCAAACAATCCATTTTTTAGTTACTGTTCACTCGAACAGCTCGCTTCAGTAACAAATTCGCGCATTCATTCCAAATCGCCTTTAGCGAGGAATGCGCTCACTTCTGAATCATTTTTTACGCAGTCAGCGGCGTAGCGCTTCCTGCTACCTCTGAGCAGCAACCATTTTTACGTTCTAAAATTTACAAATATTAGAACTACCATTATTTCATCTGACGTATTAAGATAGTATCCGGCTTATTTTTAACACGCCGTGAGCAAGAAATCCACCACCTCTATAGGTGGTGGGATGAATTGTGATAAACACGGCACTTATTATGTAGGCAAAAGAACAAATGTTTGTTATAATTATATACATGAACAGAGCTGTCAAATACAGAGCATATCCCACAACTGAACAAAGTGTTATGTTTGCCAAGACCTTTGGCTGTTGCCGTAAGATCTATAACCTCATGCTTTCCGATAAGATTGAAAGCTATAAGATTACAGGTAAGTTTCCAACTGTAACACCTGCCAAATACAAAAAAGATTATCCTTATCTCAAAGAAGTGGATAGTCTT